>JAFAUH010000388.1 GCA_019243445.1 Streptomycetaceae bacterium | reverse complement strand
ATCGCAGCCCTGCTCGCCATGGCGGTACTGGTCGGCGGCTGGGCCCTGTTGGCCGGCGTCGGCAACGCCCACGCCATGTCCGGGCGCCGGGACTGCATGTACGTGAACGGGCAGCACGTGCCCGAACTCAAGCTCACCCGCTACGTAGTCGTGAACTACAAGAAAGACGGGGAGTGCCCATACATCGACCAGACCAAGTACGCTGCCCTGATCACCAATCGAAACCCCGTTCCGAAGCTCACTTGTGAGCGGCTCTCCGCCTCCCTCCAGTACGAGTCCAAGTACAATCACGATATCTGCGGGATTCTGGCCGAAGACACGCTGTATGTGATCCAGAAGCTCGACGGTCAGAGCTTCGATCCGAACACCGATATCTTTAATCTCGGTCCGGCAGCGAAGTTCCGCTGACCGGTCATCGGGATCCAGCTCGAGAAAACCGCCAGGCAGACGGATCGCGGCGAACAGCAGCAGGGTATGGTAGCCAGCATCAGTGAATTTCTGGCCGGCGAGCCCGTCGACGACTTCGACCTCGATATCCGGATCGACGATCTCGTTCCAGCCGAACCCGGCCGGAACGACTTGATGGTGACGCCAAACGCCAGTTGTACCGGGTGCTGTGGGTGTCCGCCCACAGGATCTTCTTACTGTTGTCCGCCCACCGGCCACTGGTGCACCACCACGTACTGCAACTGATATCCGCTGTATGCCCGGGCATTCCCGCATCGGAATGCCCGAAGAGTGGAATTTTCGTTGCCCGACAACAAGGAGACAGGTCTGTGTTATCTTCCGTCCGTACGAATGGTCGGCGTCTGCAATTCGGCAGGTATGCCGTACTCGCACTCGCCGTTTCATGTCTTGCCGGCGCCGGTCTGACGGCCGTAACGGCACCGCGGGCAGCCGCGCTGAGCGGCCGTCGACTGTGCGAATACAACGCGTCCCTGAGCAACGACATCTACCGGCTGGTGATCGACGATTACAAGAAGCGCGGTAAGTGCCCATACGTCAACCCGTCGAAGCACCCGGACCTCATCAACCAGAAGAACCCGGTGCCCAAGCAGACGTGCGAGACAGTCTCCAGCTGGGTCGGATACGGCGATGACATCTGCCGGGTCCTCAAGGAGGACGAGTTGTACGAACTGGACTTCAACATGAAAACGCTGACCTACACGCAGCATGACCTCGGTCCGGTCAAGAACTTCGGCTGAATGGACGCCCCTTGGCCAACGGTCCATAACTTCTCGTGCTACGGCTACACCTGCAACGCAGCCTGTAACTGACGCAGGCCAGATGTCCGGGCAGCCCTCTCCAGAATGTCCGGGCTTCCGCCCCTCGCGCCAGTACCAGCTCTTCGGAGGAATTCCGTGTGTCCTGCCCCGCCTTCCGCCGTTTACGCCGCGTCGGCCAGCGGATCCGTTTCTACCTTCCGGTGCGCGGATATCGCGCTGCTGCGTGCTCCGCTGCTCCCGCTGCGCAGGGCGGCCGCGGCGAGGGGAGGCTTAGACGGTGCGGAGGCGGCTGAGTTACGGGCCTACATCACGGGCCTGATCTCGGAACCGGAAGTCCACGAGGCTTTACTGGTGTCCAGCGCGTCGCTCAGTGGCGCGCTGGACAGGCCGGATGGGCGGGTGACCCCGCGTACCGCGCAGGCAATGAGCCGATACCTGCTGCGGATGGCGACCCGCACGACACCGTTCGGACTGCTGGCCGGGACCGCTGCGGCGGGCTTCGGCGACGCCGCCAAAGCGGTGCTCGGCACGGCCCACACCAAGGCGGCCATACCCGACATGAACTGGCTGCTCACCCTGGTGGAGCGGTGGCAGCGGGAACCACGCGTGCTGCACCGCCTGCGGGTTGTCGCCAACGACCTCGCGACAGTCCGGGGCGGCCGCGTCGAGCTGGCCTTCGTCAGCCTCGCCGAAGCAGAAGACACTCGCGCCCCTGCCGCGGTGTCACTACGGCACAGCGCGCCGGTCCAGGCAGCGCTGGAAGCGGCGGCCGAACCGGTGTCTTTCCCCGAGCTGGCCGAGTC
This sequence comes from Streptomycetaceae bacterium, assembly GCA_019243445.1. Taxonomy (GTDB): domain Bacteria; phylum Actinomycetota; class Actinomycetes; order Streptomycetales; family Streptomycetaceae; genus Streptantibioticus_B. Next base: position 17,528 of record JAFAUH010000388.1, on the reverse strand, counting down.
GCTGCGGCGCTCCTTCCCGCATGCGGGCGGGGAAACCGTGGGAGGCCTGCTGCGGCAACTGGTGAAGCACCAGATCCTGCTGACCGATCTCGTTCCTCCGCCCGACGACCCCGATCCGCTCGGACATGTGCTGCGCGTCCTGAGCGGCATCCCGCACGAGGACCTGCCGGAACTCTCCGAACTCCGCACCGTGCACGACGAACTGGCCGTGTACCGAGGGCTCGCCCCCGGCGAGGGACGGCAGGTGTGGAAATCGGTCACGACGCGGATGCGGCGGCTTCAGCCCAGCCGGTATCTGATCGCCGCCGATCTGCGCCTCGACGCCCGCGTCACCTTGCCGCGCGAAGTCGCCGCTGAAGCGGAACGAGCCGCCGGCATTCTGCTCAAGATCGCACCGCCGACCCAAACCGAGCCGTATCTGGCCCAATACCACCAGGAGTTCCTGGAACGCTACGGCACCGAACAGCCGGTCCCGTTGCTCACTTTGCTGGATCCCGCCACCGGCCTCGGCGTTCCTGCCACCTACCAGTACCCCCCTTCGGAACGGCAGGCCACTTCGCCCCCTCAACCGGCCCCGCACCACCCGTCCGACCGCGACGGGCTGCTCACCTCCCTGGCTCAGGCCGCCGCCCTGGAGCGCTCCTTGGAGGTGGAGCTCACCGACGAACTTATCGACCGGCTGGACAACGGGGTAGACGCGGACGCCGCTCCGGACTTCTGCGACCTGTTCACCGCGCTGCTCGCCCGCTCCTGCGAGGACCTGGACAGCGGGGACTTCCGGCTGTTCGTCCACGACATGCCCAGTGGTGGCAGCTACGCCGGAGCCTACGGCAGATTCGCCCGGCTGCTGGGCAGCGCGGACGAGCTCACCTCCTTCGTACAGCAGGTGCGCCCCGCCTCCGGAGCATTGCCCGTCCAGGTCTCCTGGCGGCCTCTCGGCGGCCACGTCAGTAACCTGGCCCGCGCGCCCTGGTGGTTGCGCCACCGGCTGTCCGTCGGCTGGTTCGACGACCGCGGCTGCCCGGGGGCGCTGGGACTGGATGATCTCGTCGTGACCGCGAGCACCGAGCGATTGCACGTGTACTCCCGCTCCCTAGGCCAGGAGGTGGCACCCAGCCGCGGACACCTGCTGAACTGCCTGAGCGCCCCGAATCCCGTGCGCTTCCTGATCGATGTCGCCGCGAGTCGGGCCGCAGCCCAGCCCGTCTGGGACTGGGGAAGCGCCGCGGCACTGCCGTTCCTGCCCCGGGTGCGCTACGGGCGCAGCGTGCTGACCCCGGCCCGGTGGCTGCCCGACCCGTCGTTGCGCGACGGCCCCGACCTTCCCCTCGCGCAGTGGGCTGACCGGTTCACCGACTGGCGGCGGCGGTGGCGAGTGCCGCGCCACGTGGTCATGAAGTTCATGGACCGGAGGATCCGTATCGACCTGAACGAGTCGCACCACCTTGACATACTCCGCCGGGAACTGCGGGAAGTGCCGCACACCACGCTCGTCGAGGCGCCCGATGCCGACGGCTACGGCTGGCTCAGCGGATCCGGCGGCGCCCATGTCAATGAACTCGTCTTCCCCATGGTCCCCCGCCGGGCACGCCATGAGGCTCCGCGGCAGCGCCCGGCAGAGCCCGCCTTCCGGCTGCGCTCGCCGGAGCACAGTCTCGGCCACGCCCCCGGCAGCGAGTGGCTCTACGCCAAGCTCTACTGCCCGCGCGCGGCGCAGAACACGATCCTGGCCCGGCACCTATCCCGGCTTGTCGCGGCCGTTGCCGGCGAGGTGGACCGCTGGTTCTTCCTGCGCTACCACGACCCGGAATCCCATCTGCGGCTGAGATTCCACGGTGACCCGACCGCCCTCGCCGCCCGTCTACTGCCCGCGCTCCACGGATGGGCGGACGGGCTGCGGCGGGCCCGACTCGCCGGGACGCTGGTGCTCGACACGTACCATCCGGAGCTCGAACGCTACGGCGGGCCTGCGGCGATAACCGCCGCGGAGGAGGTCTTCCACGCCGACAGCATGGCCGTGCTTGCCCAACTCGCCACCACCGGGGATGATCCGCGGGTGCCGCCCGAGCTCGTGGCGGCCGTCAACTTCGCCGGTATCGTGCGCGCCTTCCACCCAGCGCATGGTGCGGCAGCCGACTGGCTGCTGGCTCAGTATCCGAAAGACGAGAAGCATCACCGGATGTTCCGCACACACCGCTCCGAGTGCCTGCGCCTGATCGGTCCCGGCACCGCCGCCGGCCCGCCGCCTGGCCTGGACTTGAGTGCGGATGCCGCCGCGTCCTGGCGGGCCAGGTCCGTAGCGGTGGCCCGCTACAGGCAGGTGCTGCGTGAGCTGGAGCACGGCGATAAAGCATGGGGGACGCCCACTCACGCGCTGGCCAGCGTGCTGCACATGCACCACAACCGGCTTATCGGCGCCGACCGCACGTCGGAGGCGCAGGCCCAGGCCATGACCCGCGGCGCCGTGCAGGCGCACCAGGACCGTGCGAACGCTCTGAACCGACCGGCCTCCCGCACCCACTGAGCGCAAGAAATCCCAGTGAGAAAGAACGGATGAACAGTATGCGAGCGCAGGCCGAGCCCACCACCTCCGGCACCGCCGACGCCACGGAAGCCGCCGAGGCCGTCGAGGCGGGCCGGGCCGCGGCCAGCGCGGTGGCCGCCGAAGTGGCAGGCCGTCTCACCGACCCCGACGAGGTGTCAGCACTGTGGGAGGAAGACGAACTCTTCGACTTCTACCCCGCCTTCGGCGCCATCCCGGTGGCACCGGCGCACTCACTCACCGAAGGGCTGGCTGGGACCGCCGTACTCTTCGCGGAGATGGGCCGCCAGGATCCGCAGGCCCGGCGGCAGGCGCACACCCACCTGAGCGCCGCCGTCCAGCGTATGCGACCATCACTTTCCGGTTCAGGCGGACTGTGGGGCGGGCTTCCGTCGCTGGCCGCCTCGGCAGTGATCACGGCAGGGGCCCCGCACCACTATCGCGGGATGCTCGCCACCCTCGACGAACGCATCCTGCACTGGACCCGAACACTTCTGATCGCCGAGCAGGCACGGTTCGACGCGGGCCTTCCGCTCAGCGACGCGGCGGTGTTCGACACCGTCGGCGGATTGGCGGGCGTGGGCCGGTACCTCCTGGGAGGGTATGTCCTGGCCGGGCACGACACCCACCGGGACGCGGTAGCGGAGATCTGCCGGTACCTGGTCCGGCTCATCGAGCCGATCAGTGTCCGGAGAGCCGCGCTGCCCGGCTGGTACGTGCTGCGCGGCGAGGAGCGGGCCGCGGACGGACTCCCGCCGGAAGTGATCGGCACGGGCGCGGCGCACGGCATCGCCGGACCGCTGTCGCTGCTCGCCACCGCCAGGCAGGCAGGCATCACCATCCCAGGTCACGAGGAAGCGATAAGCAGGATCGCCGAATGGCTGCTGCGACGGCTACACAAGGACCAGTACGGCTTGTACTGGAACGGTAAGGTCAGCCCTGAGGAAGAGCTCACGGGCCCGCTCGGAACGCCTCCCACGGACTGGGTGGCGAGCTGGTGCTGGGGGACTTCCGGCATCGCCCGCGCGCTTCAGCTCGCAGGGCAGGTGCTCGGCCGCTCGGAGTGGCAGCGCATCGCTGTCGAGGCGCAGCGGGCGGTCTTCGACCACTCCCCGGTGCAGTTCGGACTGCCCAACGCCGGGCTTTGCCACGGCATCGGCGGGCTGCTCGCCTGCACCGTCCTGATCGCCCGGGACAGCCGCGATACGGTGCTCGCCACTCACGCGTCGGAACTCGTCCAGACCGTGATCGCGGAATTCGACCCGGCCCACCGGTTCGGCTACCGCTACTCTTGCCCGCCCGAGCAGGGGACTGTCGTGGCGGACCGGCCGGGCTTCATCACGGGTGCCGCGGGCATCGCCCTCGCGCTGCGGGAGTACGCGGCCGCCGACACCGCTCACATCCGGGAGCCTGGCGCGCTCGGCTGGACTTCCCTGCTGATGCTCGACTGAACCGGAGGAGCTCCCCTGCTATCCCCTCGACCGGTTGCAACACGAACGCCAGACCCGGGTTCTACCGTGCTTCGGCCCGATACTGCAACAACTTTAATTTCTGGCCGCTAGGAAATTTCAGCTGACTCCGGTGTCGGAATTCGTTTTCGAGGGTAAAACCAGAAAACTACCATGACGACCAGTGGAAAGGAACAAATGTTGACCGTATCAATCAGTGAATTTGCAGTCGAGGAATTCGATGATGATTTCGACCTGGATATCCGGATCGATGATACTGATCCCGCCGAGCCCGATAGGATCCACCGAATCGTGACCTTTGGCACCAGCTGTACCATGTGCTGCGCGGGAGGAACAGGGAACAGGGTGCAGCGTGACGGCCTACTGCACCGACCAGCCATGCGGCGGTCCTACCCTGGTCACTTGCAGTTGCAGCTGTAATTGCACCGGTTATGTCTGCAACTGACACGGATGCCCGGGCACCCTCTTGGAACTGCCCGTGCGTCCGCCCGTTTTCTGAGTTCCAGTTCTTCGGAGGAATTCCGTGCGTCTTGTCTCGTCTTCCGCCGCGTCGGATGGCGGCCACGCCCCTGTCTTCCAGTGCGCCGACATCGCGCTGCTGCGCGCTCCGCTGCTCCCGCTCGACAGGGCAACCGCGGCCACAGCCGATCTGCGCGGTGCGGATGCCGCCGCGCTGCGGTCCCATGTGAAGACGCTGACCTCCACACCGGAAATCCACGAGGCACTGCTCGTCTCCAGCGCGTCACTCGGTGACGCGCTGGCCGGGCACGGAGGGCGGATAACCCGGCGCACCGCGTATGCGGTGAGCAGGTACTGGCTGCGGATGACGACCCGCACCACGCCGTTCGGACTGCTGGCCGGGGCCGCCGCGGTGCGCTTCGGCGGGACGGCCAAGGTGGTCCTCGGCGCGGGCCACACCAAATCGGCAGTCCCCGATATGAACTGGCTGCTGACGCTGGTGGAGCGGTGGCAGCGGGACTTAACGGTCCTGCGTCACCTGCGCGTTGTCGCCAATGATCTTGTGATCGTCCGGGACGGCCGCGTTGAGCTGACCTTTGTCAGCCTCGCCAAACCGGACGACACCCGTGCCCCCACCGTGGTATCTCTCCGGCACAGCGCGCCGGTCCGGGCCACGCTGGCCGCGGTGGCCAAACCGGTACGCTTCCCTGAGCTGGCTGACTCGCTGCGGCGATCCTTCCCGCGCGCCTCCGGGGAAGCCATCGACGGCCTACTGCGCAGCCTGGTGGACCATCAGGTCCTGGTGACCGACCTCGTTCCTCCCTCCGACGAGCCTGATCCGCTCGGATATGTGCTTCGCATCCTGGGCGGGATCCCGCCCGAGGAGCTGCCAGAGCTGACCGAGCTGCGCACTGTGCATGAGGAACTGGCCGCTTACCGCCGCCTCGCCCCCGGGGAAGGCGTGCGTTTGTGGACATCGGTCACCGAACGGATGCGGCGGATTCAGCCCAGCCGACACCTGATCGCCACCGATCTGCGGCTCGACGCCCACGTCACCTTACCCCGTGAGGTCGCGACCGAAGCCGAACGAGCCGCCGACGTCATGCTCAAGATCGCGCCACCTGCCCGGATCGAGCAGCATCTTGTCGACTACCACCGGGACTTCCTGGAACGCTACGGCACCGAACAGCCGGTGCCGCTGCGCACTTTGCTGGATCCCGCCACCGGGCTCGGTGCCCCCGCCACCTACCAGCAGCCCCCCTCGCACCGGTGGATCAATCCCTCACCAGCCCCCGACCACCTCCGAAACCGCGATGAGCTGCTCAGCTCCCTCGCCCAGGCCGCTGCTCTGGAGGGGTCATCCGAGACGGTCCTCACCGACGATCTCATCGAACGACTGGACAACGGGGTACGCGCGGACGGTGCCCCGGGGTTCTGCGACGTGTACGCCACACTTCTCGCCCGCAGTTGCGCGGACCTGGACGCCGGAGACTTCCGCCTGCTTATCCATCAGGCGGGTGCCGACTGCTACGCCGGGGCCTTCGGCAGGTTCGCCCGGCTTCTCGACAACACCGACGATCTCACGTCGTTCGTCAGGCAGGCGAACCCTGCTTCCGGAGCGCTGCCCATCCAGGTCTCCTGGCGGCCCCGCACCAGCCACTTCGGCCTCCTGGCCCGTGCGCCTTGGTGGGTGCCCCACCGGCTGTCCGTCGGCTGGTTCGACGACCGCAGTGCCCCTGAGGCACTGGGGCTGGACGATCTCGTCGTGACCGCGAGCACCGACTGGTTCCACGTCTTCTCCCAATCCCTGGGCAGGGAGGTGGCGCCCCATCGCGGGCACATGCTGAACTACGCCACTGCCCCCAACCCGGTGCGTTTTCTGATCGATATCACCGTGAACCAGGCCCAGGCCCGCACTAGTTGGTCCTGGGGCAGCGCGGCGGCGCTGCTGCCCTTCGTGCCCCGGGTCCGGTACGGACGCAGCGTGCTGAGCGCGGCCCGGTGGCTGCCCGACCAGTCGTTGCGGTCCACCGGCCTGCCCTTCGAGGAGTGGGCCGACCAATTCGCCCGATGGCGACGGCGGTGGCGAGTGCCCCGGTACGTCGTCATGAAGTTCCTGGACAACAGGACCCGTATCGACCTGGACGAACCGCACCATCTCGACCTCTTGCGTCAGCAACTGCAGCGGCGGCCGGAGACCGAGCTCGTTGAGACGCCAGACGCCGATTCCTACGGCTGGCTCAGCAGGTCCGGTGGAGCCTATGTCAATGAACTCATCTTCCCCATGATTCCCCGGCGAGACACCGGGGCACGCCCCGAGACGCCGCCGCAGCGCCCGGCCAGACCCGTCATGCGGCTCCGCTCCGAGCAGCAGAGTCTGGGCCACGCTCCCGGTGGTGAGTGGCTCTACGCCAAGCTCTATTCTCCCCTCGCGGCGCAGGACACGATCCTCACCAGGTATCTCCCCCGGCTTCTCACGGCCGTTGCCGGCGAAGTGGACCGCTGGTTCTTCCTGCGCTACCACGACCCGGAATCCCATCTGCGGCTGAGATTCCACGGTGACCCGACCGCCCTCGCCGCCCGTCTACTGCCCACCCTCCGCGACTGGGTGGACGGGCTGCGGCAGGCCCGACTCGCCGGCAATCTGGTGCTGGACACCTACCATCCAGAGCTGGAACGCTACGGCGGCCCTGCCGCCATGACCGCCGCCGAGCAGGTCTTCCACACCGACAGCACGGCCGTCCTCGCCCAACTGGCCAGTACCGGGGACGGACCGCGCGTGCCACCCGAACTCACGGCGGCCGTCAACTTCAGCAGCATCGTAGGCGCCTTCCACCCGAGACACGGCGCCACAGCCGCCTGGCTGCTGGCCAGGTACCCCAAAGACGAAGAGCACCACCGGATGTTCCGCACACACCGCTCCGAGTGCCTGCGCCTGATCGATCCCGGCACCACCGCCGACCCGCCGCCTGCATTGGCACTGAGCGCGACAGCGGCAGCGGCCTGGAAAGCCAGGTCCGCAGCGGTGGCCCGTTACGGGCAGGTGCTGCGGGAGCTGGGCGGCAGCGGAGACGCGTGGGGAACACCGGGCCACGCCCTGGCCAGCTTGCTGCACATGCACCACAACCGCCTCATCGGCGCCGACAGCACCTCGGAGGCGCGGGCCCAAGCCATGGCCCGCGGCGCCCTGCAGGCATACCAGGACCGCACGAACGCCCTGCACGGACAAGCCGCCCCGCACCCCGAGCGCAAGCGTGAGAACGCGAGAAGGAACGGATGAACACCATGCGAGCACAGGCCGAGCCCACCATGCCCGAATCCAGTGGCGCGGGCCGTAACCCGGTCGACACGGTGATCGCCGAGGTGGCTGAGCGCCTCACCGAGCCGGCCAAGGTGTCAGCACTATGGGAGGAAGACGCGCTCTTCGACGTCATCCCCTCCTTCGGCGCGATCCCGATGGCGCCGGCGCACTCACTTACCGAAGGACTTGCCGGGACCGCCGTGCTTTTCGCGGAGATGGGCCGCCAGGACCCGCAGGCCCAGCGGCGGGCGCACGCTCACCTGAGCGCCGCTGTAGAGCTGATGCCGGCCTCGGGCCCCAGCGGAGAAGGCCTATGGGGTGGGCTGCCGTCGCTGGCCGCCGCAGCACTGACCGCGGCAACGGCCCCGCACCACTACCGCGGGATGCTCGCCACCCTCGACGAACGCATCCTGCACCGGACACGGGTACTCCTGAGCGCCGAGCAGGCACGACTCGAGACCGGCCTGCCGCTGACCACCGTGGCGGCGTTCGACGCCATCGGCGGTCTCACCGGCGTGGGCCGGTATCTCCTCGGAGGCCATGTACTGGCCGGCCACGACGCCCACCGGGACATGGTGGCGGCGATCTGCCGGTACCTGGTCCGGCTCAGCGAACCGATCAGCGCCCGCGGCACCGCCCTGCCCGGCTGGTACACGCTGCCCGCCGATCAGCAGGCCGAGCAAGGGCCGTTCCCGCCGGGAGTGATCGACGCGGGCGCGGCGCACGGTATCGCCGGACCGCTGTCGCTGCTCGCCACCGCACGTCGGGCAGGCATCACCGTCCCCGGTCACGAGGAGGCCGCGAGCCGGATCGCCGAATGGCTGCTGCAACGGCAGCGCAATGACGAGTACGGCTGCTATTGGAAGGGCAAGACCAGCCCCGAGGAGGAGCTCAACGGCCCCTGCGGTGGGCCGCCTCTCGACCGGGTGGGGTCCTGGTGCTACGGCACCACCGGCATCGCTCGCGCCCTCCAGTTGGCCGGACGGACCTTCAGCCGCCCGGAGTGGGAGCGCTCCGCTGTCGCGGCGCAGCGGGCGGTCTTCGAACACCCCCCGGAGAGGCTGGAGTTGCCCGACGCCAGTTTGTGCCACGGCCTCGGCGGGCTGCTTACGGGTACCGTGCTGATCGCCCGGGACAGCGGTGACCCGCTGCTCACCGCTCGTGCGTCGGAACTCGCCCAGAGTGTGGTCGCGCTGTTCGACCCCGGCTATCGCTTCGGCTACCAGCACATCCCCCTGTCCGATTCAGGGACCGTCGTGGCGGACCGCCCGGGCCTCTTGGAGGGTGCTGCGGGCGTCGTCCTGGCACTGCGGGAGTATGCCACCACAGACACCACCGGCGACCGGGAGCCTGGCGCGCTCGGCTGGACTGCTCTGCTGATGCTCGACTGAACAGAGTTTCGAGCCGAACAACGACATGGTCGATCTCGGCCCGGCCAGTTCCCCTGGCATCGGGTCCCGTCCGAGGAAAATCAGAAATTTTCGCGAATACGTGTTGAAGGAGCAGGACATGACTGTCATTACCGGTGAATCCTTGACCGACGAGTTCGACGCCGAGTTCGACCTGAATATCTGGATCGGCGATCTCAACCCCGCCGACCCCGAGCGAATCCATCAGGCCTCGGCGGCCGGTAGTTGCACTGGCTGCTGCCCGTCGGTTGGTTGTTATCCGACCTATAATGACTGTACGACCGTAATATATTGCACCGAAAATACGTGTGGAAATTGACATCGGCTTATGCTCGGCCCGGGCACCGCCCGGGAAATCCGTACCCGAATGCGCTGGGCACCCGCTCGTTCTGCGGCTCCCCGCTCTTCGGGGGAATTCCGCATGCCCTCACTTGTCTTCCACGAAGACTGCCGACTCAGGCAGTGCGAAAGTCGCCGAACTGCGGTCACACGGATGACCGGCCCTCCGAATCACGTGGACCGACTCACCGGCGTATGTGGTGAGCCGGTACGTGCTGTGGATGACGACCCGTACGACACCGTTCGGCTGCTGGTCGGGGCCGCCGCGGTGCACTTGAACAAAAGGAACTCTCTATGTCCCCTCGTCCCGCTCCGCCCGTGCCTCCTGGGCCTTCCGTGGTGAGCCCGCACGATGCCGTACCCGCCACATTCCTGGCCGCGCTGCGTGCCACCGGCGTGCTGCGCACCGCCGCCGTCGTTCGCGCCTTCGCCACCGTGCCCCGGCACCGCTGTGTGACCGGCTTCTTCACCGGCTTAGGCAAGCAGGGCGGCGGCAGTTACGTCGAGGTGCCTCAGCAGGATGCCGTCCCGCCCGGCTTGCTGGAGGCCGTGTACGCGGACCACCCGCTGATCACCCACGTCAGCCCGGACGGGCGGCCGACCAGCTCCAGCTCTACACCCTCCCTGATGGCCCGGATGCTGGAGGCCATGTGTCCAGAACCCGGGATGAACGTGTTGGAGATCGGCGCCGGAACCGGTTACAACGCGGCCCTGCTGTCCATCTTGACGGCACCGCATGGAACGGTGACCAGTGTGGACACGCAGCCCGAGGTGGTCGCCGGAGCGCTGGCGGCACTCCGGCGGCTCGACCTGGACCGGCCCGGGATATCCGTCCGGCTCGCTGACGGGTGGGCGGGGCACCCCGCCGAGACCCCGTACGACAGGGTGATCGCGACCGTCGGTGTGGCGGGAGTCTCCCCCCGCTGGGTGGACCAACTCGCCCCAAACGGGCTGGTGGTGGTGCCGGTACGACACGGCGGAGCGCATCCGGTGCTGGCCGTGAACCGCGCCCCGGACGGTGAGCTGATGGGGCGCGGCGTGGTGTGGACCGATTTCATCAGGGCGGAAGGAAAACTCGCCGACGCGCCCTGGCCGCTGTCATGGCCCGATCCGCACGCACTGACCTCCGAAGGCTGGCATACCGGGATCATCCCGGAACTCGACGACGACGGCTACCGCGACCTGTGGTTCTCACTCGCCTGCCTCGATTCCCGGGTGGTCCGGACCTCCTACGATCCGGCGATCGGCTGCGGCCTGGCCGACCCGCAGCTGGGCCTGCTGCGCCTGGGCCGCGACGCCGTCCACCGCATCGGGGATCAGCGGCTGGTGGACGAACTGCGGCGGCGGCTGGACCGCTGGGAAGACCTGGGACGCCCGGGCCCCGCCGATTGGAGCTGCCAGTTGACGGCTGCGGGATCAGTGCTGGTGCCCTCTCAATGGCGGTGCGTGCGATGACCGAAGTGACCACCCACCAACCCCACCAGCCCGGCCAGACGGGCCTGACCGTACTGCTGATGCACAGCGCGTACGGCCTGCGGCCCCCGGTGCTGGATGCCGCCCGAACGCTGGAGCGCCACGGCCACCGCGTCATCGTGCCCGACCTGTACTACGGAACGCCGGTCGCCTCACCGGAGGGCGGCCTCGCCTTGCGAGACCGCATCGGCCTGCCTGAACTGCTCTCCCGCGCCCGACGGGAATCTCAGGCGATGGGCGCGCGACGCGTCTACGCCGGATTCTCACTCGGCGCATGGCTGGCCCAGCAACTCGCCAACAACGACCCGGACGCCGCCGGGCTTCTGCTGCTGCACGGCCTGAGCGCGCCACCCGGGCGGCCACGCGACAGGCCGCTGCCGGTCCAGCTCCACCTGGGGAGTCAGGATGTGTCTCACATGCCGTGGCTGCGGGATTGGCAGGTCAGTGTCCGCAGGACCGGGCACCTGCTGCAGACGTACATCTACCCGGACACAGCCCATCTGTTCACCGACACTCACCACTCAGATCACTCCGCTGCCGCCACGGCCGCCGCCTGGCAGCGCTCGCTGTCCTTCCTCGCCGCCCTCGTCACGCACACCAACTCCTCGGCCGATTCTTTCTCTCGCGGCTCGGCCATGACAAGGCGTCCGGAGGGGGCCGCATGACCCAGGCAGACGGTGCGACAGCACACACAGAAGAGAACCAAGTCACCGAGGAGGAACTGAAGTTCCCATTCGAAGAGGACAAGGGCTGGCTCGCGTCGCACGAGATGAGTCCTCGGTCCATGACCCGGCGTCTTCCGCTTCTCCTGCGCCGCGCCCTGGCGATGGCGTGGCGGGTCGACCGCTGGTCCGTGGTGATCCTGCTCGTCTGCCAGGCGACCTCCGCCTGCTTCGACGCCTTCGGCCTCCTCGCGATGACCGGCACGATCAGCGCCCTGATATCCTCCGGCCACATCACCGAGCGCTTGCACACCGCGCTGCCCTCCCTCATCGTTCTCGCGGCGGCGACCGGCTTACGAGCGTTGCTGGGCATCGCGGTCTACAACGTCTCCAGCCGTCTGGCTCCGCGCATCGGACGTGAGGCTGAGCTGTTGTTGCTGGACGCCGCGGTGAGCGCCGAACTCGCTGCCTACGACAACCCCGGATACAACGACCGGCGGGACGCGGCCGACCGTGGCGCGGAAGTGGCCAAGGACCTGATCACCGAATCGCAGGACGTCATGGCCTCCGCGGCCTCCCTGGTATCCGCCGCCTGCGTCATCACCGTTTTGCACCCAGCACTGCTGCCGCTGCTGGTTCTCGCCTCGCTGCCCCAAGGGATCGCGAGCATCAAAGCTGCCCGGATCACCTACCTGTCGGCGTTCGAGATGTCCCATGACCGACGGCTGCTGGCCATCCTCCGCTGGTACATGGTCGACAAAGGCGTCGCCGATCAGATTCGCTCCGGCACGATGGCGCCGTTCCTGCTGGAGCGGTACCGCAAGACTGGCAAGCGCATCGACGCCGCTACCGACCGGGCCGTCCACCAAGGCTCCCGGTGGGCCATCGTCGGCGCTGCTGTCGGTGGCATCGCTTCCGCCATGGTTTGGGTCGCCTTGATCGGGCTGCTGGCCACCGGCCACCTGTCGGTGGCTCACGCCGGGACCGCGGTTTTCGCGGTGCGCAACGCCACCAGCGCGGTGAAAGGCATTATCTCCTACGGCAGCAGGCTATTCAGGAGCGGGATGTACTTGGACGACTGGATGCTCTTCCTCGAGGAGGCCGACGGCCACCGCCTCATGCGTGGCTCCCGTATCGCCCGCGCCCTGCACCTGGTCAAGGCCGAGAACCTTACTTACACCTACCCGTCAACTGACCGGCCCGCCCTGGAAAACATCACTCTGGAGGTGCGCCGGGGGGAGATCGTCGCGCTGATCGGCGAGAACGGCTCGGGCAAGACCACCTTGGCGAAGCTGCTGTCCGCTCTCTACCTCCCGACCACGGGGGCGGTGACCTGGGACGGGGTCGACACGTGCGACTTCGACCCGCACTCGGTGTGGAAGCAGACCTCGGTAGTCCCGCAGGACTTCACCCGTTGGCCGTTGTCCGCACGCGAGAACATCACTCTCGGGCAACCCCTCCAAGACGGCGACGCCACTATCGCTCGGGCCGCCGCCAAATCCGGCGCCGACGACGTCATCGCTGGGCTGCGCAATGGTCTGTCGACTCTCCTGGCCCGCGAATGGTGGGGCGGCCAGGAACTTTCCGGCGGCCAATGGCAACGCATCGCCATCGCCCGGGCCTTCCATCGCCCTGCCGGCCTGCTCGTCCTCGACGAGCCGACCAGCGCGCTCGACCCCCGCGCCGAACACAAGATCTTCTCCGGACTGCGCACTCTGGCTCGCGACCGGGCGGTCGTGCTAGTCACCCACCGACTGCTCAACGTCTCGATCGCGGACAGGATCGTCGTCCTCGACCGTGGTCGCATCGTCCAACAGGGCACGTTCACCGAGCTTGTCGAAGCGCCGGGCCTGTTCAGGGACCTTTGGTTCCTGCAGAACGACCGCAGCATCGCGGGTATTGCGGGTGTAGGATCCGCGACTTCGTTAGCAACGAAGGCAGTTCGTTAGCAGCGGATTAGCAAATCCGCGATCCGGTTGACAATGACTACGGTCAGTAGCGATCTCCATCGGTTCTCTTTCGGTCTTCACTGGGTGTGTGCTGCCCGTGCTTTGTACCGTCCTCATCATGGCAGTACGGAGCTCGGGCAGTACCCGTCGTACGCGCAAGGTTCCGACGGCGTCGATCCGGTACGTGGATGCGGCGGTACGTGAAGTGCCGGTATGGCAGCTGCGGTTGGTGGACTTCGCGGAGTCGGAGCCGTGGCGGAAGGTCCGGTCGGTGCACGGGATGGCCCACTACTCGGGGAAGTATTCGTCCGCGACGACGGGCGGGCACGTGGTCTATGAGAGTCGGCTGGAGCTGGCCCGTCTGCTGCTGGCGGACTTTGATCCTGCGGTGCGAGGGATCTTCGCTCAGCCGTGCCGACTGGCGGCTCGGGTCGGTGACCGGGTGCGGCATCATGTCCCGGACTTTGTGCTGGTCATGCGCTCGGGGACAGTGCGGGTGGTCAACGTCAAGCCGGCGGACCGGCTGCAGGACCTGAAGATCGTGGAAGCCCTGGCATGGCCGGGTGAGCTGTTTCGGCAGCATGGCTGGGAGTACGAGGTCTGGTCCGGGGCCGATCGTGTGCTGCTGGAGAACGTGCGGTTCCTGGCCGCCTACCGTCGCCCGGGCGTGGTGCCCAAGGCCGAGGTGGAGCATGCGTGGGAACAGGTGGTGGATGGTGAGGAACTGGCTTTGGCCGAGCGTCGGCTGGCGGGTGGCCGGCCGCCCGAGGAGGCGAGGCCGGCGCTGATGGCGCTGTTGTGGTCCGGGCGGCTCACGACGGATCTGTCGTGTCCGCTGTCGGGTGAGTCGGTGCTGCGGAGGTGTGCGTGACCGCCTGGACGACGCCCCTGCGGCCGGGGCTTGCGATCAGTTTCGACGGCGAGCAGTTCACGGTCGCGGAGATCGAGGGCCGTCGGATTCTTCTTCAGCCTGCGACTGCGGTTGTCGGCGTGCCGAAGTGGCGGCAGGTCGATATCTCGGTGCTGCTGGCGCATCCCACTACCGAGATCCTGGTTCCGGTGCCTCAGGAGGAGGAACCGGCGGCTGCGGCCGTCCTGGGCAGCCTCGACGACGACGAGGATGACGAACTGACGCGGAGGTTCCGCCATGTTCAAGAGGTCATGACTGGATATCAGCTCGGCGACGAGGCACTTGCCGGCCCGGGCGAGCCACGGCCCGACTACGCGCCCAGGACACCGTGGATGCACCGGTATGCGGCCAAGGCGGCGGAGCTCGGGGTCGCTGAGAGCACGATCCGGAACTGGGTACGGCAGGTGAAGCGCTCGGGTCCGGCCGGGCTGGTGCATGAGCGTGTGAAGGCGAGTGTGCTGGACCGGGCCGACGACCGCTGGCTGGAGATGGCCCGGTTGGTGCTGAAGGGACACGAGAAGGCATCCCGGCCGGTGCGGAATCTGGTCCTGGTGGAGATCGAGGAGCGTCTGGTCAAGGAGTACGGGAAGGGCAGTCGGCGAGTTCGGGCGCTGCGTGGGCGTACAGGTTCAGGCGGTCATGGAGGTAGGCGCGCCAGGTGGGGTGTCGGGTGGCGCCGGCCAGGCGCCCGAAGTGGGCGCCGGGGATGGCATGGATGGTGGCGAGGGGATCAGCAAGTTCGTCCAGGAGCCGGTCGGCGGGGACGGGCTCGGCCTGGACGGCGCTCTGCGCGGTCCAGGCCGGTTGTCCTTCGGTGTCGGCGGCCAGCAGGCGGGGGCTGGGGCCGTTGTGGCGGGTGAGGAGGGCGAGGGCGGCGGCTTCGTTGGCAGCGCGGGCCGGGTCCCGGTAGTGCTTGAGGACGTAGGGCACCGCGCCGGCGATGTACCAGACGCGGTTGGCCTGGCCGGTGGTGATCTCGATAGCGCCGCTCGGGACGCGGCCGTCGATCCTCGCCATGGCGGTCAGGCGAGGTCGCCGAGGTAGCGGGTGGGGGTGTCGTCGGTGAGGTTGGCGATCAGGTCGCGCAGTCCGTGGGGCAGCAGGTTCAGGCTGGGGACCTTCTCCAGCTCCACCCACTCCAGGCCGGTCTGGGCCTCGTCCTGGGCGTGGCCGCCGAGCTGGTGCGGGTCGCTGTCGAGGCGGCACAGGAAGATCGCCTCGACGCGGTGGTCGCCAGGGTCGCCGTCGTGGTTGGCGCCGATGTACTCGCGCAGCCACAGCAGACGCTCGGGCGTGACGTCCAGGCCGGCCTCCTCCAGGACCTCGCGGCGGGCGGCGGCGTCGAAGGCCTCGCCCGGGTTCTGGCCGCCGCCGGGCAGGAAGTAGCAGTCCTGCCCGCTCCAGTGGGCGCGCTGCAGCAGGATCCGGCCGTCGTGGAGGACGACGGCCTTGGCCGCGTTGCGGATCGTGGGGACGGTGGGTTCAGCCACGGAATGCTCCGGTCTCTGATTGATAGTCAGGTCAGCGTTCAGTCTTGCCGAAACCGGGGCGGCGTCCGGCCGCTTTGGCCCAGAGCAGCCGCCAGGGCCCGGCCAGGCGTACGAACGGCTGGAAGGGGCTGGCCGCCACGAGGGCGATCGGATGCGCGGACCGGGTGCGGGGCGGCAGTTCAGTGCCGACGGGCGGGCGGACGCCGCGGTGCAGCGCGGGGGCGAGGGCGAGCAGCCGGGCGGTGGTGACCGGGCCGTGCAGCAGCACGGCGGCCGCGGCGATCCCTGCCCACAGCGGGCCGGCCCGCCAGGCGCTGGCGACGGCGGCGGCGATCACGGGTGCGCCGAGGAGCCAGGCGGCTTCGTCCGCCCACTCCCGCAGCACGAGAGCCGTCCTGGCTGTCGGGGAGAGTGCGCTGGGCAGGTGGGCGACGGCGCGGGCGTGCCGGTCGGGCCGGGCGGAGGCGGTGAAGGCGAGGGCGTGGAGGTTGGCCAGGCCGGCGGTGTCGGTGTAGGGCTCGTCGAGGACCAGCGCGGTGCTGGGGACGAGGTCCGCGCCGAGCAGGGAGAGGCGGTGCCCGGTGCCGAGGTCCTCCATCGGCTCGGGGAAGCCGGTAAAGGCGCGCAGGGCGGACAGGTGAACGGCCATCCCGCAGCCGACGGCGTACACCATCGGCCGCAGCACCGCCCGCACCGGCCCGGGTAGGCGGGAGAGGGTGAGCCGCTGGTGCAGGAGGAGGCGGGCCAGTTCGATGCCGAGTGAGCGGCGCAGCTGGTAGGCCCACTCGCCGGCCAGCAGCAGGCCGGCTGTGCCGGTCGGGAAGGCGCGGCGGGCCAGCAGCGGGAGGCGCTGCTGCTGGATGAGCGCTGGGGGGCGGCCGGTGCGAGCCCGGTGGGCGGCGTGGGCGTCGGCGAAGGCGGTGAGGGTGCGGGCGTCGGGGACGGCGTCGGCGTCGTAGACCAGGACGAAGGTGTCGTCGCCGCAGGTGTCCTCGTGCCAGCCGAGCGGGCCGAGGATGTGGGGCAGGCGGTCGAGTGCCCAGTTGAGCTGTCCGGCCTTGCGGCCCCCGACGTCGTCTTGGTGGAGGTGCACCAGCGGCAGGTGCTGGGTGGGCCGGCGGGTGAGGTCGGCAACGATGTCGGCGGTGCTGGGCTCGGTGTCGAACAGGTCGGTCAGCAGCGCGAGCCGATCGCCGGGCGGGGCGGCGTTCACCAGCTCGGCGACGGCGGGGCAGCGCCGGGCGGGGAACATGCCCCGCAGGTGGGAGGCCGTCAGGGTGGGGAGGGCGGCGAGCTGGGGCAGGCGGTGGCGCTGGCCGGTGCGGGCGGTGTGTTCGCGTTCGGTGGTGATGACCACGACGGCCGCCCGGCCGGCGGGTGTTGAGAGTCACTGAAGATGCCGATGTAGGCGGAGAGTTCAGGCATTCTGTGTGCCAATGAATTCGGATGCATGTCTGTGGGGCCCTGCTGTTCGTGGGCGGCGGCACCTTGCCGATGAAGACATGCGGAGGCCCTCCCGGTGATC
>JAFAUH010000292.1 GCA_019243445.1 Streptomycetaceae bacterium | reverse complement strand
CCTTGACCACCCGCTTGACGCGGTCCAGATCGCCGATGGCCGACTTCACGGCGGCGAGCGCGTTCAGCGCACACGTCGCGGCCAGCGACTTCGCCTCATCCGGGGTCACATCGGCGCCGACCTTGCCGGTCAGCGGGAGCTTGCCGTCCACCATGGGCAACTGGCCCGCGGTGTAGACGTACGACCCGGAGACGACCGCGGGCTGGTAAACCGCGAGCGGTGGCACGACCTCGGGAAGCTTGAGCCCCAGCGAGGCGATCTTTTGCTCGACAGCGCTCTCGCCGCTCATGCCTGCTTCTCCCGTTTGAGGTAGGCCACCAGCTGCTCGGGGTTGGGGCCGGGGACGACCTGGACGAGCTCCCAGCCGTCCTCGCCCCACGTGTCCAGGATCTGCTTCGTCGCATGCACGAGCAGTGGCACAGTCGCATATTCCCACTTCGTCATGGGGCGACTGTAGTGCCATATCAGCGGTGCCATATCAGCCGACTCCGTCGGCAGGCCCCCTCAGCCGGCTCCGTCGGCGGGCCTCGCATCGACTTCAAGTTCAGGCGCGGCGCCCGGCCCGGTACGTGGTACGGGGCCTGAGTGGTTAGGCTCGCTAACGTGAGCGCCCAAGAACGAGCCGATCGAGAGCCGACCACGGCCGGTCCGGCCGCCCGACTGCACATCGTGACAGGCAAGGGCGGCACCGGGAAGACCACGGTCGCCGCCTCCCTCGCGCTCGCCCTCGCGGGTGAGGGCAGGCGCACGCTGCTCGTCGAGGTCGAGGGGCGCCAGGGCATCGCCCAGCTCTTCGAGGTCGAGCCGCTGCCGTACGAGGAACGCAAGATCGCTGTCGCCCCCGGCGGGGGTGAGGTGTACGCGCTGGCCATCGACCCCGAGTTGGCGCTCCTCGACTACCTCGACATGTTCTACAAACTGGGCCGCGCCGGCCGCGCACTGAAGAAGATCGGCGCGATCGACTTCGCGACGACGGTCGCGCCCGGACTGCGCGACGTCCTGCTCACCGGCAAGGTGTGCGAGGCCGTCCGCCGCAAGGACAATGCGGGATGGCGCGCCTACGACGCGGTGGTGATGGACGCACCGCCCACCGGTCGCATCGCCCGCTTCCTCAACGTGAACGACGAGGTGGCGGGCCTCGCCCGGTTCGGGCCTATATACAACCAGGCGCAGGCGGTGATGCGTGTCCTGAAATCGTCGGAGACCGCTGTCCACCTGGTGACGCTGCTTGAGGAAATGCCGGTCCAGGAGACGGTTGACGGCGTCGCCGAACTGCGCGCTGCGGGACTGCCGGTGGGCGCCGTGCTGATCAACATGTTGCGCTCTGTAGTGCTTGACGACATGGCGGTGGCGTCCGCGGGCGACGGCAATCGCCGTGCCGCGATCGCCAAGGCACTCTCGCAGGCGGGGCTCGGTGGGGCGCGCCGCGGCGGATACGCCGAGCGGTTGGTGGACCCGCTGCTTGAGCAGGCGCGCGAGCACGCAGAACGTGTGGTGCTCGAACGCCAGGAGCGCGCCGAGATCGCCGCCCTTGCCCTGCCGACGTACGAGCTCGAACTGCTCGGCGACGGTGTCGACCTGGGCGGGCTCTACCGGTTGGCCGAAAGCCTGCGCAAGCAGGGGTTTGCGCGAGAGGACACCCGATGAGCGAGGCGAGGGAAAAACTGCGATGAGCTGGGAAGCGCCGGTGCTCGAAATCAATCCGCTGCTCGACGATCCGAAGACCCGGATCATTGTGTGCTGCGGTTCCGGCGGGGTGGGCAAGACGACGACGGCTGCGGCGCTCGGCGTGCGGGCGGCGGAACGCGGCCGCAGGGCAGTCGTCCTGACGATCGATCCGGCGCGGCGTCTCGCCCAGTCGATGGGCCTGACCCACCTCGACAACACCCCGCGTAAAGTCGCCGGGATCGACGAGTCGGCGGGCGGCGAGCTGCACGCGATGATGCTCGACATGAAGCGGACGTTCGACGAGATCGTCGAACAGCACGCTGATCCAGCCCGTGCGCAGGCGATCCTGGACAATCCTTTCTACCAGTCGCTTTCGGCTGGTTTCGCGGGCACGCAGGAGTACATGGCCATGGAGAAGCTGGGCCAGCTGCGGGCGCGCGACGAGTGGGACCTGATCATCGTGGACACCCCGCCGAGTCGCTCGGCGCTGGATTTCCTGGATGCACCGAAACGTCTCGGGTCGTTCCTGGATGGGAAGTTCATCAAGATGCTGCTGGCGCCGGCGAAGGCGGGCCGCCGGGCCGGGATGGCGTTTCTCAACGTCGGCATGTCGATGATGACCGGTGCGTTGAGCAAGGTCGTCGGAGCTCATCTGCTGCAGGACGTGCAGACATTCGTAGCTGCGATGGACACGATGTTCGGCGGTTTCCGGATGCGGGCGGATGCCACGTACCGGCTGTTGCAGGCTTCCGGTACGGCGTTCCTTGTTGTCGCGACCCCGGAGCGAGACGCACTGCGGGAGGCGTCATACTTCGTTCAGCGGCTTGCGGCAGAGGACATGCCACTGGCAGGTCTGGTGCTCAACCGCGTGCACGGCAGCGGAGCGGCGGAGCTCACGACGGAACGCGCGCTCGCGGCGGCCGAGGCTCTCGAGGAACTCGAGTTCGCCGAAGCTGCGAACGGCACGGATGCCGCCAACCGCCTGGAAGGCGACGAAAGCGAAGAAGAAAGCGACGGTGAGCTGTCAACCCCGCTTCCCAGCCGCCTGATGGAGAGCCCAGGAAATCTTCCGCATCGCGGCATTGTGCATCGCGCCAGCGAAAAGCCTATCCTTGAGCCCCCCGCGGAGTCGCTCGCTGCTGGCCTCCTGCGACTGCATGCCGAACGGATGCAGGTGGTCGCGCGCGAACGCCGTACGCGCGACCGCTTCGCTGCCGTGCACCCCGACGTGCCCGTGGCCGAGGTCGCGGCGTTGCCCAGTGACGTCCACGACTTGGACGGCCTGCGCATGGTGGGAGAACGGCTGGCAGAGGGTCAGCCGACCGCTGCGTAGTCCGCCTCCTCGCCGCTGGGCAGCAGGCCCACGCCGCGCTCGTATTCGTGGCGGGCAGTCTCCAGAAGACTGCGCCAGGAGGTGACCGTAGGCCGTCGACGCAGCAGAGCCCTGCGCTCGCGCTCGGTCATTCCTCCCCAGACGCCGAACTCGACGCGGTTGTCGAGGGCGTCCGCCAGGCATTCCGTACGTACCGGACATCCGGTGCATACCGCCTTGGCCCTGTTCTGCGCCGCCCCCTGGACGAAGAGCTCGTCCGGATCAGTGGTGCGGCACGCTGCCTGCGTACTCCAGTCGGTAACCCAGCCCATGCTGGCGCCGTCCTCTCCCGTCTCGGGCTTCCCCCACGGCGGCAGCGGCATATTCACCGCCACCAGTTGAGGACGTTACGGAAGCAAGGACACGACACAACAGCCCTTCCAGGCCCAATCTCGAATGGCCCGAAAGGACTATGCGTACCCAGTACGTCACCCAGAAGAGTGACCCTCGCACAAGCCGGACTCTTAGGGCACAGTGGCCACTTTCGACCAGAGCCCGACCGGCATCTTTGGCATATGCCAGAAAACCGGACACTTCTCATCACCCACAAGAGTGATAACGAGAGACAAGCGCACCGCCCGCAGACGCGCTCGCCTCTCTCAGAGTAGGTGAACAGGGGGGCGCACGTCTTCAGAATCGCAACGTAGGCTGCCCCCCATGGCTTACAAGAGCTCGGGCGGTGGCGAGCCGGCCAACAAGCAGATCGCGAAGTTCATCGGCGCCAGTGTGATGGCGGGGGTGGTGCTCGCAGGCCTGGCCCTGCCCGCCACCGGTGCACTCGGGCTGACCGCCAAGGGGGCGGTCGCCGAATTCAACGCGCTTCCCGGCGATCTCAAAAGTCCACCGCTCAGCCAGGCGACGAAGATCCTCGACGCCAACGGCAGGGTGATCGCCACCGTCTTCTCCCGTGACCGCACCGTCGTCCCGCTGAAGGACATCAGCCCGACGATGCAAAAAGCGATCGTCGCGATCGAGGATTCGCGCTACTGGCAGCACGGTGCGATCGACCCCAGGGGCATCCTGCGCGCGCTCAACACCAACGCAGCCGACGGCAGCGTCGCCCAGGGCGCCTCCACCCTGGCCCAGCAGTACATCAAGAACGTCTTCATCGAGGAGGCCGGCGACGATCCCAAGGCAGTCGCCGAGGCCACTCAGCAGACCCTCGGCCGCAAGATCAAGGAACTGAAATACGCGATCAAGGTAGAAAAAGAGCTCGGCAAGAAGCAGATCCTGGAGAACTACCTCAACATCACGTTCTTCGGTGAGCAGGCATACGGCATCCAGGCCGCCGCCCAGCGCTACTTTTCCACCAACGCCAAGAATCTCAACTTGGAGCAGTCGGCGCTGCTCGCCGGCCTCGTCCAGTCCCCGACCCGCTACGACCCGCTCGCCGACCCGCAAGAAGCCCTCAAGCGCCGCAACACGGTGCTCGCGCGTATGGCCCAACTCGGCGACATCTCCATGGCGCAGGCCAAGGCAGCCGAGGCCACACCGCTCGGCCTCAAGCCCCACCTCCGGAAGAACGGCTGCATCACCGCCGTCAATGGCGCCGGCTTCTTCTGCGACTACGTACGCGAGGCGTTCCTCCACAACCCGGTCTTCGGCAAAACGGAGCAGGACCGTGCTGCACGCTGGACGCAGGGCGGCCTGACCATCCGCACGACGCTCGACCCACAGGCCCAGGCATCCGTCGAGGACTCGCTCAGCAAACACGTCTACAAGACCGACCCAGTCGCCGCCGCGGCCACCCTCGTCCAACCCGGCACCGGCAAAATCGTTGCGATGGGCCAGTCGCGTCCGTATGGCTTCGCCACCCATGAGACGCAGATCAACTACAACGTCGACCAGGACATGGGCGGCGGCAACGGCCTCCCCTCCGGTTCGACATTCAAGCCGATCACCGCCGCCGCCGCCATCGAAGGCGGTACGGACCCCAACTTGGTGCTCCCGGCCCCGTACTCAATGGACTACCCGAGCCCGGTCAGCACCTGCGGCAACCCATGGGTCAATGACTCCATCCCGCCGGCGCAACTGTCGAACCAGAGCAAGTCCGAAGTCGGCCCGATGAACATGGAAAAGGCCACGGCGCTGTCGGTCAACACCTACTACGTGCAGCTGATCAGCCAGATCGGTATCTGCCCGGTGGTGAAAATGGCCCAGAAGATGGGCGTACACCAGGCGGACGGGCAGCCTCTCGGCCAGGTGCCGTCGCTCACCCTCGGCACCATGGACGTCACCCCGCTGACGATGGCGTCGGCGTACGCCACCTTCGCCAACGGCGGCGTCTACTGCACACCGGTCGCGATCGAGTCGATCACGGACGCCAACGGCAGGTCGCTGCCGGTACCGCAGACCTCATGCAGTCGCGCGATGTCCCAGCAGACCGCATCCACCCTCAACACGCTGCTCAAGGGCGTGGTCGAGGACGGTACGGGCACGCAGGCGGGCCTGACCGGCCGCGACACGGCGGGCAAGACAGGCACCACCGACAGCCTCAAGAATGCCTGGTTCGTCGGCTACACCTCGGACATGGCGGGCGCGGTGTGGGTCGGCGACCCGCTGCAGAAAGTGCACATGTACAACATCACCATCGGCGGCGTCTTCCACCAGCAGGTCATGGGTGCCGACACTCCGGGCCCGATCTGGCGGGATGCGATGAACGGCGCCCTGGCAGGCACCATGTCGGCTCAGCTGCCGACAGTGCCGCTGAGCAGTGCGAACAACCCGCCGTCGAACAACCCGCCGTCGGCAGGGAACCCGACCCCGATCCCGGTCCCCTCCCTCGCGCCGGGCGGCAACAGCGGCCAGAACAACCCTGGAAACAACTCGTTCCCGGGGTTCTCACTCCCGCAGAGTGTGATCGGCGGCCACGGCCACGAGAACAGGAATAAGAACGGGAAAGGGAAAGGGAACAGCGGGTTCGCCTTCCTGGGCGGCTGAGCAGGTGAGCAGCCTGAGCAGGTGAGCAGCCTGAGCCCGAAACAACGCGACGAGGGGCGCCCAGGAGCATTCCCATGCATCCCAAAGCGCCCCTCGCGCGTCTCGGTAGGGCTTCAGAGCCCCTCCGCCCCTCCGCCCTTCCTCAACCGCCGAGTTGCTTCTTCACCTCGGCAGCTACCCGGCCACCCTCTGCGCGCCCCGCGACCTGCGGATTCACGATCTTCATCACCGCACCCATCGCCCGCGGCCCCTCGGCGCCGTTCGCCGCCGCCTCCACAACCGCCTGCGCGACCAACGCAGCAAGCTCGTCGGCGGACAGCTGCTGCGGCAGATAGGCATCGAGCACCTTGCCCTCGGCGCGCTCGCGCTCCGCGGACTCGGCACGTCCGCCCTGGTCGAAGGCGTCGGCGGCCTCGCGACGCTTCTTTGCCTCGCGCGTGATCACCTTCAGCACCTCATCGTCGGAAAGCTCGCGGGCGGCCTTGCCCGCGACCTCCTCCTTGGTGATCGCGGAGAGGGTGAGGCGGAGCGTAGCCGAGCGCAGCTCGTTACGTTCCTTGATCGAACTGGTCAAATCGTTCTGCAGCCGCTGCTTGAGCGTCGTGGTCATGTAAGGGAGTCTGCCATGCAGGGGCTCTCCCGGACTCTTATTATCCGCTTCTCTGCTTATCCGCTTCTCCGCCTGCTCGCATGCGTCCTGCTCACGTGCATCGCTCGCTGGAAGAGAACCTCAATATTTTCTGGCGCCTGGCGAGTCTGCGACGATGAACGCATGCGCGCGCGTTAT
This sequence comes from Streptomycetaceae bacterium, assembly GCA_019243445.1. Classification (GTDB taxonomy): domain Bacteria; phylum Actinomycetota; class Actinomycetes; order Streptomycetales; family Streptomycetaceae; genus Streptantibioticus_B. The sequence goes on along the minus strand of JAFAUH010000292.1, from coordinate 5,874 downwards.
GGGATCCCATGGGGAGTTACGGCAGTAGGGGCGGCAGGGCTGGCCTACGCCGCCGGTTTCGAGGCCCGGTCCTTCCGACTGCGACGGGTCGAGGTCCCGGTGCTGCCGCCGGGAATGAGACCACTGCGGGCGCTGCATGTCTCCGACATCCATATGGTGTGCGGGCAGAAGAAGAAGCGCCGCTGGCTGCAGGCGCTCGCCGCACTGCGCCCCGACTTCGTGATCAACACCGGTGACAATCTCTCCGACCCGGACGCCGTTCCCGAGGTGCTCGATGCACTCGACCCTCTGATGGAGCTGCCCGGCGCGTACGTCTTCGGCTCGAACGACTACTACGGGCCGAAGCTGCGCAACCCCGCCCGCTACCTCGTCGAGCGGGCACGCGGGCGGTACGGCCTCAACGGCAACGCGCCCGTCCACGGTGCGATCCACAATCCGTGGGAGGAGGTGCGGGATGGCTTCGATGCGGCGGGATGGGTCGGCCTGAACAACGCCCGGCGCCGCCTCAAGCTCCCCGACGGCACCGAGATCTCCCTCACCGGCCTGGATGACCCGCACATCAAGCGGGACAGGTACGCGACAGTGAGCGGCGGCGCAGAGCCGGGCGAGACACTGTCGCTGGCCGTGGTTCACGCCCCTTACCTGCGTGTTCTCGACGCCTTCACCGCCGACCGCTATCCGCTGATCCTCGCTGGGCACACTCACGGCGGCCAGCTGTGCATCCCCTTCCACGGGGCGCTCGTCACCAACTGCGACCTGGAGACGCGACGAGTCAAGGGGCTGTCGGTGCACCGTGCGGGTGGCCGTGAATCGTATCTGCACGTATCGGCCGGCTGCGGTACGAACCGCTACACCCCGGTGCGCTTCGCCTGCCCACCGGAAGCGACGCTGCTGACGCTCACGCCACGGGAGTAACGGGAGTAACGGAACCATTACCCTGGCTGCTCGCACTGGCGGCCTCCTCCCCTCTCCGAGACGGGCATAACGCAATTTCGTCTCCAGCTGCGGGTCCGCTACAGTAGTCCCCGTTGCACCGGGGTGTGGCGCAGCTTGGTAGCGCGCTTCGTTCGGGACGAAGAGGCCGTGGGTTCAAATCCCGCCACCCCGACCAGAGAAACACCAGTTCAGGGCCGGTTTTCCCTAGCGGGAGACCGGCCCTGATTCTTGCTGCGTGACTAACTGCGTGACTACGGTTTCGGATCGGCCTTGAAAATGCCGTCCATCGCGACCGCCCCGGTCTGGATCACGGGGCGGATCTGCTTCCGGTAGACCTCCTCCGTGACGGCTGTCCCGGAGTGCCCTACCAACCGTGAGATCTCTTCGAGCGGCACCCCGCTGTCCGACAGCAGTGACACGAAGCTGTGCCGTAGCTCACGCGGCGTCCACTCCGCGGGGTCCACGCCTTCCGCTCCTTTGATGGCGGCGCGGAAGGCTCTCCGGACGTGGGAGGGGTCCAGCTCCTTGCCCACGTCGGAGTGGAAGACGAGGTTTTTAGTGGCATCGAGGGCGTCGCCGAGGTCGGATTCAGCCTTCTCGGCAAGTGAGTCGTGCAGGCCATCGTGGGTGATGGCACGGCGTACGACTGCTGCGGCAGCGCGGCCGGCGTTCTGGTGGTCTTCTTTGGCGTGTTGTACGGCGGCGCGGGCGCGGGCCAGGTCGTCTTGGGCTGCTTGCTACCGTCTGATGAGGCTGATCCGGGTGGGGTCGATGTCCGGTGTGTCGTGTGGCAGTTGTTCTATCTGGCGCTGGAGAGCGCTGGATTCGGTGTCAGCGTTTTGGGCGTCCCGCAGAGCTTTGTCGGCTACGGCTTGAGCGCGGGAGACGGCAGCTGCGTAGGCATCGCCGCCGTCGGGTTGGGTGCCGAGTGCCCGCGAGGCGACGTCGTAGCGGTGGAAAGCCTTGCGGAGCTGGGCGACCGCGTCACCTGCCGCGTTTCGGAAGGCGTCGGCGGCCTTGCGCTGCCAGGACTCGACGGAGGCGAGGAAGGCGATGTCGGTTGCCCGGCGGTTGATGGCGTCCGCGGTGTCGCGGAGGTCCTGGCCGAGGAAGGCTATGGCATCGGGGTCGCCGGGGGTGGGGTTGCTGCTCTCGCCGACGACTTCCCATGCGTGGGCGGGAGGCCGGGCCATCAGGTGCCGTCGGGGTCGTTGGTACGGAGGGCGGCGGCGAGGTCTGCGTCTATGGATTGGTAGGTGTTGGCGGCATCTTCGGTGATCTTCCCGAGAGCTGCGATCTTGTCGGCCAGCTCCCGGCGGTGGATCTTCCAGTTGTCGGCGAACTCCTCGAATGCGCTGGCCAGATCGCTGGAGCCGAGGTCTTCGGTGCTGTAGCCGTCGGCCGGGTTGGCGCGGTTGATGAAGTCGTCGTAGATGACGACCAGTCCGTCCGAGAACTCGCGTATGCGCTGGATGTCTGCTTTGAGATCGCTCACGTGGTTCCCCTCCCGTAGTCAGCCTCGTAGTGCCACATAGGCCGCAACCTCAAGATCATCCAGGTATGTGAAGCCAGCGCAGCATCAGATCCCCGCCGCTGGGCAACCGCATCGTCGATCACGCTCGATCAGAGCCTGTATGTACTCAGAGCACCGCTCAGCGAAGCAGGGATGGAGCGGATTGAGAGGGAAACAGGGACGGAGAGGACGAAACCCCGTATATCCCGGACGGGGAGCGACTAGGCTTACGCGGCACCCGTGCATCTTGTCAGTCGATGTGCGGCGTGCGTGAGGAGTGCTGAGCAGCGTATGACGGGGACGCCCGAGCGGATAGGCCGGTACACCGTGGCCAAGGAGCTGGGCTCGGGTGGGATGGGGGAGGTGTACCTCGCCTACACCCCGGGCGGTGATCCGGTAGCGGTGAAGCGGATTCGAAGCGACAAACTGGATCCCCTCACGCGGGCGCGGTTCGAGAAAGAAGCGCTGATAGCGCGCACCGTGATCGGCACCAACAGAGTGGCGCGCTTCTTGGACGCCGATCCGTTCGCGGACCGGCCCTGGCTGGCCATGGAGTACGTGGCCGGGCGCACGCTGCTGGCATGTATGGAAGAGGACGGCGTCCTCCCTGTGCCGCTGGTCGCCAGCCTTGGCGCACTGCTCGCCGAAGGGCTGAGCGCTGTGCATGCCGCAGAGCTGCTCCACCGGGATCTCAAGCCCCAGAACGTCATCATGGGGAGGGAAGGTCCCATGATCATCGATTTCGGACTCGGCGCGTTCATGGACGCCGCGAAGGAGTCCCTGTCGCACAGCGGCATGATCATCGGAACGGTGCGGTGCATGCCCCCGGAACAGGCGAGCGGCCACCCGAAGGTGACGCCCGCGGCAGATGTGTATGCACTGGGCACCGTGCTCTTGTACGCGGCGGCCCGTCACTACCCGTACGACGGGGTGGCGTGGGAGGCCGTCGCCATGCAGGTGGCCAACCCCGACATCGGCCCGGATCTGAGCGGCGTGCCCGAGGGGCTGGGGCCGCTGATCGCATCGATGCTCGCCCATGTTCCGGAGGACCGACCGACGCTCGGCGCCGTGGCCCAGGAGTGCGCGACGTTGCTGAAGTCCGCCGGGATGGCGCCGGCCGACGCGCGGCTCGCGCTGATCGCGCGAACCGCTGCGGGCGGTACGCCGGACGCCGCCAAGGAGGCGTTGTCCCCGTCGTTCGAGAAGCTGCTTGAGGACCAGATCCGGCTCCTGGATGACGCGGGTCCGGACTCACCGCTCGACGGTCTGCGGGAGGACGCTGAGGCCGCCGCCCAGCCGGACGCGACGGAATCGGACGATGCGGAGCAGAGCGAACCGAAGCCCGCTCCCGGAGAACCGGTCATGCCCCCGAATGCGGAAGCGAAGGCGGAAGCGAAGGCGGAATCGATGGCGAAGGCAGCGGCGAAGGACCGGTCCTTGCGCGGGCGCATCCCGGCGTCGAAGCGGATCGCAGACGAGCTACGAGCGGAGTATGCGATCGATGCCGCGCTGTGACGGCCACATGTCAGTGCCTAGTGGAAAACTTGGCGAGTTGGGTCGTACGGCGGTCAGCTGAGGCGCCGTTCCCGCACCCCGTGAAGAGCGAGCCGCGTGGGGCGCGCCGTGGGTGAGGAAGAGGAACCGGAGGGGACGTTGAGGGTCGAGGCGGGAGCCCTGGGTGGGCGGAGCAATGCGACGGGGGAAGCCTGGGCACCCGACGACGCCCTGTCGCAGGAGTCGCAGGAGTGGCCACCGGTATCGGCGTGCTCGGCCGGATACGCGCCGGGGGCGCAGGTCTTGATCCGGGACGAGTTGTGGCTTGTCCGCAAGTGCACAGCCACGGAGCGCGACGGATGGATGGTGGAGGTCACCGGCATCTCCTCGTTCGTCCGCGGCATGGATGCCTCTTTCTACGACCGGCTGGACGTCGTTCAGGAGCTGGATCCGCGCGAGACCGAGCTGGTGGCGGACGACTCGCCGAATCACCGCCGGTCGCGGCTCTTCCTTGAGGCGATCATGCGCAAGACCTTCCTGCCGCAGACCGAGCACGGGCTGGCGCTGGCGGACAACTTCCTCATGGACCAGCAGGTCCACCAGCTGCGGCCGGCCGAACTGGCGCTGTCGATGAAGAATCCGCAGCCGCGGATCCTGATCGCGGATGTGGTGGGCCTCGGCAAGACCCTGGAGATCGGAGTGCTTTTGGCGGAGCTGATCCGGCGCGGGCGCGGCGAGCGGATCTTGGTGGTGACACCGCAGCATGTGCTGGAGCAGTTCCAGCGTGAGCTGTGGACCAGGTTCGGGATCCCGCTGGTGCGGCTGGACTCAACCGGCATCCAGCGGGTGCAGCAGGACATCCCTGCGGGCCGCAATCCGTTCGCATACTTCAAGCGCGTGATCATCTCCGTGGACACGCTGAAGAGCGATGTGTACGCGCACCACCTGGAGCACACCGACTGGGACGCCGTGGTCATCGACGAGTCCCACAACCTCGTCAACCGTGGCACGAAGAACAACGCGCTGGCCCGCCTGCTGGCGCGCAAGACCGACGCACTGGTGCTGGCCTCGGCGACCCCGCACAACGGCGACGCCGCGTCCTTCGCCGAGCTGGTCAGGATGCTGGACGAGGCGGCGATCGCCAATCCGTCCACGTACGAGGTGGAGGACCTGGGGCACCTCTACATCCGGCGTACGAAGACCTCGGCCGAAGTACGGGAGTCACTCAAGGGCGCCTGGGCGGACCGCGGCCCGTCCCAGCCCATCCCCGCTCCGGCCACCGAGAAGGAACTCGCGGTCTTCAAAGAGCTGGCCACCCGCTGGATTCCCGCTGATCCGTCGGCCCCGTCAGCAAGCAGACATCAACTCGTCCCTTACCGACTGCTGAAGTCGTTCCTGTCCTCGCACCGAGCCCTGCTGGAGACCATCAAGACCCGGATCGGAAACCTCGACAACCCGCCGCCCGACAAACCCAAGAACGGCGCGAACAGCGCCAAGCGGCAGACACGGACCGAGGACCCGGCCGCACGCGAAGCGGCACGGAAAGTGGAGCGGGCCGCTTTGGCCGACCTGCAGCACCTCGCCGAGCAGATCGAGGACCAGGACTCGGCGAAGCTGGCAGCACTGGTGGACGAACTGCGCGGCATGGGGGTCGGGCCGGGCTCCGACACCCGGGTGGTGGTGTTCTCCGAGTCCATCCCCACCTTGAAGTGGCTCGCCGAGACCGTGCCGGCCGCCCTCGGCTTCAAGCACACCACCAGCCCGGACGAGAAGAAGCCCTGGCTCGAGTTCGGCGGCGCGGTGCAGGTCATGCACGGCGAGGCCACCACGGATCAGGAACAGCAGGAGATCGTCGAGAAGTTCGGGCTACGCGATGACCCCGTACGCATCCTGTTCACCGGCGATGTCGCCTCCGAGGGCGTCAACCTGCA
>JAFAUH010000071.1 GCA_019243445.1 Streptomycetaceae bacterium | reverse complement strand
GTGAGCAAAGCCCATGCCGACGTCGTGCTGATCTCCGGCCACGACGGCGGTACCGGCGCCTCCCCACTCACCTCCCTCAAGCACGCAGGCGGCCCCTGGGAGCTCGGCCTCGCCGAGACCCAACAGACACTGCTCCTCAACGGCCTGCGCGACCGCATCGTCGTACAGACCGACGGACAGCTGAAGACCGGCCGAGACGTGATCGTCGCCGCACTCCTCGGCGCCGAGGAGTTCGGCTTCGCCACCGCCCCGCTGGTGGTATCCGGCTGCGTGATGATGCGCGTATGCCACCTGGACACCTGCCCAGTCGGCATCGCTACCCAAAATCCGGTACTGCGCGAGCGGTTCAACGGCAAGGCCGAATTCGTCATCAACTTCTTCGAATTCATCGCCGAAGAGGTCCGCGAGCTCCTCGCCGAACTTGGCTTCCGCTCCATCGAGGAGGCCGTCGGCCACGCCGAGTTGATCGACACCAGCCGCGCCGTGCAGCACTGGAAAGCGCAGGGCCTCGACCTCGCCCCGCTCCTGCATGTGCCGGACCTGCCGCAACACGCCGTCCGCCACCAAGTCACCACCCAAGACCACAGCCTGGACAAAGCACTCGACAAAGAACTGATCAAACTCGCCGCCGACGCACTGGAAAGCGGTACCCCGATCCGCGCCCAACTGGCGATCCGCAACATCAACCGCACCGTCGGTACGATGCTCGGCCACCAGGTGACCAAGCGGTACGGCGGCGCAGGCCTGCCCGACGACACCATTGACTTCACCTTCACCGGCTCGGCCGGCCAATCGTTCGGCGCATTCCTCCCCAAAGGCGTCACGCTGCGCCTGGAAGGCGACGCCAACGACTACGTCGGAAAGGGCCTGTCAGGCGGTCGCATCATCGTCCGTCCGGACCGCGGGGCGAACCACCTCGCCGAATACTCCACCATCGCGGGCAACACCCTCGCGTATGGCGCCACCGGCGGTGAGCTGTTCCTGCGCGGCCGGGTCGGCGAACGCTTCTGCGTCCGCAACTCCGGTGCCACAGTGGTGGCCGAAGGCGTCGGTGACCACGGCTGCGAATACATGACCGGCGGACGCGCGGTAGTGCTCGGCGAGACCGGACGCAACTTCGCGGCCGGCATGTCCGGCGGTATCGCCTATGTCCTCGACCTCCACTCGGACAACGTCAACACCGGCATGGTCGGCGTCGAGGAGCTCGAAGAGAGCGACAAGCAGTGGCTGCACGACGTGGTGCACCGCCACCATGAGGAGACCGGATCCACCGTCGCCGAGGCGCTCCTCGCCGACTGGCACACCAATGTCGACCGCTTCGGCAAGATCATGCCAAGCGACTACAAGGCAGTGCTCGCCGCCAAGGACGCCGCCGAGCGAGCCGGACTCTCGGAGTCCGAGACCACTCAGAAAATGATGGAGGCGGCACATGGCTGACCCGAAGGGCTTCCTGACCAGCGGGCGTGAGGTCGCCACGTCCCGACCCGTCGAGGAACGGGTCAAGGACTGGAACGAAGTCTACGTCCCCGGTTCCCTGCTGCCGATCATCAGCAAGCAGGCAGGGCGCTGCATGGACTGCGGCATCCCCTTCTGCCACAACGGCTGCCCCCTGGGAAACTTGATCCCCGAGTGGAACGACTACGCCTGGCGCGACGACTGGAAAGCAGCGAGCGAGCGACTGCACGCCACCAATAACTTCCCGGAATTCACCGGGCGGTTGTGCCCCGCCCCGTGCGAAACCGCCTGCGTCCTCGGCATCAACCAGCCGCCAGTCACCATCAAAAACGTCGAGGTCACCATCGTCGACAAAGCATGGGAGACCGGAGATGTCACCCCGCAGCCACCTGAACGGCTCTCGGGCAAGACAGTCGCCATCATCGGCTCAGGGCCAGCCGGACTCGCAGCAGCCCAACAGCTGACCCGCGCCGGTCACACCGTCGCCGTCTACGAACGCGCCGACCGCATCGGCGGTCTGCTGCGCTACGGCATCCCCGAGTTCAAGATGGAAAAACGCCACATCAACCGGCGCATCGAGCAGATGCGCGCAGAGGGCACCAAGTTCCGCACCGGCATTGAGATCGGCCGGGATCTGGAGGCCGCAGCGCTGCGCAGACGCTACGACGCCATCATCATTGCGGCCGGTGCCACCACTGCCCGCGACCTGCCGGTGCCGGGCCGCGACCTGGGCGGCATCCACCAGGCGATGGAGTACCTGCCACTGTCCAACAAAGTCCAAGAGGGTGACTACATCACCCCCCCGATCTCAGCTGAGGGCAAGCACGTCGTGGTCATCGGCGGCGGCGACACCGGCGCGGACTGCGTGGGCACCGCCCACCGCCAAGGCGCAGCCTCCGTCACCCAACTGGAGATCATGCCACGGCCATCCGACGAGCGACCTGGCCACCAGCCCTGGCCGACCTACCCGATGACCTACAAGGTCACCTCCGCGCACGAGGAGGGCGGCGAGCGCGTCTACTCAGTCAACACCACACACTTCGAAGGCGATGAGGACGGGAACGTGCAATTCCTGCACCTGGTCGAAGTCGAGTTCAAGGACGGGAAATTCGAGCCGAAGCCCGGCACCGAACGCAAAATCCCAGCCCAACTGGTGACGCTCGCCATGGGCTTCACCGGCACCGACCAGAACAACGGCCTGGTCGCACAGCTCGGTCTCGAACTCGACGTGCGCGGCAACATCGCCCGCGACAGCGACTTCGCCACCAACGTCAAGGGTGTCTTCGTTGCTGGGGACGCGGGCCGCGGCCAGTCACTCATCGTCTGGGCGATCGCCGAAGGCCGCTCGGCTGCGCGCGCCGTGGACCGCTACCTGACAGGCGCAAGCGCCCTGCCCGCCCCAATCCGGCCGACCGACCGTTCCCTTGCGGCCTGACCGACAATCACATACTCCGCCCACACCCTGCTGTTCAGCCAACTGAATTCGCCGGGTGTGGAGAGCGGATGAACGGCGTCTGCCATCCCCGACCGGGAGCAGACGCCGTCGCGTTACGGTGATCAAAAGGCAGCCATTCATGTATCGCACTCGAATTCGGTGCGGCACACCGTGCACCGGGCAGTCAGCTTCCCCCGCACCGGTACGCGTACGCGCTGATGACACGTCGGGCACGGAAACGCCACCCGCAACTGAGAGCCGCCCTCAAAGGCATAATCACCGCAAGGCCGTATCAACGGCGACCCAGCGCCAGTGCGCCACTGCCACTGAACGAAGCGACGGTCGGCAGCATAACGGCGGCGACTCGCCCAACTCGACCGCAACAACGGCGGTCGGCGCAAATCCTCTTGCGCCCGCCGCAACCCCGTCCGGTAGGCGTCACGAGCCTCAGGACTGGAGAACCACGCCTCGATGTCATCGCCCCAGACAAGCGCCCGCTTGGCAAGCACATAGCCGAATTCCTCGGGGGTGAGATAACCCAGCTTGAACGCAGAGCGCACCAGCTTGTCACCACGCACACTGCTCTCCTCACGGTACGCGTCGAGCAGCAGCCAACCCGTGCCCAGATAAGCAGCGGCAGTATCAGTGAGAATCTCATTGTCACGGGTACTGGAGAAACCAAGACCGAGTCGATGCAGATACACGTGCATGATCTCATGCGCGAGGGCCGCGCCAATGTCCCGGCGGTCGTACTTGAAACGCTCATTGAGTTCAATGAAATACTCGGGGCCCGCAGCCAACTCCACATTGCCCGCATGCACCATGTCGCGGAACGCGACGATCACGCGGGCATCAGGAAGCCGCATGTGCTGCACAATGGTGTGAGCCACCTGCTGAGTGCCGAGATAGACATTGGCCTGCGGCAATATGCGCACCTCATCAGGCATGACACTCACCGCGAAAGCGCTGATCGTGTCATACGAAAGGCGCCTGTACAAGGCAGTCAAAGAAGCGTGGACCACCTCCAGATGCGGGAAACCCCGCTCCACGGGACGCTCTGCAGACGAGACCTGACGGGACACGACGCCTCCCTCCTCACCTACGAGGGTACGGCCAACACCCATCAGGGGAGCCGACATGCAGTCCAGAACACCGCCCGCTGCCCCACCTCCTCGCCGACAAGGTCATTACAGTACGCGCCATCCACTGAACACGCCCACCTCAGTACCACTTTCGGGTCGACATCGCTCCACTCGCGCATGCACCAGCCACATACCCACAACACTTGAAGACGCCTACACCGCGTCACCGCCTTTAGCAGAGGCACCCCCGCCAATCCCGCAACTCCTCCCCACACACCGCACCATCCAAAGGACGCCCTCCCCATGCCGACCACGGACACCACCGAAAACCCCGCGGCCGGCGACCCCCCTGCCCTTGCCGGAGGCGCCACAGGCCCCAACCACCTACGCCCCCTCCTCGACACCGTGCTCACCGCCCTCACCGAAGGCGCCACAACTCGCCGCGGCCCCATCCCACCCGGCGGACCTCAACACGTCACCACACACCTACGGCACGCCACCGCCCCCATACTCCCCGAAACCGGCAGCGGAGCCGACGAAGCCCTCAACACTCTCGTCCGCGCCCTCGCAGAAGGCGCCGCCGACCCCGCAGAACCCCACTGCCTCGCCCACCTCCACTGCCCCCCGCTCGCCCTCGCCGTCGCCGCCGACCTCGCCGTGAGCACCCTCAACCCCTCCATGGACTCCTGGGATCAAGCTCCCGCCGCCTCCATCCTCGAAACCGACACCACTGCCACCCTCGCCGCTCTCGTCTATCCCAACCTCCCCACCCCCGACGCCTTGGTCACCACAGGCGGCACCGACTCCAACCACCTCGCCCTCCTGCTCGCCAGAGAACGCGCCCGCGCCACCGGAACACCCAACATCCACATCGTGTGCGCCGACACCGCCCACCACAGCATCCACCGCGCCGCCTGGCTCCTCGGACTCCCCGCCCCCCTCACCCTCCCCGCTCCCGACGGAATCCTCGACCCCACCACCCTCGACAACGCACTCAGCCAACTCCCCGGTCCCACCATCGTCGTCGCCACCGCAGGTACCACCGACACCGGCGCCATCGACCCCATACCCCACCTCGCCGACGTCACCACCGCCCATGCCGCCGAACTCCACATCGACGCCTCCTATGGCGGCCCTCTCCTCTTCAGCAACCACCGACACCGTCTCCTCGACGGAATCCAATCCGCCACATCCGTCACCCTCGACCTGCACAAACTCGGCTGGCAACCCATCGCCGCAGGTCTACTCGCCGTCCCCGACACCACCACCCTCCACCCCCTGCGCACCCACGCCGCCTACCTCAACGCCCACGACGACACCGACGCCGGACTCCCCGATCTCCTCGGCCGCTCCCTGCGCACTACCCGCCGCCCCGACATCTTCAAAATCGCCGTCACCCTCCGCGCCCTCGGCCGACAAGGACTCGGCGACATCGTCGACCGCGTCTGCACCGCCGCTCAACACCTTGCCGACCTCGTCGAACACCACCCCGACCTCACTCTGCACACTCGCCCCACCATCAGCACCGTCCTCTTCCGCCCCACTCATGCCACCGATGCCCACGTCGCCACCATCCGGCGCACCCTCATCACCAACGGCACCGCCGTACTCGGCCGTGCCTACGCCTGCGGCCAACTCTGGCTCAAAGCCACCCTTCTCAACCCCGCCACACACCACGACGACCTCACCTCCCTCCTCAAAATCGTCACCGAAACAGCAGCCGCAACAATCACCACAACAACCGCAACCGCAACCGCAACCGCAACCGCAACCGCAACCGCAACCGCAACTCAACTGGAAAGAACCATTCCCCGATGACCAACACCCCCACTCAACCCCTCGACCTCCTCGGTATCGGTATCGGCCCCTTCAACCTCTCCCTCGCCGCCCTGGCCGACACCACCTCCCACCTACACACCGCCTTCTACGACCAACGCCCCACATTCCACTGGCACCCAGGGATCCTCATCGAAGGCACCACTCTCCAAGTCCCCTTCCTCGCCGACCTCGTTACCCTTGTCGACCCCACCAGCCCCTGGTCATTCCTGGCATACCTCAAAAACCACAACCGCCTCTTCCCCTTCTACTTCGCCGAACGCTTCCACATACCCCGCACCGAATACGACGCCTACTGCCGCTGGGTAGCCGAATCCCTGCCCCACTGCCACTTCAACCACCAAATCGATGCCGTCCGCTGGAATCCTGAACACGCCTACTTCGAAATCGACTTCACCCAACTCGACCTGGACGGCCAAGCAAAAGCCCTCGGCCGCACCTACACCCGCAACATCGCCATCGGCATAGGCACCGCCCCCTACGTACCCGAACCCCTACGCCCCCTCGCCGACGCCCCCACCGTCCCCGTACTCCACTCCGCCGACTATCTCCACCACCGCGAACATCTCCTCACCACCCCCCACATCACCATCGTCGGAACCGGACAATCAGGCGCCGAAATCTTCCTCGACCTGCTCCGCCACCGCCCCCCGGGCCACGAAGGCATCACCTGGATCGGCCGCACTCCCGCCTTCGCACCCATGGAATACAGCAAACTCGGTCTCGAACACTTCACCCCCGACTACACCCGCTACTTCCACGCGCTCCCCGAACCCGTACGCGATCACCTCCTTCCCCAACAATGGCAACTCCACAAAGGCATCGACCACAACACCATCAACGCCATCCATGAAGAGTTGTACCAGCGCACACTGACAACCGAAGCCGGCGAGTCCAACTGGCCCGACGTCACCCTCACCCCCGGCGTCTCCGTCCGCACCGCAGGACGCATGGGAACCAATCGTGTCGAACTCCATCTCGAACACACCCAACAAGGAACTCAATCCCGCCTCACCACCAACGCAATCATCCTCGCCACCGGCTACCGTCAACGCCCCATTGAACCCCTCCTCGCCCCTCTCGACCCCTACCTACGCCGCGACTCCGCAGGGCGCCCCCGCATCGACAACCAACACCGCCTCATTCTCGACCCCTCCATCCAAGGCGCCATCCACGTCCAAAACGCCGAACTCCACACCCATGGCATCGGCACTCCCGATCTCGGACTCGGTGCCTGGCGCTCCGCCGTCATCCTCAACTCCATCGCCGGCGAAACCATCTACCCCCTCCCCGAACGCACTGCCTTCACCACCTTCGGTCTCCACACACCCACCCCCCGCACCCCACCCCACGCCCCGAACACCAGCACCGTCCCCCTACCCCACGGATGACCCGTCCTCATACCATCAACCGGTTTCCAGCCAGGAGGCCCGGGGCTTCACTTCAGCCCCGGGAGGAATGGCTTCCTCGGAGCGGAGGGGTGTGGACCTCGGTATCGTCAACATCGCCACCACCAGCGACGATGAGATCATGTCCGGCCGCCGCGTCAAGCCGAATGACGGCTCGCGAGATGTCCGTCTGCTGCTGACTGAGTGGAGGCTGTGTCCTTGGCTCACAAACGAGAGTGCGCGTTTGCGTGTTGCAAGGTCGCACATGAGATCGACTCTGCTTGGGGAGTCGATCTCATGGGGGAGTCGAAGGGACGTTCGCTCGCAATGATGAAGATCACCAAGTGGAAGTCGACCTTGGAACGGAAGGGAAGTGCCCCGGGTCGGATTCGAACCGACACTGTATGGGTTTTGAATCCATTGCCTGCTGCCAGTTGGGCTACCGGGGCCTTCGAAGTGAAGGATACTGGATCCCTTCCGTGACTCAAACTTACACGACATCGGTAGGCTCGTGCATGCACGTCCGCCCAACCCGCGAGGAGCACCGTGAGCGCCCCCGACGAGTCCCCCGCCCCCCTCGGAGAGCAGTCGCACATACCTCCGCAGACCACTCGCGTGGTCATCGCTGAGGATGAGGCGCTGATCCGGCTCGACCTCAAGGAGATGCTGGAGGAGGAGGGGTACTCCGTTGTTGGTGAGGCTGGGGACGGGGAGCGGGCTGTGGAGCTGGCTGGGGAGTATCGGCCCGATTTGGTGATCTTGGATGTAAAGATGCCCGTGCTGGATGGAATCTCCGCTGCTGAGCGGATTGCCAAGCAGCACATTGCGCCGGTGTTGATGCTCACCGCGTTTTCGCAGCGTGATCTTGTTGAGCGGGCGCGGGATGCGGGTGCGATGGCGTATTTGGTCAAGCCGTTCAGCAAGAGTGATCTTGTTCCGGCGATTGAGATGGCTGTCTCGCGCTATGCCGAGCTGCGGGCGTTGGAGGGGGAGATCGCGGATCTGTCGCAGCGGTTGGAGACGCGCAAGCTGGTGGATCGTGCGAAGAGCATGTTGCAGATGAAGTATGGGTTGAGTGAGCCGGCGGCGTTCCGGTGGATTCAAAAGACGTCGATGGATCGGCGGATGTCGATGCAGCAGGTGGCGCAGGCGGTTATTGATGAGGTGGGTCCGGAGTCGGCGAGTTCTTGAGACGTTCTTGGTCAACTCGCTTCCGTGGGTGAACTGGCTTCTGTGGTGGATGAACCGGTGGGTGAGGCGGGTCGGAGCATGCAGGTGAGGCGGGCGGAGCAGATGCGTCGATCTTGTTCATCGGTGATGACGATTTCGTAGGTGGCGCTGGTGCGGCCGCGGTGGAGGGGGGTGGCGGTGCCAGTGACGAGTCCGGAGCGGATGCCGCGGTGGTGGGTGGCGTTGAGGTCGACGCCGACGGCGATTTGGTGAGGGCCGCAGTGCATCATTGCGCCGATGGAGCCGAGGGTTTCGGCGAGTACGGCGGAGGCTCCGCCGTGGAGGAGGCCGTAAGGCTGGGTGTTGCCTTCGACGGGCATGGTGCCGATGACGCGTTCCGGTGAGGCTTGGATGATGTGGATACCCATGCGAGAGCCGAGGTGTCCGGCAGAGAAGAGGGTAGGGAGGTCGATGCCGAGGTTGGACCACTTTTCGATGATTTCTGGGGGGAATGTGGTGGTGTGGTGTTCGCCCATGGGTTGGCTCCGATCGTCTTGTGTTTTCGGTCTGCGTTGGGGTCTCAGGCGTATGCCGTCTTGTCAGGCGTTCAGGCGTTCAGGTGGTCGTGGGAGTGGTGACTGAGTGCGTCTGGTCATGTGTAGGTTCGAGGCGGATGATGATCGATTTGGTGGCAGGGGTGTTGCTGGTGTCGGCGGTGTGGTCGAGGGGGGCCAGGACGTTGGTTTCGGGGTAGTAGGCGGCTGTGCAGCCGCGTGTGGTGGGGTAGTGGACGACGCGGAACGCTTTTGCACGGCGTTCGGTGCCGTCGGTCCATTCGCTGATGATGTCGGTGTAGGTGCCGTCGGCGAGTCCGGCGGCGGTGGCGTCCTCGGGGTGGATGAGGATGACGCGGCGGCCGCCTTTGATGCCGCGGTAGCGGTCGTCGAGGCCGTAAATGGTGGTGTTGAACTGGTCGTGTGAGCGGAGAGTTTGGAGGAGGAGACGGCCTTCGGGGACGTGGGGGTATTCGATGGGGGCGGCGGTGAAGTTGGCTTTGCCGGTGGTGGTGAGGAAGCGGCGTTCGTCGCGGGGCGGGTGGGGGAGGGTGAAGCCGTCGGGGTGGCGGGCTTTGGTGTTGAAGTTGTCGAAGCCGGGGACGACGCGGGCGATGCGGTCGCGGATGTGGTCGTAGTTGGTTTCGAATTGCTGCCAGGGGGTGGTGCTGTTGGGCCCGAGTACGGCGTGGGCGAGGCGGCAGATGATGGCGGTTTCGGAGAGGAGTTGGGGGTCGGCGGGTTGGAGGTTTCCGCGAGATGCGTGGACCATACCCATGGAGTCTTCGACGGTGACGAATTGTTCGCCTGTGGCTTGGATGTCTTTTTCGGTGCGGCCGAGGGTGGGGAGGATGAGGGCGCGGGTTCCAGTGATGATGTGTGAGCGGTTGAGTTTTGTGGAGACGTGGACGGTGAGCCGGGCGCGACGCATTGCGTTTTCGGTGGTGTGGGTGTCGGGGGTGGCGGCGACGAAGTTGCCGCCGAGGGCGAAGAAGATTTTGGCTTGCCCGTCGCGGAGTGCACGGATGGAGCGAACGACGTCGAGTCCGTGTTTGCGGGGCGGTGTGAAGCCGAATTCTTTTTCGAGGGCGTTGAGGAAGGCGGGTTCGGGGCGTTCGAAGATGCCCATGGTGCGGTCGCCTTGGACGTTGCTGTGTCCGCGTACGGGGCATAGGCCGGCGCCGGGTCGCCCGATGTTGCCGCGTAGTAGTAGGTAGTTGACGACTTCTTTGATGGTGGCGACGGCGTGTTTGTGTTGGGTGAGGCCCATGGCCCAGCAGACGATGATGCTGTTGGCGTGCAGGGTCATGTTGTGTAGTTTTTTGATGTCCTGGCGGGTGAGGCCGGTGGCGCGGAGTACGTCGTTCCAGTCAGTGGCGCGGGCTGTGGTGGCGAATTCTTCGAAGCTGTGGGTGTGTTCGTTGATGAATGTGTGGTCGAGTGTGCTGCCGGGGGTTGTTTCTTCTGCTTCGAGGAGTAGTTGGTTCAGGGCGCGGAAGAGGGCTTGGTCGCCGCCGATGCGGATTTGGAGGAAGATGTCGGAGAGGGGGGTGCCGGTGCCGGCGAGTCCGCGTGCGGTTTGGGGGTTTTTGAAGCGTTGAAGGCCGGCTTCGGGGAGCGGGTTGATGCTGACGATTTTTGCGCCCTGGGTTTTGGCTTTTTCGAGGGCGGTGAGCATGCGGGGGTGGTTGGTGCCGGGGTTTTGTCCTGCGATGATGATCAGGTCGGCGTGGTAGAGGTCTTCGAGGAGGACGCTGCCTTTGCCGATGCCGATCGTTTCGTTGAGTGCGGATCCGGAGGATTCATGGCACATGTTGGAGCAGTCGGGCAGGTTGTTGGTGCCGAATTCGCGGGCGAAGAGTTGGTAGACGAAGGCGGCTTCATTGCTGGTGCGGCCAGAGGTGTAGAAGATGGCTTCGTCGGGGGAGGTGAGGGAGGTGAGTTCTTCGGCGATGATGTCGAAGGCTTGCTTCCATGACACGGGGGTGTAGTGGTCGGCGCCTTCGGCGAGGTACATCGGCTGGGTGAGGCGGCCTTGTTGGCCGAGCCAGTAGCCGCTGCGCTGGGCGAGTTCGGCGACGGAGTGCGTGGCGAAGAATTCGGGTGTGATGCGGCGGAGGGTGGCTTCTTCGGCGACGGCTTTGGCGCCGTTTTCGCAGAATTCGGCGCGGTGGCGTTTGCCGGGTTCGGGCCAGGCGCAGCCGGGGCAGTCGAAGCCGTTCTTCTGATTGACTTTGAGCAGGGTGAGCGCGGTGCGTCGCGCGCCCATTTGTTGTTGGGCGATGTCGAGGGCGTGCCCGATAGCGGGGAGTCCGGCAGCTGAGTGCTGTGGGGGGCTGATGTCGGGTGCGTCCTGGATTGGGTCTGTGGTGGGGGGTTTGCGTGCCATCTTGGTCCCCTTCGGCGTTCGCATGCCCGTGTGAGTGCTCGTGGTGTCTGAATCCTGCCACGCTGCACTGGCAGTGAGCGACGCACGTGAGTACGCGGAGTAGGAGGCCGAGACTCCGGTTGAGGGGCGCGCTTCCGGCACGACAAGCCGGCTGTGGAGCGTGAGAACGGGCGACTGCAACATCAGCCTCCTCCTGCCTTCAGGGGGCGCCTCCCGCCGCAGGCACAGGCAGGGGGAGGGAGGCACTCCCGGGCGCGGCGGGGCGGACAAAGGAGCGCAGCTGCGCGGTGCCCGTGTGTGTCATGGGGGCGGTAGTTGTCAGTGGTCCATGGCAGGATCGGGAGCGTGGCAGTTAAGGCATCGAAGGCGACCGCAGTGACCGACTCCGAGGTGAGGAAGGGGGGGCGGCTGCTGCTGTTGGATGGGCATTCTTTGGCGTATCGGGCGTTCTATGCGCTGCCGATGGAGAACTTCAGTACGGCCACGGGCCAGCCGACGAATGCGGTCTATGGGTTCGCCTCGATGCTGGCGAACACGTTGCGTGACGAGCAGCCGACGCATCTTGCGGTGGCGTTCGATGTGTCTCGCAAGACGTGGCGGTTCGACGAGTATCCGGAATACAAGGGGACGCGGTCGAAGACTCCGGATGAGTTCCGCAGTCAGGTGGGATTGATCGGTGAGCTGCTGGACGCGATGCGGGTGCGGCGTTTCGCTGTCGATGGGTTCGAGGCGGATGATGTCATCGCGACGCTGGCGACGCGGGCGGCTGCGGCCGGTTTCGAGGTGCTGATCGTCACGGGGGATCGCGACTGTCTGCAGTTGGTGACGGATGACGTGACGGTGCTGTATCCGACAAAGGGAGTCTCGGAGCTGACGCGGTTCACTCCGGCGAAGGTCGAGGAGAAGTACGGGCTCTCGCCGGGCCAGTACCCGGATTTCGCAGCACTGCGTGGTGACTCTTCGGATAATTTGCCTGGGATTCCGGGCGTGGGGGAGAAGACGGCCGCGAAGTGGGTCATGCAGTTCGGGTCGTTCGAAGGGTTGGTAGAGCGGGTTGACGAGGTCAAGGGGAAGGTTGGGCAGAATCTGCGTGAGCATCTGGAGTCGGTGAAGTTGAACCGGCGGTTGACGGAGCTGGTGCGGGATGTCGAGTTGTCGACGGAGCTTGAGGCTCTTGCCCGTGAGCCGTATGACCGGGCGGCGCTGGATGTGGTGCTTGATGTACTGGAGTTCCGGCATCCGAATTTCCGGGAGCGGCTGTATGCAGCTGATCCGGGTGCCGACGAGCAGGAGGAGTCGTCAGCTGCTGGCGAGGGGGTGTTGGTCAATGGGCAGTTGCTCGGCGTGGGGGAGTTGCCGGGTTGGCTGGAGCGGCATGCGGTGGGTGTGTTGGGTGTGGCCATTGTTGACGCGTGGGGTCTGGGTGCGGGCAGTGTGAGCGAGATTGCGCTGGCGAGTGGTGCGGGCCCGGCCGTGTGGTTCGATCCGGCGGAGCTGGGTGAGGAGGATGAGAAGGCGTTCGCGGCGTGGATCGCGGATCCGGAGCGTCCCAAGGTGCTGCACAACGCCAAGGGCGTGATGCGGGTGTTTGCCGAGCACGGTTGGTCAGTGGGCGGAGTGTCGATGGACACGGCGCTGGCGGCTTATTTGATCAAGCCGGGGCGGCGTTCTTTCGCGCTGGACACACTGTCGGTGGAGTATCTCGGCAATGAGCTGGCCCCTGCCGGTGGTGAGGACGGTCAGTTGGCGTTCGGCATGGATGAAAAGGCCGAAGCGGATGCTTTGATGCTGCAGGCGCGTGCGGTCCTCGACCTCAGTGATGCGTTTGCCGGCCGTCTTGACCAGGACGGTGCGCTGGGGCTGTTGCGTGATGTGGAGCTGCCGACGTCGGCGCTGCTTGCGCGGATGGAGCGCCATGGGATCGCTGCGGATCGTGAGTGGTTGGAGCGGCTGGAGCAGCAGTTCGCTGGGGCGGTGCAGCAGGCAGTGTCGGAGGCGCACCGTGCGGTGGGTCACGAGTTCAATTTGGGTTCGCCGAAGCAACTGCAGGAGGTGCTGTTCGGTGAGTTGGGGCTGCCGAGGACGAAGCGGACGAAGACGGGTTACACGACGGATGCTGACGCTTTGGCGTGGCTCGCGGCGCAGAGTGATCACGAGCTGCCGGTGATCATGCTGCGCCATCGTGAGCAGGCTCGGCTGCGGTCGACGGTGGAGGGCCTGATCAAGACGATCGCGCCGGATGGACGGATCCACACTACGTTTCAGCAGACGGTGGCGGCGACAGGCCGACTGTCGTCGACCGATCCCAATCTGCAGAATATTCCGGTGCGCACCGATGAGGGACGGGCGATCCGGCGGGGGTTCGTGGTCGGTGAGGGCTTCGAGTCGCTGATGACTGTCGACTACAGCCAGATCGAGCTGCGGGTGATGGCTCATCTGTCGGAGGACGAGGGGCTGATCGCGGCGTTCGCCTCGGGTGAGGATCTGCATGACACGGTCGCCTCGCAGGTCTTCGGTGTGGCCAGGGAGGCGGTGGACGCGGAGATGCGCCGCCGTATCAAGGCGATGTCGTATGGCTTGGCTTACGGACTTTCGGCGTTCGGTCTGTCGCAGCAGCTGAGCATCACCCCTGATGAGGCGCGGAGTTTGATGGACATTTACTTTGAGCGGTTCGGCGGGGTGCGGGATTATTTGCACCGGGTCGTGGGGGAGGCCCGGGCGAGGGGTTACACCGAGACTTTGCTGGGTCGGCGCCGCTATCTGCCGGATCTGACCAGCGACAACCGGCAGCGGCGTGAGATGGCCGAGCGGATGGCGTTGAACGCGCCGATCCAGGGTTCGGCCGCGGATATTGTCAAGATCGCGACGCTGCGGGTTGATGCTGCTTTGGCGAAGGAGGGGTTGCGGTCGCGCATGCTGCTTCAGGTGCACGACGAAATCGTGCTGGAGATCGCACCGGGTGAGTGCGATGCGGTCGAGGAGGTCGTGCGGCGCGAGATGGCTGGTGCGTATCCGCTGAGTGCTCCGCTGGATGTGTCGGTGGGCGTCGGTACGGATTGGGAGTCCGCCGCGCACTAGGGCCGGACAGGGCCCAGCTGCCGCTGGGCTCTTTCCGTCACTCCCGGTCGCAGACGAAGATCGCAGTGCCCGGCAGCAGCGCCCCGCGCAGCGGGGACCAGCCACTCCACTCCTGCTCGTTCCACTGAGGCCACTCCGGTTCTACGAGATCCACCAGTCGGAACCCGGCGGCCGCGATCTCTCGTACCCGGTCACCCAGGGTGCGGTGGTGCTCTATATATACAGCGCAGCCCGCACGATCTTCTTCCACGTACGGTGTGCGGTCGAAGTACGAGGAGATTGCCGTCAGCCCTTCGGGGCCCGGCTCGTCAGGGAACGCCCAGCGCACCGGGTGCGTCACTGAGAACACCCAGCGCCCGCCGG
Source organism: Streptomycetaceae bacterium (assembly GCA_019243445.1). Lineage (GTDB taxonomy): Bacteria > Actinomycetota > Actinomycetes > Streptomycetales > Streptomycetaceae > Streptantibioticus_B. Next base: position 35,204 of record JAFAUH010000071.1, on the reverse strand, counting down.
GCCGTAGCACCCGGTGCACCTCTTGCATCACCCGCCCGGAATCCGCTACGAACGGCACCCCGCCGTATGCCGAGCACGCCAGGTCGAAGGAGCCATCGGTGAACGGCAGCTCTCCTGCGTCGGCCTGTATCAGCGGGAATCCCGCGCCGATCCGCCGCGCATGCAGCAGCTGCCGATGTGACAGGTCGAGCGCGATCGGTCGTGCGCCCTGTGCCGCCAGCCAACGCGAACACTGCGCTGCCCCGGCACCGATCTCGAGCACTGTCCGGCCGGCAAGCCGTGCGGCCGGGCCCAGCAGCCTGGCGTCCTCTTCGTCGAGCCCCTCCGGGCCCCACACGAAGCGGTTGTCGCCCAGGAACGCTCCGTGCTCGGACTGGTACTCGTCCGCGTTCCGGTCCCACCAGCTGCGGCTTGCACGGCTGCTTTCCGTAGTGTCGGCGCTGCGCCGCGTCGCCTGCGGCTGTTCTGCCGGTTCAGCGGCGGCCCCTTCGTGGACTCCGTCCGACATGGCATCTTGGATCATCGTGGCGGTCGTCGTACTCTCTTCGTCGGATCGGCGAGCGGCGATCAGCTGACATGCCGGACATGGAGCGATATGTCCGATCCGTCCAGGGTGAGGCCTTCGCGCATTGACCATGCCCGGCTGTCCCCGTATGCTACAAGTTGCGCTGCGGGCCTGCGCACCTCGGACCGAGCAGGCTGCGCTCGCATCTGTTGCAGACCCCTCGGTTGTTGAGGCGACACCGAAGATTCCATATCTCGGACTTCTCGCTTCGAAGCTGTCCGGAATCGGCAGAAGCGATACGGGCTCCCGGCGTAGCAGTACCTACGACTTATTGTCCGCACCGGAGTCCTTTCCCTAATGACGAGCAGCACCGAGGCCCCCCGTACCACCCCGCAGGTGGCGGTCAACGACATCGGTTCCGAGGATGCCTTCCTCGCCGCGATCGACGAAACGATCAAGTACTTCAACGACGGCGACATCGTCGACGGCGTCATCGTGAAGGTCGACCGGGACGAGGTCCTGCTCGACATCGGTTACAAGACCGAGGGCGTTATTCCCTCCCGCGAGCTCTCGATCAAGCACGACGTCGACCCGAACGAGGTCGTCGCGGTCGGCGACGAGATCGAGGCGCTGGTTCTCCAGAAGGAGGACAAGGAGGGGCGCCTGATCCTGTCCAAGAAGCGCGCTCAGTACGAGCGTGCCTGGGGCACGATCGAGAAGATCAAGGAAGAAGACGGCATCGTCACCGGTACCGTCATCGAGGTCGTCAAGGGCGGTCTCATCCTCGACATCGGTTTGCGAGGCTTCCTCCCCGCCTCGCTCGTGGAGATGCGCCGCGTCCGCGACCTGCAGCCGTACGTCGGCAAGGAACTCGAGGCGAAGATCATCGAGCTGGACAAGAACCGCAACAACGTGGTCCTTTCCCGCCGCGCCTGGCTCGAGCAGACTCAGAGCGAGGTCCGCCAGACTTTCCTCACCACCTTGCAGAAGGGCCAGGTCCGCTCCGGAGTTGTCTCCTCGATCGTCAACTTCGGTGCGTTCGTCGACCTCGGCGGCGTCGACGGTCTGGTGCACGTCTCCGAACTGTCCTGGAAGCACATCGACCACCCGTCCGAGGTCGTCGAGGTCGGCCAGGAGGTCACGGTCGAGGTTCTGGACGTCGACATGGACCGCGAGCGTGTCTCCTTGTCCCTGAAGGCGACCCAGGAAGACCCGTGGCAGCAGTTCGCCCGCACCCACCAGATCGGCCAGGTCGTCCCGGGCAAGGTCACCAAGCTCGTTCCGTTCGGTGCGTTCGTCCGCGTGGACGAGGGCATCGAGGGGCTGGTGCACATCTCCGAGCTGGCCGAGCGTCACGTGGAGATCCCGGAGCAGGTCGTCCAGGTCAACGACGAGATCTTCGTCAAGGTCATCGACATCGATCTCGAGCGCCGTCGCATCAGCCTGTCGCTGAAGCAGGCCAACGAGGCATTCGGCCCCGAGCCGACCACCGTCGAGTTCGACCCGACGCTGTACGGCATGGCCGCCTCCTACGACGACCAGGGCAACTACATCTACCCAGAGGGCTTCGACCCGGAGGCCAACGACTGGCTGCCTGGCTTTGAGAAGCAGCGCGAGGAGTGGGAGCGCCAGTACGCCGAGGCGCAGCAGCGCTTCGAGGCGCACCAGGCGCAGGTCATCAAGTCCCGTGAGGCTGACGCCGAGGCTGCGGCCGAGGTGGGCGGGGCCGCTGCCCCGCAGGGCGGTGCTGGTGGCGGCTCGTACTCCTCGGAGTCGGACGACAACTCCGGCGCTCTGGCGTCGGACGAGGCGCTCGCCGCGCTCCGCGAGAAGCTGGCCGGAGGCCAGAGCTGACGGCAATGTCGCAACGGTAGCGTTGTAAGAACGCTGAGGCCCGTCCCCTCATGTGGGGGACGGGCCTCAGCGTTGTGCCTCCAGCATGAGCGATTGCGGGCTCCAGGGGAATGTCAGTGCCCGGGCATACGTTAGTGGTGAGAAGCACGCCGGGTGGGGTGGGAAGGAAGCCGGGTGGGGTGGTGGGAAGAAAGCCGGGTGACGGGAAGGAAACGGAGGGGCGATGACCGTGCAGGATCCAAGGGAGTTGTACGAGTTCGAGCCGGAAGGCCTGGCCGCGGTGGAGACCGCGCAGGCGGGAGGGCTGGTGCTGCTGTATCACATGGAGGGGTTCATCGACGCGGGCGACGCGGGGAAGCAACTGGTAGCACAATTCCTCGGTGACAGTCGTGACGACGACCAGGAGCACCGCATAGTCGCCCGGTTCGACGTGGACCGACTCGTCGACTATCGCGCACGCCGTCCGCTGATGACTTTCCGGCGTGACAGTTGGGTCTCCTACGATGTACCTGAACTCGCCCTGTATCTGGTGCAGGACGCCACCGGAACACCCTTCCTCGTGCTCGCCGGCCCCGAACCGGATGTGGAGTGGGAGCGGTTCGCAGCGGCGATGCGAGAGCTCGTTGAGCGGCTCGGCGTACGCATGGCTATCAACTTCCATGGGATACCAATGGGTGTGCCGCACACGCGCCCGGTGGGCCTGACCCCGCACGGAAACCGGACGGATCTGATGCCCGGCCACCGCAACTGGTTCGACGAGGCCGAGGTGCCCGGGAGTGCGGAGTCACTGATCGAACTGCGGCTGTCCGAAGCCGGACACGATGTGCTGGGGGTTGCCGCGCACGTTCCGCATTACTTGTCCCGCTCGCCGTATCCGGACGCTGCTCTGGCGATTTTGGAAGCGGTGACAGCGGCGACGGGGCTCGTGCTGCCGGGCGCGGCGCGCGCGCTGCGTAGGGACGCGCACCGGATACGCGCCGAGGTCGACCGCCAGATCACCGAGGGTGACGCTGAGTTGATCACCTTGGTGCGTGGCTTGGAGACTCAGTACGACGCGCTGGTCGGAGCGGTGGGCAAAGAGGACCTGATGGCCGAGCCACTTGACCTGCCGACCGCCGATGACCTGGGCATTGAGTTCGAACGTTTCCTCGCGGAATGGGCAGAACGGGAGGGCGACGGGGGCTGAGTGTGGTGATCGGATAGCGTGGCGGCGTTCCGAGGTGAGCGGAGGTGTGACCATGCTGTCGGTGGGTTTGACGGGCGGGATCGGCTCGGGCAAGAGCACAGTGTCCGAGCTGTTCGCGTCGTACGGAGCGTTGGTCATCGACGCCGACCGGATCGCCCGCGAGGTCGTCGAGCCCGGCACGCTCGGACTCGCCGCCGTTGTCGCCGAATTCGGCGAGGAGGTGCTGCGCCCGGACCGGACGCTGGACCGCCCGAAGCTCGGCGCGATCGTCTTTGGCGATCAGGACCGGCTCCAGGCGCTCAACGCCATCGTCCACCCGCTGGTCAGCCGGCGTTCCGCCGAGCTGGAGGCCGAGGCGGGGCGCGACGACGTAGTGATCCACGATGTACCGCTCCTCACCGAAAACGGTCTCGCGCCGCTCTACGACGTCGTGGTGGTTGTCGACGCCGCGCCACAGACTCAGCTTGCTCGATTGGTGCAGTGGCGCGGCATGGACGCCGACGAGGCCCGCTCCCGGATGACCGCGCAGGCCACGCGCGAGCAGCGACTCGCCGTCGCCGACCTGGTGATCGACAATGACGGGCCATGGGACGCGCTCGAACCGCAGGTGAGGAAGGTCTGGGAGCAACTGCGTGAACGTGGGGCGAGTGTCAGCGGCAGCTCCATGCGATCTTGAACGTGTCGTCGGTGCTGCGGTGCTGCGGTGCTGCGGTGCTGCGGTGCTGGAGTGCTGGAGTGCTGGAGTGCTGGATGCGCCGCAAGTGCGCTCCCGCCGGTTGTGAGAGGAAGCCAGGGATCTGCTGAGCGCCCGGCGCAAACGCTCACCACAAGTTCTGCTTCGACCAGGTGGGATCGCCTTCGTACGGATGGTAGGTGTCCAGATTGTCTTTCGCTGGGTACGCGTGCCCCGCCGGTCCCTCAGCGAAGGCGCGGAAGAGGTTGGATGTCACCCGGCGAGTGAAGTCCGAGGTGTGCGGCGGGATGCGGTGGCTGTTGTCGCCTTTGAGTGACTCGATCCAGCGCATCGTCCCGGTGTTGAAGACTCCGGCCCCACTGCGGGTGGTGTAGTACGCCGAGTCCGAGAAGGTGCGCACCCCGCGACAGACGAGCTTGGAGTGGGCGATGATCTCGATCGGACGCGGCGTGTCCTTCCCTGAGTTGACCCGGTCGTACTCGGTGCCGACGAGGTTGGGGAAGCTGGTCCCAGCCTTGACGCCGGTGCCTTCGAAGAGCCAGTGGCCAGGCTCGGCGACCACATAGTCGGCGGAAGTCGGATTGGACTCGTACAGCGTGCCCGTCATCGAGTTCTCGGGATGCGCGCCAGGCGGCTCGCGCCAGTCGGTGGTAACGGCGGCGTCGTCCTTGCCGTACATCGGGTCTTCCATCCAGTCGGTCTTGTAACAGACGATGAGACGGCGGCTGCCCGCGGGGGTCGGCTCCAGGCGTATGCGGCGGAAGCACGCGTTAGCACCCAGGAACGCCAGGTTGGTACCTGCGTCACGGGCTGCTGTCACTCGCTGGCGCATCGCGGGTGTCCAGTACTCATCGTGGCCGAGTGAAATCACGGCGTGGGCGCTGCGCAGCAGCCCCGGATCATGGTCGATGTCCATGCTCGTCACATACGCGAGCGGTAGTCCGAGCTGCTCAGCGAGGGCTATCGCGGGCTGTTCGTAGGTGGTGAACAATAGTGCGCCGTTGTCGTCGAACGGGCGGTCGCAACTGACCGCAAGGGAACGGTTGTCGTAGTCCGACGAGCCGCCCGGGCCCTGGTACAGGCTGTGCCCGCCCCAGGTGTTGTACGCCTGCCAGGTGGCGACCGAGTTGACCAGCACCAGGCAGCCCTCGGTGATCCGGGAACGGACGGTTATCGGCACATACCGCTGCTCACCCGAATCCGCGGTCAGACGTATCAGGTATGAGCCCTCTGGCCAGCCCTGCGTCGATATCTCGGCGCTCGGCTGCCAGTCGGCCATCACCGTACGGGTTGAACCGGATGGCGCCGGCATAGGCTGCGCGTTCGACGCCACGCGCTGTGACGACCAGACTTTGCGCGCCTGTGCGCCGGCGTACCAGCCCATCCGGTAGGCATCGGCTCGAAAGCCCTTTGAGGTGGTGGTGGAGACATGCAGGCGGAACGATTCCCCGGGCAGGACGCCGGTTTTGTCCGCGTAGCCTTCGATGGCACGGTCCGAGCCGCGGTGGTCCAGGTGCCAGTCGGCGTCGCCGGGCAGCTGGTTTTCGGCCGTGACAGCTGTGGATATGGGGGGTGGTGAGGCGATCGCCTGGATCGTTTCGGCGCGGCCGGGGTGCATACCGCACCCCGCTACGAATGCTCCCGTTCCGATCCCGGTGGCCGCGCCGAGGAAATGCCGTCGGTTCCAGTCCGGCTTGGTCATTGGTCCGCTCCGTTCCGTGGTCATCACGCATGACTGAGTGAATCCGCGCCGAAGTGGGGTGCGTCCCTATTGGATCAAGAGTAATGAGACCACGTCGGATTGGCGCGTCGAGGGCTGACTGGTGAGCATCGAGGCGGAGACGCGTCTTTCCGGATGCCGGCCGGTCGGGCGGGTACCGCCTGACTGAAGAGGGTGCCCGATGGCGCTTGGGCGCCGGGCGCGGCAGTTGCGTTCTGCAACATTCTCACTGCAGTCAGCTAATCAAACCGATGGATCTGTTGAGCAATGGCCGACGGGAATGCGGTTGCTACGGTGCGATGTTGATCGCGACGGGGAGTGCATGCACGCCCTGGAGCGCGACGTAAGGTAAGGAGATGGCAGTGCCCGAGCGCAGCCCCGAGACCAACCTCATCGACTACCGTGCCGCCGAGCAGTTGCTCGCCGCCCGCGATCCGCGCGGTGCCGTGAAGCTGCTCGACGCCGTCATCGCCGTCCACCCGGAGAACACGGCCGCCCGCCTGCTGCGTGCCCGGGCCTTCTTCGCCGCCGCCCAACTGCGCCCCGCCGAACTGGAGTTCCAGATCGTCCTGGAGCGCGAACCGGACAATGCCTTCGCCCACTTCGCACTGGCGCGTACCTTGCAGCGCGCAGGCCGCAAGGACGAAGCCCGTCGCCACTTCCGCCTCGCCGCCGCTTTGGACCCCAAGCCGGAGTACGTCGAAGCGGCCGGCTTCGACGACGGAACGGCGGGTGACGGGCACACATGACGAAGCCGGCGCGCATCAGGACAGCAGTTCGGGCAGAACGCCTCGAGCGTCAGAGAACTGACCTGGAAGCCCGCTCATTGTCAGTGGTGGGTCGTACGGTGTTTTCATGCGGCCCGTAACAGAGATCGAACGCAAGGTGGCGCCCTTCGAGGTCGTCAGCCCCTACAAGCCCAGCGGCGATCAGCCAGCGGCCATCTCCGAGCTGGCACGGCGCATCACCGCGGGGGAGAAAGATGTCGTGCTGCTCGGCGCCACCGGCACCGGCAAGTCGGCGACCACCGCCTGGATGATCGAGCGGCTCCAGCGCCCGGCCCTTGTCATAGCGCCCAACAAGACGCTGGCCGCCCAGCTCGCCAACGAATTCCGCGAATTGCTTCCGCACAACGCCGTCGAGTACTTCGTCTCCTACTACGACTACTACCAGCCGGAGGCGTACGTCCCGCAAACGGACACTTATATCGAGAAGGACTCCTCGATCAACGAGGAGGTGGAGCGGCTACGCCACTCGGCGACGAATTCGCTGCTCACCCGCCGCGACGTGATCGTGGTCGCCTCCGTTTCCTGCATCTACGGCCTGGGCACACCGCAGGAGTACGTCGACCGGATGGTCCGGCTGCGGGCGGGGGAGGAGATCGAGCGCGACAAGTTGCTGCGCCGCTTCGTGGACATCCAGTACACGCGCAACGACATCGCTTTCACTCGCGGCACCTTCCGAGTGCGCGGCGACACCATCGAGATCTTCCCGGTCTACGAGGAGCTCGCCGTCCGCATCGAGATGTTCGGCGATGAGATCGAGGCGTTGTCCACCCTCCACCCGCTCACTGGCGAGGTCGTCACCGACGACCAGGAGCTGTACGTTTTTCCGGCCAGCCACTACGTCGCGGGCCCGGAACGCATGGAGCGGGCGATCAAGGGCATCGAGGAGGAACTGGAGGCGGCGCTCGGCAAGCTGGAAAAGCGAGGCAAGCTTCTCGAGGCGCAGCGGCTGCGCATGCGCACGATGTATGACATCGAGATGATGCGCCAGGTCGGCAGCTGCGCCGGCATCGAGAACTACTCACGCCACATCGACGGCCGCGAGGCAGGCACCGCGCCCAACACCCTGCTCGACTACTTCCCCGAGGACTTCATCCTCGTCATCGACGAGTCACATGTCACAGTCCCGCAGATCGGTGCGATGTATGAGGGTGATGCGTCGCGTAAGCGCACCCTCATCGAGCACGGCTTCCGTCTGCCGTCTGCGCTGGACAACCGGCCCCTGAAGTGGGAGGAGTTCTTGGAGCGGATCGGACAGACCGTCTATCTGTCGGCCACCCCCGGCCCGTACGAGATGTCCCGTGGCAACGGTGTTGTAGAGCAGATCATCCGCCCCACCGGCCTGGTGGACCCTGAGGTCATCGTGAAGCCGACGCAGGGTCAGATCGACGACTTGGTGCACGAGATCCGGTTGCGTGTGGAGAAGGACGAGCGGGTCCTGGTCACCACCCTTACCAAGAAGATGGCCGAGGATCTCACCGACTACATGCTCGAACTCGGCCTGCGGGTGCGCTACTTGCACAGCGACATCGACACCTTGCGTCGCGTTGAGCTGCTGCGCGACCTGCGGGCCGGCGAGTTCGACGTCCTTGTCGGCATCAACCTGCTTCGTGAGGGTCTCGACCTGCCCGAGGTCTCGCTGGTTGCGATCCTCGACGCGGACAAGGAGGGATTCTTGAGGTCGGGCACCTCGTTGATCCAGACTATCGGCCGTGCGGCGCGCAACGTGTCGGGTCAGGTGCACATGTATGCGGACAAGGTGACGCCGGGCATGCAGCGCGCCATCGACGAGACCAATCGGCGCCGTGAGAAGCAGATCGCCTTCAACCGTGAGAACGGGATCGATCCGCAACCGCTGCGCAAGAAGATCTCCGGGATCTTGGACTCCTTCGCCCGTGAGGACGCCGACACCGAGGAACTGCTGGGCTCTGGACGCCAGCGGTCGCGTGGCAAGTCGCCGGTGCCCAGCCTCTCCAGCAGGGCGGCGGAGAAACGCGACGTTGCCAAGAGCGTACCCGCCGAAGAACTCGCGGAGCTCATCGGCGAGTTGACCGACCAGATGCATGCCGCAGCGGCCGACCTGCAGTTCGAGGTGGCCGCTCGGCTCCGTGACGAGGTGGGCGAGCTGAAGAAGGAGCTACGGCAGATGCGAGAGGCCGGAATGGCCTGACGGCATGGAAGCTTGTCCAGGAGGCGCGCCAAGGAGCGGGTCGGCGGGCAAGAAGCATACGAGGAGAACGAGCTTCTCAAGCTCATCGAGCAGTGGATCCCCTCGACCGGCGCTTACGACCTGGGGAGCAAGAGGGAGCGGGCTCCCGACGCCCTGCGACTGAAGCCTCCTGCGTTGTCGTCGGTCAACGACGCTCCGCGTCGCCTCCCTCCTCCGCCTTGGATTCGAAGCCGCATGACGCCGCTCGCTGATCCACTCCCTATTGCTCCCCAGGTCGTTATCACGGGACCCGGATGGTCGTTGTCGAGAACGGCAGGTGCTTGATGCCCCTATGCGTCAGCGTCAGCGTCAGCGTCATCGTCAAGAGTCTGGTGGCCTCACGGGACTCGCGCGTCTCGCAGGACGCCCCTGAGCCATGACTTCCCGTGCCGGCATCTACCGTGGATGCCTGGGGCGGACATGATGACGAGGGCAGGGGAGTACCGATGATTACGCTGGGGGCGGATCTGCCGGAGCTGACAGGCGCACGCTTTTTCGGGGCCTGGGAGCTGGACCCGTTTGCATTGCTCTTCGTGCTGGTGCTCGGCGGGCTGTACGTGGCTGCCGTGCTTCGGCTACGGCGGCGCGGCGAGCACTGGTCGCTGCCGCGCACCGCGGCGTTCATCCTCCTCGGCCTTGGAATGATCGTCTTCTCGACGATGTCGGCGCTCTCCGTCTACAGCCGAGTGCTGTTCTGGCCCGCCGCCGTGCAGAACATCCTGCTCGACCTGCTCGCACCGCTCGGCCTCGCGCTCGGGGATCCGCTGACGCTGGCTCGCCGCGCACTGTCGGAACGAGCAGGGGAGCGTCTGGACGCGGCAATGGGCAGTCGTGTGGTCCGGCTGCTGACCTTCCCGCTGGTCAGCACCACCGCCGTCCTCGCCTCCGAGCTGTCGATCTACTTCACGCCGTACTTTCGGACTGCGCTTGCACACGAAGGTGTACGGCAGTTGATGCATCTGCAACTGCTCTTCACCGGTGCGCTCTTCGTCCTGCCCATGCTTACCGGGCAGGAACTGCTTCCGCGCTGGTGCACCCACCCCGTCCGGGCCGCGCTGGTCTTCATCGACGGGCTTTTCGACTCGGTCCCCGGCATCGTCGTGATGCTGAGCGGCACGCTCGTGGCAGGCCACTGGTACGCCGCCCATCCACGCAACTGGGGGCCAACCCTCCAGCGCGACCAGCAGATCGGTGGCGGGCTGATGCTGGCCCTCGCCGAGCTGGTGGGGTTGCCGTTCCTGATCGCCGTCTTCGTGGAATGGTGGCGGACTGAGCGTGCGAAGACCGCGGAGCTCGACGCCCGCCTCGACCGTGAGCTGGTGCCGGCCGCAGCCCCTCGTCCCGCGACGGCCGGCATGTCCCCTGCAGCCGGTGCTGCGAGTGCCGCCGCCGAGGCCGCGGCCACACCTGAAATGGTGCGGCCCTGGTGGGAGACCGAAGACGGTGAGGTCGCCGACCGGGTACGCAGATACCACCAGCGCCACGGAGGCTGACCTGCTGGATTAGCCAACCGTAGTGAAGCTCACCAGCCGCGCTCGCGCCACTCCTGCAGATGCGGGCGTTCGCTGCCGAGGGTGGTGTCCTTGCCGTGGCCGGGGTAGACCCATGTCTCGTCCGAGAGCTGGTCGAAGAGCTTGGCCTGCACGTCGTCCAGCAATGACGCGAAGGCCTTGGGGTCGTTGTGGGTGTTGCCGACCCCACCCGGGAAGAGGCAGTCGCCGGTGAAGACGTGTGCGTGCCCGCGGGGGTCGTCGTAGACGAGGGCGATGCTGCCCGGTGTGTGTCCCACGAGGTGGCGGGCGGTGAGCTCGATACGCCCGACGCGTACGGTGTCGCCGTCATCGATGAGCACGTCGGTCCGCACTGGGATGCCCTCGGCGTCGTAGCGCCCGGCATACGTGCATGCCCCGGTCTTGTCGATCACCGCGCGCAGCGCCTGCCAGTGGTCCCCGTGCCGGTGTGTGGTGGCCACGGAGGCCAAGCCGTCCGAGCCGATCAGCTCGATGAGGGTGCCTGCGTCGTTGGCTGCGTCGATCAGCAGTTGCTCGCCGGTGGCACGGCAGCGCAGCAGATACGCATTGTTGTCCATCGGACCGACCGCGACCTTAGTGATCATGAGATCGGTGAGTTCGTGGACGTCCGGGGGGCCACCGACCTTGACTGCTCCGGTGTATGACATGGCGTCACCCTAGCGGTGGGAGTACGGGAAGCGGCAGATCGGGTTTACGCGTCAGTTCCTCGCCCTTACCCCGCCCGGTGACCCACGCGAGCAATTGGCGGGCGGATCCGCTGACGGTCAGCTCGGGCTCGGCGGAGGCGCCGATCAGCCACTCCCCGCTGCTACTGGTGTCCTGCAGCCGTACCGCGGCGATCCCCTCATGGCCGCTCAGCCCGTCGATCACGAAAGCCAGTTCGCGGTCGACGAAGCCGGACGGTAGATCGTCGCAGGTGTAGCCGATACCGAGGTCGACGCGGTGCAAAAGCACCTCGGTGAGTCGTTTCGCGGGCAGCTCTGCCGCTGGACAGACCCCGCCGTGACGGGTGCGGACCTGCGCGGCCCACGCCTGCGGCGGCATCTCTTCGACGGCTAGGGCGAATCGTTCCGCCGTAAGCCGCAGGTCGTCCAGCTGCTCGCTGAGCGGCCGTCCGGCGCCTTCCTCGATGTCCTTGTCGCGGGCCTCGTCGCTTTCGTACATGGGTGTCTCCGCGCCCGTTCTGGCCCAGGTGAGCAGGTTGACGAGGGCGTCCGCGTTGCGCGCGAGGTGGGTCAGTACGTGCCCGCGGGTCCAGCCGGGCAGCAGTGAGGGTTCGGTGACGGTGGCCGGGTCGAGCCCCGAGACTGCCTCGATCAGCCGTTCGGTGGCTGCGCGCGCGGCAGCCGCATCGCTCAGGGGATCGGGTCGTTGAACGGACATGGGGCCTCCTTGCTCTCCTCGCTCCGGTCGCGGAACGTTCCAGTCGCACAAGGGCATCTCCGACCCTAGCGCGGCTCACTCGGTCGAGTGAACATGACGGGACCTTCCCAAAAATCGAATGCGCGTGCTATAGGCTCGTCGGAGCAGGCCGAAGCCGACACCCGAGGATTCGGCAATGACGAACTGGGGAGCCTGCTCCCTATCACTCCCCAGGTTGTAAGAGCGGAAGGCGCCCCGACTACGCTGAACGCGGGGTGCTGCCCCTTCGTTTCTACGAAAGGTACGGAACCGGCGTGGCCGATCGACTCACCGTCCGCGGCGCTCGTGAGCACAACCTCAAGAATGTCTCGCTGGACCTTCCGCGTAACTCGCTCATCGTCTTCACCGGGCTCTCGGGGTCCGGTAAGTCGTCGCTGGCGTTCGACACGATCTTCGCCGAAGGGCAGCGCCGTTACGTCGAGTCGCTCTCCTCCTACGCCCGGCAGTTCCTCGGCCAGATGGACAAGCCGGATGTGGACTTCATTGAAGGGCTCTCGCCGGCCGTCTCCATCGACCAGAAGTCGACTTCACGCAACCCGCGCTCGACGGTCGGCACGATCACCGAGGTCTACGATTATTTGCGGCTGCTCTTCGCCCGTATCGGCAAGCCGCACTGTCCCGGGTGCGGTCGCCCGATCGCGCGGCAGTCGCCGCAGGCCATCGTCGACCGGGTGCTGGAGTTGGAGGAGGGCAGCCGCTTCCAGGTGCTCTCGCCGCTGGTGCGCGAGCGCAAGGGCGAGTATGTCGACCTCTTCGCCGATCTGCAGGCCAAGGGATACAGCAGGGCCCGGGTGGACGGGGCAATCATCCACCTCTCGGAGCCGCCGAAGCTGAAGAAGCAGGAAAAGCACACCATCGAGGTCGTCGTCGACCGCCTCACAGTCAAGGAGAGTGCCAAGCGGCGGCTCACCGACTCGGTCGAGACGGCTCTCGGCCTCTCCGGCGGCATGGTGATCTTGGATTTCGTCGATCTCCCCGAGGAGGATCCGCAGCGCGAGCGGATGTTCTCCGAGCACCTCTACTGCCCCTACGACGACTTGTCCTTCGAGGAGCTCGAGCCGCGCTCGTTCTCCTTCAACTCGCCCTTCGGGGCCTGCTCCGACTGCACGGGCATCGGCACCCGCAGGGAGGTCGACCCTGAGCTGATCGTCCCGGACCCGGAGAAGTCGCTGGACGACGGAGCGATCGCGCCCTGGTCGCTCGGCCACACCCGCGAGTACTTCACACGGCTCGTCGACGCGCTCTCCGAGGAACTCGGCTTTCGTACCGACATCCCCTGGGCCGGTCTGCCGCAGCGTGTCAGGAAAGCTCTGCTGCATGGCCACAAGACGCAGATCGAGGTCCGCTACCGCAACCGGTACGGGCGCGAGCGTGCATACACCACCTCCTTCGAGGGGGCGATCCCCTTCGTCCGGCGGCGTCACTCAGAGGCAGAGACGGACTCCAGCCGCGAGCGCTTCGAGGGTTATATGCGCGAGGTGCCGTGCCCGGCCTGCAAGGGCGCCCGGCTCAAGCCGCTCGTGCTCGCCGTCACCATCGCCGAGAAGTCCATCGCCGACGTCGCGGCGATGTCCATCAGCGACTGTGCCGAGTTCCTGCGTGCACTGAAGCTGACGTCCCGTGAGAAGACCATTGCCGAGCGGGTATTGAAGGAGGTCAACGAACGGCTGAGGTTCCTCGTCGACGTCGGCCTCGACTATCTCTCGCTGGGCCGCGCGGCCGGCACCCTCTCCGGCGGCGAGGCGCAGCGCATCCGGCTCGCCACCCAGATCGGCTCCGGCCTCGTCGGCGTGCTGTATGTACTGGACGAGCCATCGATCGGCCTGCACCAACGTGACAACCACCGGCTCATCGAAACCCTGGTCCGGCTGCGCGACCTGGGCAACACCTTGATCGTCGTCGAGCACGACGAGGACACCATCCGCACCTCCGACTGGGTCGTCGACATCGGGCCGGGCGCCGGCGAGCACGGCGGCAAGGTCGTGCACTCGGGTTCGCTCGACAAACTGCTCACCAACAAGCAGTCGCTGACCGGGCAGTATCTCTCCGGCAAGCGGGAGATCCCGACTCCGGCGATGCGACGCTCGGTCGAGCCGGGACGGCAGTTGACGGTGCATGGCGCGCGCGAGCACAACTTGCAGGACATCTCGGTGTCGTTCCCGCTCGGCGTCTTCACCGCGGTGACGGGCGTGTCCGGATCGGGTAAGTCCACCCTCGTCAACGACATCCTCTACACCCATCTGGCGCGGGAGCTGAATGGTGCGCGCGCCGTACCAGGACGGCATACCCGCGTGGAGGGCGACGACCTCGTCGAGAAGGTCGTCCACGTCGACCAGTCTCCGATCGGCCGCACCCCTCGCTCCAACCCGGCGACGTACACCGGTGTCTTCGACCACATTCGCAAGCTGTTCGCCGAGACGATGGAGGCGAAGGTGCGCGGCTATCTGCCGGGCCGCTTCTCCTTCAACGTCAAGGGCGGGCGCTGCGAGAACTGCTCAGGCGACGGCACGATCAAAATCGAGATGAATTTCCTGCCGGACGTCTACGTCCCGTGCGAGGTCTGCCACGGCGCCCGCTACAACCGCGAGACGCTCGAAGTGCACTACAAGGGCAAGTCCATCTCCGAAGTGCTGGACATGCCGATCGAGGAGGCGCTGGAGTTCTTCGAGGCGGTTCCCGCAATCGCCCGCCATCTGCGCACCCTCCATGATGTGGGTCTGGGGTACGTACGTCTTGGGCAGAGCGCGCCGACGCTCTCGGGAGGAGAGGCACAGCGCGTCAAGCTCGCGAGTGAGCTGCAGAAGCGATCCACTGGACGGACGGTCTACGTGCTCGACGAGCCGACCACCGGTCTGCACTTCGAGGACATCAGCAAGCTGATCACGGTGCTTTCCGGACTGGTCGACAAGGGCAATACGGTGATCGTCATCGAGCACAATCTCGATGTGATCAAGACTGCGGACTGGGTCATCGACATGGGTCCCGAAGGTGGCCACGGCGGTGGCCTGGTGGTAGCGGAGGGCACACCGGAACAGGTGGCTGCCGTGCCGGCCAGCCACACCGGCAAGTTCTTGCGAGAGATCCTGGGGGATCGGGTGAGCGACGCGGCTGTCCCGTCCCCGAGGAAGGCTCCGGGGAACTCCGGAAACGCTGCGCACACAGAAAGCGCGCAGAAGGCGCCGGCGAAGAAGAGCGCGCCGGCGAAAAGGAGTGCGGCGGCGCGGAAGCGGGCGGCCGGCTCGACGTGAGTGACGGAACCCCTAGGCGCTCAGAGCTTTGGGACGTAGGGTGCGGGCGAAACGAGGCGTTCCGCCCCGACCTGGTTTTGAGCCCGGAGTGCGCACCATGAACGATCAGTCCGCCTGCCCCGCCAGCCCCGCGACCCGCCGCACCGTGCTGCAGTGCGCGGCGCTCACCGGGACCGCTGGTCTCGCCCTCACCGCCTGCTCTTCGGGCTCGTCGGGCGGCGGCTCCACAGCCTCCGCGAGCACGACGGATTCTACGGGCTCTTCGGCCTCCAGCGGGGAGGTCGAGCTTGGCATGACATCGGAGGTCCCGGTCGGCGGTGCAAAGATCTTCCGGGAGGTCCAGATCATCGTCACCCAGCCAAAGGCGGGCACCTTCAAGGCGTTCACCGCGATCTGCACCCACGCGGGCTGCACTGTGGGCGGCGTGGCGAACGGCGCCATCTTCTGCCCGTGCCATGGCAGCTTGTACAACGTCGAGACCGGTGCCGTCCTCGGCGGTCCGGCGCCTTCGGCGCTGCCCTCCATCGGCCTTGACGTGCAGGGCGGCAAGCTGTTTGCCAAGCCCAGTTCGTAGGGGTGTCGACCTCCCTGTCTGAACCTCGATCATCTTGGCGGTTTCCCCCAACCTCGGTTTTCAGAAAATCGATCACAAGGCTGGATATCAATAGGCTCTTTGAGCGGCAATCCCCTTGAGTGCCCCTCGAAAAGTTCTTGGGCAGGCCGTCTCGAACCAACGCAGAGCATTCGTGATCTCAACCACATGACGCGTTCCAGGTGTCCCCGCCTTGTTCCCTGCGTTCAAATCATTTACCTCGGCAGGGCCCCGGTGGCGCAGGCGGGAACACCGGTGTGACTGCCTTTTCCAAAGTAATTCTTATAAGTATTCTCCCCGGACTACCGTCACGCCGTGGTGCGTGGCGGCACGTCGAACGCTGCTCCGCACCCCTTCGCACAAGGACGCCGATGCCACCTCGGAAAGACACCCCGGGCCGGACCGGACGCCAGTCCCCATCCGTCGGCAGGACCACCAGCAGGTCAAGATCCGGATCCCTGCGGACCTCGCTGCTGCTGCTGGCGTTGGTTCCCAGCCTGGCGCTGGCGGTGGTATGGGCGGTCGCATCCAGCCAACTGCTCTCCGAGGGTCTGGATATTCGCTCGCAGTACACGTTGGGTCGACTGGTCTCCCGTCAAAGCAATGACCTCCTGTACGACATGCAGCTTGAGCGCCGGTACTCGGTCACCTGGCTGACCCACCCGAATTCCTCTTCCTCCCACGCCCAGCTGAGCGCCGAGCGCAACAACACCGACGGGGTCTTGCGAATCACCACGGGCTACAACCTCAACAGTTACACCGATCGCATCCATACTGCCCTGCAGCCGTACTTCGAGGCGTTCCAACGGATCCAGCTTCCGAACCTGCGCGCTCGGGTCGACCAGCGGGACATCAGCCCCGAGGAGGCGGCCAACGACTACTCCGCTGTCCTCCAGGCCATGATGACCGCGATCCGCAACGTCTGGCAGGTGCAGGAAGGTCAGCTGGTGACGGCTGCGGAGCCGACCAGCATGATGATGTTTCTCTCGGAGGACATCGCACTCGAGGACACGATCATCACCCAGGCGATGTCCAACGGGCGACTCACTGCTGAGCAGCGTGCCCAATTCGTCCTCCAAGTCGGCGCACAGCGATCGCTGCTCATCGACATGGTGCGGCGGCAGGGCCCTGACGACCGGGCCGTGATAGGAAAGATCGTCACCAGCGCTGACTGGCAAACGATGGCATCCGTCGAAAACGAGATCATCAACGACGCGAGCCCGGGTGCGCACGCCAGCATGGCCCTGCCGTCGTCGACCAAACAGTGGCGCCCCGCGCTCGACTGGGTGGAAACCCAGCTGATCCACCAGATCCAGGTCGACACTGCCAACCTGGTCAGCCTCCAGGGGAGCACCGCCAACAGCCTGCTGCTCGACCAGGGCGCGGCCAGTCTCGCCGGTCTCCTCGCGCTGATCACCTCCGCGGTGCTCTCCTGGCGCGTCACCAGCTCCCTGCTGCGCCGTCTGTCCGGACTGCGTGAAGCCACGCTGGAGTTGGCCGAGGTCCGACTGCCGGAGGTGGTGGCCCGGCTCAACCGCGGTGAGCAGGTGGACATCAGGACTGTCGCTCCGGAGTTGGACTACGGGACCGACGAACTCGGCCAGGTCGCCAAGGCGTTCAACGCCGCGCAACGCACCGGCATCGGCAGTGCGGTGGCGCTGGCGGATTCCCGACGGGGTTTCCAGAAGGTGATCCTCGGCGCGGCCCGCCACACCCAGAACCTCGTCAACCGCCAGCTCAGCCTCCTGGACGACCTGGAGCGCAAGCACCAGGAACCGGAGGTTCTGGAGGGCCTCTACCAGCTTGACTCCCAGACCACTCGTATGCGCCGCTACGAAGAGAATCTGGTGATCATCGCAGGCGGTCGCCCCCGTCGCCGGTGGAACGAACCAGTCGCCCTGGCAGACATTTTGCGCAGCGCGACCGGCGAGGTCGCCGACTACCAGCGCATCACGGTGCGCCTCGACGAAGGTCCCGGGATCGTGGGCCACGCAGTCAGCGATGTCGTCCATCTGCTGGCCGAGCTGATGGAGAACGCCACGGCCTACTCACCGACATCCTGCCCGGTCTGGGTCCGGGCCGACTCGGTGGGCAAGGGCATAGCGGTGGAGATCGAGGACCGCGGCATAGGTATGAGCTCTGAGGAGTACGCCGCCGTCAACCAGCGCCTGGTGGAACCACCGGAGTTCGACGTCCTGGCCCTCTCCGAGGACCCCCGCTTGGGTACCTTCGTGGTCGCCCTGCTTGCCGCCCACCACGGCATATCGGTCACTTTGCGGCCGTCGGCCTTCGGCGGCACATCGGCCATCGTGCTCATCCCCGAAGAATTGATCGTCCGCGACGTCTCAGCGGAGGACCTCGGATCGGAGTCGCTGATGCCCGACGCCTCAATGCCCAAACCCCTACCGAAGAAGCTCTCCTCCACCCCGGTGCCGGCCGCCATCACCTCCGCTGCTCCGACGCCTCGCGTGGCGCCGCTGATAGCACCCGTTGCAGCACTGCCTCGGGCTGTCGACACCTCCGCCGCCGTGCCGGGCGGCGAGGGACCGCAGGCTTCCCCACCGCCACTGCCGCAGCGCGTCCCTCAGACCAACCTGGTCCAGGAACTGAGGCACGAACCCGCTGCCGAGCCGGTCCCGGAGGAGGAAGAACCGCGTTCCTCGGCGCGGCCGACCGCGTCCGCCATAGCTGCTTTCCAGCGCGGCACCAGGCATGCCCGGCACGCGAGGCCGAACGAGACGCCCCGCTCCACTGCCCCAACCGCCGACGCATCGAAGAAGGACTTCCCAAGATGACCGCCTTCCGCGCACCAGCCACCCACCTCCAGCTCGACCATCTGCTCACTGCCCTGGTTCAGCAGGTCGCCGATGTGCGCCATGCCGTTGTCGTATCCGAGGACGGCCTGGTCGTCAGCAAGTCCACCTCATTTCCCCGCCCCGAGGCCGAACGCCTGGCCGCAACCGCGTCCGGCCTGATGAGCCTCGGCCGGGGCATCTGCGCCGACTTCCGTGGCGGGGCAGTGCTCCAGGCGCTGATCGAGATGCAGCAGGGCTTCCTCATCCTCACCTCCGCCGGCGTCGGCGCCCACCTGGCCGTCCTCACCAATGCGCAAGCCGACATCGGTGTGGTGGCGTACGAGATGAACCTGCTCGTCAGGAAGATCGGCGAACATCTCAGTGCCGCACCGCGTACCGAACGCGCCTTCCGCGCCATCGCGGGCGGAGGAGACAACGGATGAGCAGGCCCGAGGAGCTGCAGGGCTTCTCCGCGAGCAGTGGATACGGGCGGCTGGTGCGCCCGTTCACTCTCACCGGTGGGCGCACCCAACCCGTCCGGAATGTCTTCAGCCTGATAACCCTGATTACGGCGGTCGAAGTGTCGGACGGCCCGGATAACCGTTCGCTGCAACCGGAACATCACCGCATCCTGCGCCTTTGTCCCCGGCCCATCGCCGTGGCCGAGATCGCGGCACACCTGGACATTCCGGTATCGGTGACCACGATCATGCTCTCCGACCTGCTGGATGCGGGAAGGATCAGCGCCCGGCCGCCGATCCAGGCGTACAGCGGTCAGTCGCACAAAGGCCAGTCGTACAACGGACCGGAGATCGCATTGCTGCAGAAAGTGAGGGACGGCCTTGCACGCCTCTGACACCGCGCCCGACGCCGTCAAGATCCTCATCTCCGGGGGATTTGGAGTCGGCAAAACCACCATGGTCTCGTCCATCAGCGAGATCGCGCCGCTGCGTACTGAGGAGACGCTCACCGAAGCCAGTGCGGGCGTAGACGACCTGACCGGAGTCGAGAAGAAGGCCACCACCACGGTGGCCCTCGACTTCGGCCGCATCACCCTCACACCCGACCTGGTCTTGTACCTGTTCGGTACCCCTGGCCAGCAGCGCTTCTGGTTCATGTGGAACGACCTGGCGCAGGGCGCCCTCGGTGGTGTGGTGATGGTCGACACACGTCGTCTGGAGTCCAGCTTCGCTGCGATCGACTTCTTCGAGCAGCGCGGCATCCCCTTCGTCGTCGGCGCCAACTCCTTCGACGGACGCCAGTTCTACTCGGCCGAACAGATCCGCAGCGCCCTCAGCCTCGGCCCCGGTATCCACGTCACCATCTTCGACGCCCGCGACCGTTCCTCCTGCCGCGACATCCTGCTCACCCTCGTCGAACACGTCATCGCAACTATCACCGCCTCTGCCTAGCTTGTGCGCGTGATTCCCGCCACCGGTCCGACGGCGATCCCACGCGCCGTCGGATCGGTTTGTCAGTGCCCGCAAGTAGGGTGAAGTCATGGCCGACCCGTCCAGCTACCGCCCGAAACCCGGACAGATCCCGGACTCACCCGGGGTATACAAGTTCCGGGACGAGCACGGCCGTGTGATCTATGTCGGCAAGGCCAAGAGCCTGCGGCAGCGGCTGTCCTCATACTTCCAGGATCTTGCCCGTCTGCACCCGCGCACCCGCACGATGGTCACCACAGCTGCCTCCGTCGAATGGACGGTGGTGACCACCGAGGTCGAGGCACTGCAGCTGGAGTACTCCTGGATCAAGGAGTTCGACCCCCGATTCAACGTCAAGTACCGTGATGACAAGAGCTATCCTTCGCTCGCCCTCACCATGAACGAGGAATTTCCCCGAGTGCAGGTGATGCGCGGCCCGAAGCGCAAGGGTGTGCGCTACTTCGGGCCGTATGCGCACGCGTGGGCGATCCGCGAGACCGTCGATCTGCTGCTGCGTGTCTTCCCTGTACGCACTTGCTCTGCGGGCGTGTTCAAGCGCTCGCACCAGATCGGCCGCCCCTGCCTGCTCGGTTACATCGACAAGTGCTCCGCGCCGTGCGTCGGTCGCCTCAGCGCCGAGGAGCACCGCGAACTCGCTGAGGAATTCTGCGACTTCATGGCCGGACGTACGGGTACTTATCTGCGGCGTCTGGAAAAGCAGATGCAGGACGCAGCGGCTGGGATGGAGTACGAGCGGGCCGCGAGGCTACGTGACGACATCGGGGCGCTCAAGCGGGCCATGGAGAAGAACGCCGTCGTCCTCACCGATGCCACCGACGCCGACTTGATCGCGGTCGCCGAGGACGAACTGGAGGCGGCCGTTCAGATCTTCCATGTGCGCGGCGGCCGGGTGCGCGGCCAGCGCGGCTGGGTCACCGACAAGGTCGAGGCGGTCAACACCGCGGGGCTTATCGAGCACGCGCTGCAGCAGTTGTACGGCGAGGAGACCGGAGACACCGAAGGGGCGGGCGGCAGCGGGGGCGTACCGAAGGAGGTTCTCGTCCCCGCGCTTCCGGAGCCCGTCGAGCCGATAGCCGCCTGGCTGGGGCAGCGGCGCGGTACGAACGTCAGCCTGCGGGTGCCGCAGCGCGGCGACAAAAAGGACCTGATGGCGACGGTGCAGCGTAATGCGCAGCAGGCGCTTGCGCTGCACAAGACCAAGCGCGCCTCCGACCTGACCACCCGCTCCCGCGCCCTGGAGGAGCTCGCCGAGGCGCTGGACCTCGACTCCGCGCCGCTGCGCATCGAGTGTTTCGACATCTCGCATCTGCATGGCGAGGACGTAGTGGCCTCCATGGTCGTCTTCGAGGACGGTCTGGCCCGCAAGAGTGAATACCGGCGGTTCCAGGTCAAAGGTCGTGTCACAGACGCACAGGACAAACACAGCGCGGGCCAGGACGATGTGCGCTCCATGTACGAGGTGGTCTCCCGGCGGTTCCGGCGTTATCTGCGGGAGAAGCAGAAAACGGGCGAGTGGGAAGAGGCGGAGGGCGGCGTGGGCGAAGCTTCCCCTGCCGGTGTCGCTGCCTTTGGTGCAACTGCTTATGCCGACGAAGTGGCGAGTGGCCCGGTCGATCCGGAGACCGGACGTCCGCGCAAATTCGCCTACCCCCCGCAGCTCGTAGTCGTTGATGGCGGCCGACCGCAGGTCGCCGCAGCTCAGCGGGCGCTGGAGGAGCTCGGCGTGGAGGATGTGGCGGTCTGCGGTCTTGCCAAGCGGCTGGAGGAGGTGTGGCTTCCGAAGACCGAGGATCCGGTGATCCTGCCACGTACCAGCGAAGGCCTGTACCTGCTGCAGCGGGTACGGGATGAAGCACACCGCTTTGCCCTCTCCTACCAGCGCAGCAAGCGCGCGAAGTCCATGAAGGCCGGGGCGCTCGACTCCGTCCCCGGTCTCGGCGAGATCCGCAAGCAGGCGCTGCTCAAGCACTTCGGCTCCGTCAAACGGCTGCGTTCCGCTACTGTCGAACAGATCTGCGAGGTACAGGGCATAGGTCGCAGGACAGCCGAGGCGGTGGCCACCGCCCTCGCACAGGCTTCATCCACTGCTCCCGTGGTGAACACCGCCACTGGAGAGATTATTGAGGAAAAAGAGGCGGCGCCCGCCGCGCAGCGGCCGATGTTGCTGCAGAACGGAGATGGCCCGCCGACTTCAGTCGGCTGAACGGCAGGGCCACGAGCGAGATCGACGGAGGCGGAGCACAGGTGAGTACGGGCGGAGCGGGTGAAGCGGCGGAAGCCATCCCGGAACTAGTGATCATCTCGGGCATGTCCGGGGCCGGCCGCAGCACCGCGGCCAAGTGCCTTGAAGACCTTGGCTGGTTCGTCGTCGACAACCTGCCGCCCGCGCTGATCCCCACCATGGTTGATTTGGGCGCCCGTTCGCAGGGAAACGTCGCGCGCATCGCGGTCGTCGTAGATGTGCGAGGCCGTCGTTTCTTCGACAACCTGCGCGAATCCCTCGCCGACCTCGACGCCACGGGCGTCAAGCGCCGCGTGCTCTTCCTCGAGGCGTCGGACGACGCGCTGGTGCGCCGCTTCGAGTCAGTGCGCCGGCCGCACCCGCTGCAGGGCGACGGCCGTATCGTCGACGGCATCGTCCAGGAGCGTGATCTGCTGCGCGAGCTGCGCGGCGAAGCCGATTTGGTGATCGACACCTCCAGCCTGAACGTGCACGAACTGCGCGCCAAGATGGACGCCCAGTTCGCCGACGAGGAGGAGCCCGAGCTGCGGGCCACCGTGATGTCGTTCGGCTTCAAGTACGGACTTCCCGTCGATGCCGACCTCGTCGTCGACTGCCGCTTCCTGCCCAACCCGCACTGGGTACCTGAACTGCGTCCGTACACCGGGCTCAACGACCAGGTCGCCACCTACGTCTTCAACCAGCCGGGTGCCAAGGAATTCCTCGACCGCTACGCCGAGATCCTGAACATCATCGCCGCCGGATACCGGCGCGAGGGCAAGCGCTATGTGACGATCGCGGTCGGCTGCACCGGCGGCAAGCACCGCAGCGTCGCGATGTCGGAGCGGCTCGCCCGTCGACTCTCCTCCGATGGCGTGGAGACCGTCGTCGTCCACCGTGACATGGGGCGCGAGTGATCAGGACAAGAACGATACGGCGGCTCCGCCGCTCCAGCGGATCCGGCCCGACACCCAAAGTCGTGGCCCTCGGCGGCGGCCACGGCCTGTCCGCCTCGCTCGCGGCGCTGCGCCGGATCACCCAGGACCTGACAGCCGTGGTGACCGTCGCCGACGACGGTGGCTCCAGCGGCCGACTCCGCAACGAGCTAGGCGTGTTGCCGCCCGGTGATCTGCGCAAGGCGCTCGCGGCGCTGTGCGGGGACGACGAGTGGGGTCAGACGTGGTCACGTGTCATCCAGCACAGATTCACCAGTAAGGGTGAGATGCACGGGCACGCCGTCGGCAATTTGCTGATCGTCTCGCTGTGGGAACAACTCGGTGACCCGGTCGCCGCGCTGGAGTGGGTTGGCAGACTGCTCGGCGCGCACGGCCGGGTGCTCCCGATGTCGGCGGTGCCGCTGGAGCTCGAGGCAACGGTACGCGGGCACGACCCGGCGCACCCCGATGAGACGGGCACAGTCCGCGGCCAGGCCACGGTGGCGCTTACCCCCGGTGAAGTGCAGGAAGTCCGGCTGGTGCCCCACGACCCGCCCGCCGTGCCCGAGGCTGTCCAAGCCGTCCTCGACGCCGACTGGGTCGTCCTCGGTCCGGGCTCATGGTTCTCCTCCGTCATCCCGCATCTGCTCGTCCCGGAGTTGGCCGAGGCGCTCACCGAGACCCGCGCCCGGCGCGTGCTCACTCTCAACCTTGCCCCGCAACCCGGAGAGACCGAGGGTTTTTCTCCGCAGCGTCACTTGGAGGTTTTGGCCCGACACGCCCCTAAACTCACCATCGACGCGGTGCTGGCCGACGAAGCCGCCGTGCCCGATCGTGTGAGCCTCGCCGAGGCCGCCGAGCGGCTGGAGGCATCGGTCGCGCTCGCCAAGGTCGCCGCCCCCGACGGGCCGCGGCACGACCCAGAGCTGCTGGCCGCCGCGTACGACCGGATTTTTCGGATGCATGGAAGGATCGGCCCATGGCGATGACGGCAGCGGTGAAGGACGAGATCTCCCGGCTCCCCGTCACCCGAACCTGCTGCCGCAAGGCGGAGGTGTCGTCGATCCTGCGGTTCGCGGGCGGCCTGCACCTCGTGAGCGGCCGGATCGTGATCGAGGCGGAGCTGGATACCGGAGCTGCGGCCCGGCGGCTGCGCAAGGACATCCTGGAGATCTTCGGCCACCCCTCCGACCTGGTGGTCATGGCACCCGGCGGGCTGCGCAGGGGCAGTCGCTACGTCGTACGCGTAGTGGGCGGGGGCGACCAGCTGGCCCGGCAGACCGGACTCGTCGACGGCCGTGGCCGCCCGATCCGCGGCCTGCCCCCGCAGGTCGTCTCGGGGGCGACCTGCGACGCCGAGGCCGCCTGGCGCGGCGCCTTCCTCGCCCACGGTTCGCTCACCGAACCGGGCCGCTCCTCGTCCCTGGAGGTCACCTGCCCCGGGCCCGAGGCCGCGCTCGCGCTCGTCGGCGCAGCCCGTAGGCTCGGTATCTCCTCCAAGGCCCGCGAGGTGCGCGGCGTGGACCGTGTCGTCGTGCGCGACGGTGACGCCATCGGGGCACTGCTCACCCGGCTCGGCGCACACGAGTCCGTCCTCGCCTGGGAGGAGCGCAGGATGCGTCGCGAGGTGCGGGCCACCGCCAACCGCCTCGCCAACTTCGACGATGCCAACCTGCGCCGCTCGGCGCGCGCCGCGGTCGCCGCGGGTGCCCGCGTGCAGCGCGCCCTGGAGATCCTCGGGGACGAGGTACCCGAGCACCTCGCCGCCGCGGGTCGGCTGCGCATGGATCACAAGCAGGCATCGCTGGAGGAACTGGGCTCGCTCGCCGATCCGCCACTCACCAAGGACGCGGTGGCGGGACGGATCCGGCGATTGCTGGCCATGGCCGACAAGCGCGCCGCCGATCTCGGCATTCCCGGCACCGAGTCCAACCTGACGGAGGAGATGGTGGGCTGACGCGGAGTGCCTGGTGTCACTGAGGACACCTGGGCGAGGTAGGGTCGAGGGTGGTCGGGGACATCCCATACGGCGCAGCCGGAGCGATTCCGGCGCATCAACGAGGAGATCGGTTCGTGACGATCCGCGTAGGCATCAACGGCTTTGGCCGCATCGGTCGCAACTTCTTCCGCGCCGCGCTTGAGCAGGGTGCGGACTTCGAGATCGTCGGTGTCAACGACCTGACCGACAACGCGACTCTGGTGCACTTGCTCAAGTACGACACCATCCTGGGCCGCCTCAAGCAGGAGGTCACCCACACCGACGACACCATCACTGTCGGAGGCCAGACCTTCAAGACCATGGCCGAGCGCGACCCGGCCAACCTCCCCTGGGCCGATCTCGGTGCCGACGTCGTCATCGAGTCCACCGGCATCTTCACCAAGCGCGAGGACGCGGCCAAGCACCTCGCGGCGGGCGCGAAGAAGGTCCTCATCTCGGCCCCGGCCAAGGACGAGGACATCACCATCGTCATGGGCGTCAACAACGACAAGTACGACGCCGCCAAGCATCACGTCATCTCCAACGCCTCCTGCACCACCAACTGTGTGGCGCCGATGGCCAAGGTCTTGCTGGAGAACTTCGGCATCACCAAGGGCCTGATGACCACCGTCCACGCCTACACCAACGATCAGCGCATCCTTGACTTCCCGCACAAGGACCTGCGCCGCGCCCGCGCCGCCGCCGAGAACATCATCCCGACCACCACCGGCGCCGCGAAGGCCACTGCCTTGGTCATCCCGGAGCTCAAGGGCAGGCTGGACGGCATCGCCATGCGCGTTCCGGTTCCCACCGGCTCCGTCACCGACCTGGTCATCGAGCTCGAGCGCGAGGTCACCAAGGACGAGGTCAACGCCGCCTTCCAGAAGGCATCCGAGGGTCAGCTGAAGGGCATCCTCGAGTACACCGAGGACCCGATCGTCTCCTCCGACATCGTCAACTGGCCGGCCTCCTGCACCTTCGACTCGTCGCTGACGATGGTCCAGGGCAAGAGCGTCAAGGTCGTCGGTTGGTACGACAACGAGTGGGGCTACTCCAACCGCCTGGTGGACCTCACCACCTTCGTCGGTGAGCAGCTCTGACGCTCCGTTGACACCAGCACTGTGATGCGCGGGGACAGGGTCCGGACGACACAGCAGTCGTGCGGGCCCTGTCCCGTGAGCTGATGAGAAAAGTCCACGAGGAGCCCCTCACCATGAAGACCATCGACGAGCTGGAAGTCGCGGGCAAGCGGGTATTCGTCCGCGCCGACCTCAACGTTCCGCTTGACGGAGCCCACAACACAACGGAAAGGCGTATCACCGACGACGGACGGATCCGTGCCGCCGTCCCGACCATCACCAAGCTTGCCGAGCGCGGCGCCAAGGTGATTGTCGCCTCCCATCTCGGACGTCCCAAGGGCGCGCCGGACCCGCAGTTCTCGCTGGCACCGGTCGCCAAACGGCTCGGTGAACTGCTCGGCAAGCCGGTCGCGTTCGCGACCGACACCGTGGGCGACAGCGCAAAGGCCACCGTCGCGGCACTCGGCGACGGCGAGGTCATGTTGCTGGAGAATCTGCGGTTCAACGCCGGTGAGACGGCCAAGGACGATGTCGAACGCGGCGCGTTCGCAGCCGAGTTGGCCTCGCTCGCCGACGCGTACGTGGGCGACGGCTTCGGTGCCGTGCACCGCAAACACGCCTCCGTCTACGACCTGCCGGCCCGGCTGCCGCACGCCGCGGGCGGCTTGATCGCCGCCGAAGTGAGGGTATTGAAGAAGCTCACTGAGGACGTGAAGCGCCCGTACGCGGTGGTGCTCGGTGGCGCCAAGGTCTCCGACAAACTCGGCGTGATCGACCACCTGCTGGAGAAGGCTGATCGGATCCTCATCGGCGGCGGTATGGCCTACACCTTCTTGAAAGCCAAGGGCAGCGAGGTCGGCAAGAGCCTGCTGCAGGAAGACCAGATCCCGGCGGTCACGGAGTATCTGGCCCGCGCGCAGGCCAAGGGTGTGGAGTTCGTGCTGCCCGTCGACGTGGTGGCCGCCACCGACTTCCCCGACCTGAAGACGAAGGCCCCGGCCCACCCGGTCACCGTCGCTGCGGACGCCATCTCGGCCGACCTGGAGGGCTTGGACATCGGTCCTGAGACCCGCAAGCTCTTCGCGTCCAAGCTCGCCGACGCCGCCACTGTCTTTTGGAACGGCCCCATGGGCGTTTTCGAGCACCCCGACTACGCCGAGGGCACCCGCGCGGTCGCCCAGGCTCTCGTCGACACCCCTGCCTTCACCGTCGTGGGTGGCGGCGACTCAGCCGCGGCCGTGCGCATCCTGGGCTTTGACGAGAACGCCTTCGGCCATATCTCGACCGGCGGCGGCGCCAGCCTCGAGTACCTCGAAGGCAAGACGTTGCCCGGCCTCGCTGCTTTGGAGGACTGACTCTCATATGAGTAACCGCACCCCGTTCATGGCGGGCAACTGGAAGATGAACCTCAACCACCTCGAGGCCATCGCCCACGTCCAAAAACTCGCCTTCGCCCTCACCGACAAGGATTACCAGGCCGTCGAGGTCGCCGTCTTGCCGCCTTTCACCGACCTGCGCTCGGCGCAGACCTTGATCGAAGGCGATAAGCTGAAGATCAAGTACGGCGCTCAGGACATCTCGCCGTTCGACTCCGGTGCGTACACCGGTGAGATCTCCGGGTCGATGCTGGCCAAGCTGAAGTGCACGTTCGTCGTGATTGGGCACAGTGAGCGGCGCCAGTACCACGCAGAGACCGACGAGATCGTCAACCACAAGATCAAGGCCGCCTACCGGCACGGCCTCACCCCGATCCTGTGCATCGGCGAGGCGCTGGAGATCCGCAAGGAAGGCCGCCAAGTCCCCTACACCCTTGCCCAGCTCGATGGCGCGCTGGAGGACATCCCCGCCGACCAGGCCCAGTCCATCGTGATCGCCTATGAGCCGGTGTGGGCCATTGGCACCGGCGAGGTGGCGACCCCCGCGGATGCCCAGGAGGTCTGCGGGGCGATCCGCGGGCGGCTCGCCGAGCTCTACAGCCAGGAGCTGGCCGATGCGGTCCGGATCCAGTACGGCGGCTCGGTGAAGGCTGGGAACGTCGCGGCGATCATGGCGCAGCCCGATGTGGACGGCGCCCTGGTCGGCGGGGCCTCGCTGGACGCGGACGAGTTCGTCAAGATCGTCCGCTTCGGCGACCAGGCAGTAGGCTGAGGTTCCTCGGTCCTCCTGGGAGCGGGCGGAGAAGCGAACCCAGAATCGACGAAGTACCCTTGCGAGGGCCGGGGCGGTGACGCCGGCTCCCGGCCCTCGCGTCGTCCCAGGTCACCTAGAGAGTTGGTCCAGCCGTGGTCATCGGATTCTCCATCGCCCTCATCATCCTCAGCCTGATGCTGATGCTGCTGGTGCTGATGCACAAGGGGAAGGGCGGTGGCCTGTCCGACATGTTCGGCGGCGGCATGCAGTCGTCGGTCGGCGGCTCGTCTGTCGCGGAGCGCAATCTGGACCGGATTACCATTGTTGTCGGTTTGTTGTGGTTCGCTTGTATTGTCGCGCTCGGGCTCGTACTGAAGTTCAAGGGTTGAGCTTCCCATTCCCTCTCCCTTATTCCAGGCGTAACTGACGGCCCGTTTCCTGCTCCTCCGCGGCCCCGCCGACTTCAGTCGACTGATGTCCCTATCATGGAATGTCGCCCCCGGAAATCAGGCCATTGGCCTGTCACCGGACGAGGCATAAGGTCCTCGTAAACTGGACGACCTCGCAGCACCATCACGCAGGGAGTTACGACCGTGGCAAGTGGCAACGCGATCCGTGGCAGTCGGGTCGGAGCGGGGCCGATGGGGGAGGCAGAGCGGGGCGAGTCGGCACCGCGCCTTCGCATCTCCTTCTGGTGCTCGAACGGGCACGAGACCCAGCCGAGTTTCGCCAGTGACGCGCAGGTCCCGGACACCTGGGACTGCACCCGCTGCGGCTTCCCGGCCGGGCAGGACGAAAACAACCCGCCGGGCCCGCCGCGCACTGAACCCTACAAGACGCATCTGGCGTATGTGCGGGAGCGGCGCAGTGACGCGGACGGCGAGGCGATCCTCGCCGAGGCGCTCGCCAAGCTTCGCGGCGAGATCTGAAGCGTCAAGGGTTCGGGGGCTGCGACCTCCGAACCCTTGACTGCCTTTCAGACTGAACGGGCCGGATCAGGCCAAAGCGGGAGGATATAGCTGCTTGGGCAACTGGGCTGCCGCCGCCCGGTCCAGCAACCACAGGGTGCGGCTGCGGCCGTACGCACCGGCCGCCGGGGCCTGGAGTGCGCCCGCGCCGGAGAGCGCTATCGCGGCTGCGCTTGCCTTGTCCTCGCCAGCAGCCAACAGCCACACCTCACCCGCCGCCCGGATCGCGGGCAAAGTGAGCGAGATGCGGGTGGGCGGCGGCTTGGGGGAGCCGTGCACGCCGACCACGGTGCGTTCCGTCTCCCGTACAGCTGGGTGCTCCGGGAAGAGCGAGGCAACATGGGTGTCCGGGCCGAGGCCAAGCAGCAGCACATCGAACGTCGGCACCGGCCCATGGTCCTGGGGGCCGGCCGCCTTGGCGAGTTCGGCCGCATACCCTGCAGCCGCCGCGTCGGCGTCGCCGCCGTACGGCCCGTCGTAGGCCGGCATGGCGTGCACCCTGGAGGGGTCGAGCGGCACGGTGTCCAGCAGCGCCTCGCGGGCTTGTGTGACGTTGCGCTCCGGGTCGCCCTCCGGGAGGAACCTTTCGTCGCCCCACCACAAGTCGAGCCGTGACCAGTCCACCGCATCGCGTGCCGAGGCCTCGTTGAGCGCTGCGAGCAGGGCGTTGCCGTTGCGCCCGCCGGTGAGCACCACCGAGGCCGAGCCTCGGGCCGACTGAGCGTCGACGATCTTGGTGATCAGTCGGGCAGCCGCGGCCTTCGCCATCAGCTCCTTGTCGCGGTGCACCACGATCTGAGGTGTCGTCATTTCGTGTTCTCCGCCTTACTCTGTGCTGCACTCCCGGAGCTCTTCTTCGCCGGCGCCGCACGTTTCCTGACAGGCTCCGACTCCGGCTCCAGCTCCGGCTGCGGCTGTGACGGCTGTTGTTCGGTCGCGGAGCGCGCCCCCGCCGTGATGCGTTCGACGCCGAACTGCACCGCCGACTTGTAGATTTCATCCGGGTCCAGACGCCGCAGCTCCTCGGCGATGAGCTCGGCGGTCTCCCGCCGTTTGAGCGCCACATGCCGGTCCGGTTGGCCGGGCATGGCCAGCTCGGCGAGGGCGCCGTCCGGCCGATCCAGGCAGATGACGCCGTCGGCGGTGCGAAGCCGTACGGCGGTGAGCCCGGGGCCGTCTGAAACGGTGCGTTCCACGGGGACACGCAGCCGGTCGGCGAGCCACAGCGCGAGCAGCTCCGCGCTCGGGTTGTACTCCTCGCCTTCGACCACCGCACTGGTGATCGCCGAGTGTTTCTGGTCGAGCGCTGCCGCCAGTGTGGAGCGCCACGGAGTGATACGGGTCCACGCCAGGTCGGTGTCGCCGGGGGTATATGAGGCAGCCCGCAAGCCGAGCGCCGCGACCGGGTCCTCGGCCGCCGCTGCGTCCGTGATCCTGCGCTGCCCGAGGCAGCCCAACGGGTGCCCAGCGGGGTTGTCGGGCGCATCGGCCGGCCACCAGACGACCACGGGGGCGTCCGGCAGCAGCAGCGGCAGCACCACCGACTCGGCGTGGTTGACCAGCTCGCCGTGGAGCCGTAGCAGCACCGTCTCGCCGGCGCCGGCGTCGGAGCCGACCAGCACTTCGGCGTCGAGCCGGGTCCTGGCGCGGTCGCGAGGGGTGCGGCCGGGTCGCTTGATGACGGCGAGGATGCGGGAGGGATGCTCCCGTGACGCGTCGCTTGCGGCCCGCATGGCGTCGTAGGCGCTGCCCTCGTCGGTGACGATGACGAGGGTGAGCACCATGCCGATCGCCGGGGCGCCTATGACGCGCCGTCCCTCGACGAGGGCGGAGTTGATGCGCGATGAGGTGGTGTCCGTCAGGTCGATTTTCATGGTCGGCGCCAGCTCCTACCGTCTCGTGCAAGCATCTCGTCCGCCTCCGCGGGCCCCCAAGTCCCGGCCGAGTACTGGGCCGGCTTGCCATGGGCCGCCCAGTAGGCCTCGATCGGGTCGAGGATGTTCCAGGAGAGTTCGACCTCCTGGTGACGCGGGAAGAGGTTGGCGTCGCCGAGCAGGACATCGAGGATGAGGCGCTCATACGCCTCAGGGCTGGACTCGGTGAAGGACTCGCCGTAGGCGAAGTCCATCGTGACGTCCCGAACTTCCATCGAGGTGCCTGGCACCTTCGAGCCGAACCTCACGGTGACGCCCTCGTCCGGCTGCACCCGGATGACCAGGGCGTTCTGCCCGAGCTCCTCCGTGGCTCCGGATTCGAACGGCAGGTAGGGGGCGCGTTTGAAGACCACTGCGATCTCAGTGACACGGCGGCCGAGCCGCTTGCCGGTGCGCAGGTAGAACGGCACTCCGGCCCAGCGGCGGTTGTTGATGGTCAGCTTGATCGCCGCGTAGGTGTCGGTCTTGGAGTCGGGGTTGATGCCCTCCTCCTCGAGGTAGCCGAGCACCTCCTCACCGCCCTGCCACGCGTGCGCGTATTGCCCGCGTACGGTGTAGGCCCCGAGGTCGTCGGGCAGCTGGACCGCGCCGAGCACTTTCAGCTTCTCGGCCACCAGCGCCTTGGGGTGGAAGGAGCCGGGCTCCTCCATAGCGGTGAGCGCGAGCAGTTGCAGCAGGTGGTTCTGGATGACGTCGCGGGCCGCGCCAATGCCGTCGTAATAGCCGGCCCGGCCGCCGATGCCGATGTCCTCGGCCATGGTGATCTGCACATGGTCGACGTAGGAGCGGTTCCACAGCGGCTCGAACATGGTGTTGGCGAAGCGGAGCGCCAGGATGTTTTGGACCGTCTCCTTGCCCAGGTAGTGGTCGATCCGGAAGACCTGGTCCGGCGAGAAGACCTCGTGCACGACCCGGTTGAGCTCCTGGGCGCTCTTCAGGTCGTGTCCGAAGGGCTTTTCGATGACCGCGCGGCGCCAGGAATCGCCGGGGCCCTTGGAGAGTCCGTGCTTCTTCAGCTGCTCAACGACGAGGGGGAAGAACTTCGGCGGCACCGAGAGGTAGAAGGCGAAGTTGCCGCCCGTACCGCGTGCCTTGTCCAGCTCGTTGATGGTGGTCCGGAGCGTGTCGAAGGCATCGTCGTCACCAAAGTCACCCGGGATGAAACGGAAGCCCTCCGCGAGCTGCGCCCAGACCTCCTCACGGAAGGGGGTTCGCGCGTGTTCCTTCACCGCGTCGTGCACGACTTGCGCAAAGTCCTCGTGCTCCCAGTCGCGGCGCGCGAAGCCGACGAGCGAAAAGCCCGGTGGCAGCAATCCGCGATTGGCGAGATCGTAAATCGCAGGCATCAGCTTCTTGCGTGACAGGTCGCCCGTGACGCCGAAGATGACCAGGCCGGACGGTCCCGCGATGCGTGGGAGCCGCCGGTCCAGGGCGTCACGCAGCGGATTGCTGCTGGTGGTCACTTCTGTCATGCCTCCGTGGGAGCGAGGCGCCTCAACTCCGCCTCGGTGGACTGGAGCAGGTCGTTCCACGACGTTGCGAACTTCTCGACGCCCTCGTCTTCCAGTACCTGAACGACATCGTCGTACGAGATGCCGACTGAGGCCAGTGCGTCGATTTCGGCCTTGGCCTGCTCGTAGGTACCGCGGATGGTGTCGCCGGTGATCTCGCCGTGGTCGCCGGTTGCCTGGAGGGTGGCCTCCGGCATGGTGTTGACGGTGTTGGGCGCGACCAGCTCGGTCACGTAAAGCGTGTCCGGGTAGGCGGGATCCTTCACGCCGGTCGAGGCCCACAGCGGACGCTGCCTGTGTGCGCCCTCCCGCTCCAGTGCGGCCCAGCGGTCGGAGCCGAAGACCTCCTCGTACGCCTGGTAGGCGAGCCGGGCGTTGGCCACTGCCGCCTTGCCGCGCAGGGCCTTGGCCTCATCGCCGTCGATCTTGTCGAGGCGCTTGTCGATCTCGGTATCGACACGGGAGACGAAGAACGAGGCGACAGAGCGGATCTTCGACAGCTCGAGCCCGGCCGCCTTGGCCTTCTCCAAGCCGGTCATGTAGGCATCCATGACGGCGCGGTAGCGCTCCAGGGAGAAGATCAGTGTGACGTTGACGCTGATGCCCTTGCCGATCACCTCCGAGATGGCCGGCAGGCCTGCCTTGGTTGCCGGGATCTTGATGAAGGTGTTCGGCCGGTCCACCAGCCACGCCAGTTGCTTCGCCTCGGCGGTGGTGGCGGCGGTGTTGTGGGCCAGGCGCGGGTCGACCTCGATGGAGACCCGGCCGTCCTGGCCGTCGGTGGCCTCGTAGACGGGGCGCAGGATGTCGGCGGCGTCGCGCACGTCCGCCGTGGTGATCATGCGGAGCGCCTCTTCGACGGTGACCTTGCGGGCGGCCAGGTCGGCGAGTTGCTGCTGGTAGCCGTTGCCGTCAGAGATTGCCTTCTGGAAGATCGTCGGGTTGGTGGTGACACCGACGACGTGGCATTCATCGATGAGTTCAGCGAGGTTGCCGGAGGTGATCCGGTGCCTGCTCAGGTCGTCGAGCCAGATCGCCACGCCTTCGTCGGAGAGGCGCTGGAGTGCGTCGGTCATGAGTACTTGTGTCTCCTCGGAGTTGGTGCAGGGCGTTCAGCGGGTAGCCGCGGCGAGGGACTCGCGTGCGGCGGCGACCACGGCCTCGGGCGTGAGGCCGAACTCGCGGTAGAGCACTTTGTAGTCGGCGGAGGCACCGAAGTGCTCGAGCGAGACGATGCGGCCGCTGTCACCCACATAGCGATGCCAGGTCAGGCCGACACCGGCCTCGACGGCGACGCGTGCCTTGACATTCGGCGGCAGTACATGATCGCGGTAGGCCTGGTCCTGCTCTTCGAACCACTCGACGGACGGCATGGAGACCACACGGGTCGGGATGCCGGAGGCCTGCAGCTCCTCGCGGGCCGCCACGGCCAGTTGGACCTCGGAGCCGGTGGCAATGAGAACCACCTGCGGCTGGCCGCCCTCGGCCTCGAAGAGTACATACCCGCCCTTGGCCGCGTCATGGTTCGCCTTGTAGGTGGGGACGTTCTGCCGAGTGAGCGCCAGGCCGTGCGGGGCCGGCTTGTCGGCGTGACGGCGCAGGATCTCTCGCCAGGCGATCGCCGTCTCGTTCGCGTCGGCCGGGCGGACGATGTTCAGGCCCGGGATGGCCCGCAGCGCGGAAAGGTGCTCGATCGGCTGGTGGGTCGGGCCGTCCTCGCCGAGGCCGATTGAGTCATGCGTCCACACGTAAGTGACGGGCAGCTTCATCAGAGCGGCAAGTCGCACAGCCGGGCGCATGTAATCGGAGAAGACGAGGAAGGTGCCACCGTAGACCCGGGTGTTGCCGTGCAGGGCAATGCCGTTCATCGTCGAGCCCATGGCGTGCTCGCGGATGCCGAAGTGAATGGTGCGGCCGTACGGCGAGGCTGAAGGCAGCGGGTTGCCCTCGGGGAGGAACGACGAGTTCTTGTCGATGGTGGTGTTGTTGGAGCCGGCGAGGTCGGCGGAGCCGCCCCACAGCTCGGGCACCACCGCACCGAGCGCCCCCAGCACCTGACCGGAGGCCTTGCGGGTCGCCACGTCCTTGCCGGGCTCGAAGACCGGCAGTGCTTTCTCCCAACCGTCGGGCAGTTCGCCTTCGGCGATGCGGTCGAACTCGGCGGCGCGGGCCGGATTGGCGGTGCGCCACTGCTCGAACCGCTTCTCCCAGGTGGCGTGGGCCTCGCGGCCACGGTCGGCGACCTTGCGGGCGTGCGCGAGCACTTCGCCTTCAACCTGGAAGTGCCGGTCGGGGTCGAAGCCGAGCACCTCCTTGGTGGCGGCGACCTCGGTCTCACCGAGCGCCGAGCCGTGCGCAGCCTCGGTGTTCTGCGCGTTCGGCGCCGGCCAGGCGATGATCGTACGAGCGGCGATGATCGACGGCCGCTCGGTCTCGGCTTGTGCCGCCTTCAGCG
>JAFAUH010000412.1 GCA_019243445.1 Streptomycetaceae bacterium | reverse complement strand
CATCGTCAGCCTGAGCAAGCGCCGTGGCTTTGTCTACCCCTGCTCCGAGATCTACGGCGGCCAGCGCGCCGCCTGGGACTACGGACCGCTCGGTGTGGAGCTCAAGGAGAACATCAAGCGCCAGTGGTGGCGCTCCATGGTCACCTCACGTGACGACGTGGTCGGTATCGACTCGTCGGTGATCCTCGCCCGTGAGGTCTGGGAGGCATCCGGCCACGTGGCCACCTTCACCGACCCGCTCACCGAGTGCACCTCCTGTCATAAGCGCTTCCGTGTGGATCACCTGGAGGAGGCATACGAGGCGAAGCACGGCCGCATGCCCGAGAACGGCCTCGCCGACATCAACTGTCCCCACTGCGGCAACAAGGGCTGCTTCACCGAGCCCAAGCAGTTCTCCGGCCTGCTCACCACGCACCTCGGCCCGACCCAGGACTCCGGCTCGGTCGCCTACCTGCGCCCCGAGACCGCGCAGGGCATCTTCACCAACTTCGCCGCCGTCCAGCAGACCTCGCGCAAGAAACCGCCGTTCGGCATCGCCCAGATCGGCAAGTCCTTCCGCAACGAGATCACGCCGGGCAACTTCATCTTCCGCACCCGTGAGTTCGAGCAGATGGAGATGGAGTTCTTCGTCAAGCCGGGCGAGGACGAGAGGTGGCACGAGTACTGGATGGAGCAGCGCTGGAACTGGTACCGCGACCTCGGCATCCGCGAGGAGAACATCCGCTGGTACGACCATCCCAAGGAGAAGCTCTCCCACTACTCCAAGCGCACCGCTGACATCGAGTACCGCTTCAACTTCGGCGGCACCGAATTCTCCGAGCTCGAAGGTGTAGCCAACCGCACCGACTTCGATCTCTCCTCGCACGCCAAGGCATCCGGTCAGGACCTGACCTACTTCGACCAGGAAGCCGGCGAGCGCTGGTTCCCGTACGTCATCGAGCCGGCGGCCGGCCTCAACCGCGCGATGCTCGCCTTCATGCTCGACGCGTACAACGAGGACGAGGCACCGAACGCCAAGGGCGTGATGGAAAAGCGCACGGTGATGCGCCTCGACCCGCGGCTGGCCCCCGTCAAGGTCGCCGTCCTGCCGCTGTCGCGCAATCCGCAGCTGTCGCCGAAGGCCAAGGGCCTCGCGGCATCCTTGCGCAAGTACTGGAACATCGATTTCGACGACGCCGGGGCCATCGGCCGCCGCTACCGCCGCCAGGACGAGATCGGCACGCCGTTCTGCGTCACCGTCGACTTCGACACTTTGGACGACAACGCGGTGACGGTGCGCGAGCGCGACACCATGAAGCAGGAGCGCGTCTCGCTCGACCAGGTGCAGAATTACCTGGGCAGCCGCCTCCTCGGCTGCTCTTGATTCTGCGGACCTGCGGACAGTTGACATACGAAAGGATCCCGGGGCTGCGACACCGGCGCGGCCGGCGCCTCGGGCCCGGGATCCTCAGCGGGGTTTCTCAGCAGTCGTCCACTCCGCTTGCTCGCGTGCGTCGCTCACGGCTTTTTCGGTTCGCTTCTCCGCCCGCTCCCGCGTCCACCCGCATCTTGATCTCGTCCATTTGCAGGCGTTCCGCCGTACGGTCCGCTGTGACCCGTGCCCAGCGGCCCGACGTGATATGACCGACGACGAGAACGGCGGCCCCGCATCCGGCGATGATCCACCACGCCGTACGGCTGGCAGCTATGGACTCGGCGAAGCCGGTCCCGAAGCCGCCGGTCACCCCCGCGGCCATCACCGAGCCGATCACGGCGACACCGAGCGAGGCGCCGACCTGACGGCTGGTGGACGCCACCGCCGCCGCCACGCCCGCCTGTGCGCGCGGCATACCGGAGACGGCCGTGTTGGTGATCGGCGCGTTGACCAGGCCGAATCCGATGCCGAAGAGGATGTATCCGCCGACAACGACCGAGAGCGGGGTGGTGGGGGAGAACTGCAGGGCGAGTCCGATACCGCTCAGGCTCATCGCCGTCCCGGCGAGCAGCAGCGGCAGCCGCGGCCCGCGGTTGCCGACAATGCGGCCGGACAACGGCGCGAAGAACAGCGACATCGCCGCCATCGGCAGACTATTTCCCAGCCGCAACTACTGGACTCACTCCCCACGTCCCCCGGACTTCGCGCCTCACACCTTGGCGGGAGGGGAGGAATCGAGGCGGACCAACTGACGATCATGCGTAAGGCGTGGAAGTGGGAGTGGGTGCGGGCAGCGCTGGTCACACGGATGTGTCTACTTGCGTGCGCATCGTCTGTACCCGAAGCTCAAAAGCCGGTGCGCCATCTTCAGTGCTTGCCGCAACGGCGATCGCTCACCGGACTGCTGCCGAGCCCGACCCCCGC
>JAFAUH010000361.1 GCA_019243445.1 Streptomycetaceae bacterium | reverse complement strand
AGCCCAGTTGACCACCCCGATCGAGGCAGTACGGCTGCCGGACCCCTACCCCTACTACACCGCATTGGTGGCCGAGCGCCCTTTCGCCTTCGATCCGGCCGTCAACGCTTGGGTAGCCGCCGACGCAGCCGCAGTACGCCAGGTGCTGGGCTCCCCGGCCCTGCGGGTGCGACCTCCTGCCGAACCCGTGCCCGCCGGACTGGTCGGTACGCCTGCGGGTGAAGTCTTCGGCGACCTGGTGCGTATGACGGACGGCGACCTCCAGCGTCGGCTCAAGGCTGTGGTGGTCGACGCGCTGAGCCACCTCGACACCGCGTCCGTCCGCCATATCGTGGCCGAGCAGACCCGTGCGTGCCTCAGCGGAGGGCATCCGCCCTTCGAGGATTTGATGTTCGGCGTCCCCGCGCGGGTGGTCGCCGCGCTGTGCGGCCTTGAGAAGGAGGCGGGCGCGGAAGCAGCCCGTGCCATCGGTGACTTCGTGCAGTGCATCCCCGCCTCGGCCACACCCGAGCAGCAGCGCGCCGCCGCGGTGGCGGCGGCCCGGCTCCAGGAACTGCTGAGGCCGGGCATCGAGGCCGGGGAGGCGAGTGAGGGACTCCTGGCCGAGCTCGTACGGGCCGCCACCCGGGCCTCGTGGCCCCATACCGGCCCGCTGCTGGCCAATGCGATCGGCTTCCTCTCCCAGACCTTCGACGCCACGGCGGGCTTGATCGGCAACACCCTGGTCGCCTTGGCCCGTGGGGCCGACGTGCCCGGGAATCCGGATGCCACGGAGGCGCTGGTGAGGGAGGTCGTCAGGTACGACGCCCCGATCCAGAACACGCGCCGGTTCGCCGCCGAGGTGTTCCGCCACGGTGACGTCACGGTGCAGCCGGGCGATCATGTGCTGGTCCTCCTCGCCGCGGCCAACCGCGATCCGGCGGTCAACCCGGACCCGCACGTCCTGCGGCCCGGCCGAGTGGATCCGGCGGTGTTCACCTTCGGCGCCTGCGCCCACCGCTGCCCCGGCGAGGAGCTGGCGGTCGCTGTGGCCACCGCGGTCGTGAGTGAACTCGTCGCCTACGGCCTGGTCCTCAGCGGACTGCCCGCCGATCCCGCCTACCGGCCGCTGGCCAACGCCCGTATCCCGATCCTTTGAGCGTCCCTCTCCCCTCCACCCCGGTCTTCGGGCGTGCCGCCGATGCGTGCGCACGGCAGGGCACGACTCACCTCTTATAGGAGGAACCCCACTGATGCCGGACATGCCACGGCTGTGGATGCGACATGAATCCCGCCCGACCGAACGTCGCGCGCCGCTGGTGCCCGAGGACGCTGCGCAGCTGGTCAGCCAGGGCGCGCAGATCACCGTCGAAGAGTCGCCGCAGCGGGCCTTCCCACTCGCCGAGTACGTGCGCGCAGGTTGCCGTACCGCACCTGCGGGCAGCTGGGTCGACGCGCCCGAGGACCACTACGTCCTGGGGTTGAAGGAGCTTCCCGTCGAGCCGCGTGCGCTACGCCACCGGCACATCTATTTCGGCCACGCCTACAAGGGCCAGTCGGGTGCTGGGGAGTTGCTCGGCCGGTTCATGGCGGGCGGCGGTGCGCTGCTCGACCTGGAGTATCTGACGGGCGACGACGGCCGGCGGCTGGCGGCGTTCGGCTACTGGGCCGGCTACGTGGGTGCGGCGCTCGCCGTCCTGCATCGGCGCGGGGCGTTCCAAGCGCCGCTGCATCCCTTGGACAGGGCGGAGCTGGACGCCCTGCTTTCTGCCGGGAACGGCGGCGATGCGCTGGTGATCGGGGCCTTGGGGCGCAGTGGCCGGGGGGCGTGCGACGCGCTGGAGGCCGCCGAGATCAGCCCGGTGCGCTGGGATCTGGCACAGACCCGTGAGCTGGACCGGGACGCTCTCCTCAGTCACGACATCCTGGTCAACACCGTATTGGTGACCCAGCCGGTGCCGCCCTTCCTCACCCCGGCGGACCTGGATATGGCCGGGCGCCGCATCTGCGTCATCGCAGACGTCACCTGTGACGTGACGTCGGAGTGCAACGTTCTGCCCGTCTACGACCAGATCACCGACTGGTGCCGTCCCGCCCGGCGGCTGCGCGGCGGCGACCGCCCGGTCGATGTGATCGCCATTGACAACCTTCCCTCTTTGCTGCCGGTCGAGGCCAGCTGTGCCTTCTCCGCCGAACTGTGGCCGCAGCTGTTGCGCCTAGGCGCCGACGTCCCGGCCTGGGCCCGCTGTCTGCGCGCCTTCGAGACGGCGGTCGTTACAGGCGCACAGGGAGTCGACACCGAAGAGAGCGCCCGTGTCCGATAAACGACTCGTCCCCACGAGCGGCACTGTCCACTGGATAGGCACTGGCCTGTCCACCGGCCGGAGCGGCCTGGGCCTGCTGTGCGATCACGCCGAACGGGTGCTGCTGTGGGACCGCACCACCGAACGCGCGGCCCGGCGGTTGGCCGCCCTGGGGCTGGCCGGCCGCGCCGAAGTCCGCGCCCTCGACCCGGGTGCTGTGGAGGCGCACGTGCGGGCCGGTGATGTGGTCGTCTCCATGCTGCCCGCCGCCGAACACGTGGGCCTGCTGCGGCTGGCCATCGCCCGCCGGGCACACTTCGCCTGCACCAGCTATGTCTCCGAGGCGTTGAGCGAGCAGGCCGATGCCGCGGCCGACGTCGGCGTAGTTGTCCTGACGGAGGCTGGTCTCGACCCGGGCATCGATCATCTGATGGCTCATCACCTTGTCGAACAGGCCCGGCAGCAGGTGGGTGACAGCGCCGCCTCGGTGACCTTCACCTCGTACTGCGGTGGCATCCCCGCGGTGCCCAACGACTTCCGCTATCGGTTCAGTTGGGCCCCCTACGGCGTGCTGGTCGCGCTCGGCACACCCGCGCAGTACATCGAGGCAGGCCTGCGGCGCACCGCCCGGCATCCGTGGGAGGCCACCCGCCCCCTGCAGCTCGCCGGGGAGGGCTTTGAGGTCTATCCCAACCGCGACAGCCTGCCGTTCATCGCCCAGTACGGCATCCCGGACGGCTGGCAGCTGGGGACATTCATCCGAGGCACACTGCGCAACGCAGGCTGGCGTCAAGCCTGGACTCAGGTCTTCGACACCGTACGGACCGGCGACCAGGCCCGTGTCCGGTCGCTGGCCGGGGAGCTTGCCGAGCGCTACCCGACGACTGAGACCGATCGGGACCGTGTGGTGCTCTCCGTAGCCCTGGCCGTCCGCAACGCGGACGGCAGGCAGTGGCGAGGAGCCTGTTTGCTGGACCTCGTGGGCGACGAGACGGAGAGCGCCATGGCGCGGTGCGTGTCGCTGCCGCTGGCCTTCGGTGTGACCAGGATCCTCGACGCCGCCCTGCCGAGCGGTCTGCACCGCGCGGCGGAAACCGCCGACGAGGCCACCCGCTGGATGGACTTCCTCAACAGCCACGGTGTGCGCAGCACTTTCGATGACACCCTTCCTACTCCGTCAGGAGCTCTGGCATGACATCCGCAACACAGCCGCACTCCACCCCCGAGGCATTCGTGCTCACCGGCGCCTTCTGGGTAGTGTGCCGCAACCCGCGCTATCTGGAAGAACTTGCTGCACGCGGCCTGAGGATCTTGCTCATCACCCCCGAGAGCTACCGGGAGCACGCGCAGACCTGTCGCAAGGACCCCGAGCACCCGGCCTCCCTCATCGATGACATCGCCTTCGTGGACGGCTCGCTCGACCAGGAGAATTCCTTCACCTCGAGCTTCGTCGCGCAGGTTCGCGTCTGGCAGCAGCAGTACACGGTCGTGGGCGCCTACGCGGTCGGGGAGACCCTGGTCGAGCAGACGGGCCTGCTCTGCGACGCGTTGGGGCTGCGCGGCCCGGGGCTGCGGGCGACCCGAGTGTGCCGCAGCAAGTACCTCCAGCGCTGGTACCTCGGCGAGTTCGGCCCGGCCTGCCTGGTGGTTCCGCCAAGCCGACGCGAGGACGTCGAACCGGACCAGTTGCCGTACCCCGTCGTGGTCAAGCCCGCGACTCGCCATTCCAGTTCGGGTGTGGTGGCGGTGCCGGATGCCGCCACGCTGTGGGCCCAGCTGCGCAGTTACCCCGAGCAGGAGACGCTGCTGGTGGAGCAGAAGGTGACGGGCCAGGAGTTCTCGGTGGAGAGCCTGGTGCAGGACGGAGCGGTGCTCTTCGCCTCCGTGACGCGCAAGGAGACCACCGAGTCGCATGCCCGGACCTTCGTGGAGCTGTCCCACTCGGTACCCCACGCCGACATGGAGGCGAACGCGGCGCTGCTGGACGCCAACCGACGCATGCTCGAGGCGCTCGACTTCCACGATGGGATCACCCACGCCGAGTGGCGTATCGGGGAGGACTGCCGCCCTTACCTCATGGAGGTCGCGGCGCGCACGCCGGGCGATGGTCTGCTCGCGCTGTACCGGCTGGCCACCGGCCGGCCTCTGGAGCCGGAAATCATCCGCATCGCGCTCGGCGAGCCCGCTTCCTACCCGGCGCCGCGCCGTTGGACCCGCCAGGTCTACCTGGAGCACGAGCGCGGCACCCTGGAGGACGTGACCGTGGACTGGCCCGGGGTCGAGCCGGTCTGGTCCGGCGACGGCGGGATATGGCCGGAGCTGGCCCCCGGTGAGGCAGACGCCCCGGCCACCCTGCGCGGCGTCCTGGTCCTCAAGGAGCGCGGCTCCGAGCTGGCCGCGCTCGCCAGCTCGGACGACCGGGCGGTGACTTTCCTCATCGACGCGCCCACCCCCGGTGAGCTGGACGAGCTGGAGCACCGGGTGCGCGCGGCAGTGACGATCGTGACAGGACCGGCGGCCGGCGATGCCCGCTGAGGCCGGCTCAGCGGAGGGCGCCAAGATCTGGGTGACGTACCGCGAGGCACCGCTGGCGGTGAAGACCGTACTGGCCGGTGTGCTCGTCAACCGCCTCAGCGGCTTCCTGCAGGTCTTTTTGGTGCTGTTCTTGACCTCGCGGGGTTATTCCAAGGGCGATACCGTCATCGCTTTGGGCGTGTACGGTGGCGGCGCCGTAGTCGGCTCGCTCACCGGCGGCACCCTCGCCGACCGGCTGGGCGTGCGCAACGCCACGATGCTCTCCATGGCCGGCACCAGCGTGCTGACCGCCGCCTTGCTGTATCTGCCGGACTTCCCGCTGGTGCTGGCCGCTGTCGCCCTGGTCAGCTTGGGCGCGCAGCTCTTCCGGCCGGCGTCAGCGACGCTGCTCGCCGAGCTGACGGACAATGACCGGCAGGTCATGGTCTTCGCGATGTACCGGTTCGGGCTCAACGTCGGAGCCACAGCAGCACCGTTGCTCGGCTATGCCCTCTACAACGCCGGAGGTCACTCGTATCACCTGCTGCTCTGGGGGGAGGCTGCGATCGCCCTGGCCTATGGGTGCTTCGCGAGGGCGACACTGCCGGCGCGGATGCGGAAGGCTGCCGGCGGTCCGGATGCAGCGCCCCCCTCGCAGGGCTACGCGGCGGTGCTCCGTGACCGGCGCTATCTGCTGTACTTGGCAGCGGTGCTGTGCCACTCCGCCGTCTACACGCAGTACCTGTCGACGCTGCCGCTGTATCTGAACTCCATCGGGACGGCCCTGTTCTGGTACACCTTCGCTGTCTCGCTCAACGGCTTCATCGTCATCGCCTTCGAGTTG
Organism: Streptomycetaceae bacterium; assembly: GCA_019243445.1. Taxonomy (GTDB): domain Bacteria; phylum Actinomycetota; class Actinomycetes; order Streptomycetales; family Streptomycetaceae; genus Streptantibioticus_B. Next base: position 4,176 of record JAFAUH010000361.1, on the reverse strand, counting down.
TTGGTCACCAAGCTGTCCCAGCAGTGGCCTGTGAAGGTCACCGTCGGAGCGGGTTTCGCGCTCATCGGGTCGGGAGTCGCTTGCTACGGCCTGCCGATCGGCCCGGCTGCGGTGGTGATCGGCACGCTCGTCTGGTCCCTGGGGGAGATCCTCGGCGGTCCCGCGATCTTTGCCTACCCAGCAAAGGCAGGCCCGGAGCATCTGCGCTCCCGGTACATCGGAAGCTTCCAGTTCATGTTCGGGCTCGGTACGGCGCTCGGGCCTGTGGCCGGCACCTGGCTCTTCTTGCGGCTCGGCGCGCTGGTCTGGCCCACGGTCGCGCTGGGGTCCCTGCTCGCCGCGGTCTTCGGCCTCATCGCCGTACGTCCGTTGCCGCAGACCGTGGCGATGGCAGAAGAGCCCGCTCCACCCGCGGCGGAATCGGGCTGCATGTCCGCTGCCGACTGTGCCGACTGTGTCGAATAGCTGCTCAGCACACGTCCGGCGGCTCGCCGGACGCTCCCGCACCTGATCCGCTTCACGCGCAATCGAGGGCGGCGTTCCGCCCGAAGGAGAGGTCCGACATGGGGCACGAGCCCACTCGCTCCGGTCCGGCGCACTACCGCTGCATAGGAGTTGGCGTAGGACCGGCCAACCTGAGCTTGGCGTCGCTGCTGCACGGGCGGCAGGACATCAGCAATCTCTTCCTCGACCAGAAGGAGTCCTTCAGCTGGCACGACGGCCAGCAGATGCCCGGCAGCACCTTGCAAGTCTCCCTGTTCAAGGACCTGGTGAGCCTGGCCGACCCGAAAAATCCTTTCTCTTTCCTGGCCTACCTGCACGACCAAGGCCGGGTGTACCACTTCCTCAACGCCCAGTTCGACAACGTCCCGCGGCTGGAGTTCCGCAACTACCTGGAGTGGGCCAGCCGCCGCAATGAGAACATCGTCTTCGGCGAGGCCGTGCGAGAAGTCTCATTCGACGACGTATTCAGGGTGCGCACTGACCGGCGCACGGTCACTGCGGACAACGTCGTGGTCGGGGTGGGCAATCAACCCTGGGTTCCACCACAGGTCAAAGACAAGCTCGGCCCCACCCAGTTCCACGTCAGCGAATATCTGACAGCAGCTCAGGACCTGGGCGGCAAGCGGGTGGTGGTGATCGGCGGCGGACAGTCCGGAGCCGAGGCATTCTTGGACCTGATCTCCCGGACCGGCAGGGAGCTGCCCCGCCGCATCTCATGGGTCGCCCGCCGACGTAACTACTTCCCGATCGACGACTCGCCGTTCACCAACGACTACTACATGCCCTCGTACGCAGACTACTTCTTCGGTCTGCGGCGCGAGAGCCGGCAGGCGTTCAACGAGCAGTACATCCTCACCAGCGACGGCATCTCCGAGGCCACGCTGCGCGAGATCTACCAGCGCATCTACGTGCACTGTTTCGTGGCGGGCAACCCGGACCTGGTGGGGCTGCACCCCAACCGCGAGGTGGTCGAGGTCACCACTGGCCTGTACGGCGGCTGGCAGGTATCCGCACGGCACAACGACGACCGCGAGGCCATGGAGCTGTTCGAGGCGGACGCGGTGATCTGGGCGACCGGTTTTTGGCCGACCCAGATGGACTTCCTGGAGCCGATCGCTGACCGGCTGGAGCGGGACGGCGACGAACTGCGTATCGACGAGGACTACGCGGTGTGCTGGGACGGGCCGGACGACTGCCGCATCTTCCTGCAGAACGCCGCCCGCGGTCAGCGCGGGCTTGCCGATCCCAACCTCAGCCTGAACGCCTGGCGCAGCCAGCGCATCGCCGATCGGCTGTGCGGGGTGCGCAGCGACGAGCAGTTGCCCTCCTTCATCGAATGGGCCACCAAGGCCGCTCCCGGGGCCCGGAGGAGCGTATGAGGGCGACCCGGAGCAGCGATGTCGCGGTGATCGGCGCCGGTGTGCTCGGCTGCCTCATCGCACGGGAGATCCTCGTCGCGGCCCCCGGCGCTTCGGTGACGGTGCTCGACCGCGACCTGGTGGCCGGCGGTGCCACCCGCCGGTCGGCGGGCCTGCACTTTCCCCGGGGCACCACACCGGTGGTTCGCGCCATGGCGTCCGAGAGCCAGCGGTACTACTCCGAACTCGCTGTGAAATACCCGGAGCTGCCGATCCATCAGCTTCCGATGACCGTGGTCGCGCCCGAGTCGGCGGAGCCTCGGCTGCGCGAGGTGTACCTGCCCGAGGCGAACCTGCGGCACCTCGACGACGTGCCGCAGGTGGTCGCCCGGCTGCCGGAAGGAATGGGCGCCTGGTCCGGGGACGGCTGCCAGTACGCGGACGTGCCTGCCCTCACCCAGGCCCTCGCTGCCGAGCTGCGGCCCAGCGTGGAATTCCGCGAAGGCGTCACGGTGACCGGTCTGGACACCGACGGTGACCAGGTCCGGCTGACTTTGGGCACCGGCGATACCCTGACCGCCGCACGGGTGGTCCTGGCAACCGGGCCCTGGATCGCCGATCCCGCGTGGCGCCACCTGGTGGAGCCGCTCGGGGCCCGGGTCAAGAAGGTTGTGGCGCTCCACGTCGAGCAGCCCCCGTCCGACGCTGACGGGGTGGTTGTCTTCCAGGACGAGGACGCCTTCTTGCTGCCATACCGGTACCGGGGCCACTGGCTGTTCAGCTACACCTGCCTGGAGTGGGACGTGGACCCCGACACCGTCCCTTCGGGTCTGAGCACTGCCAACCGTGCACAGGCCCGCGAAGTGCTGGGCCACTACGCGCCCCAGCTGGTCGACCACTGTGTTTCGGGCCGGGTCTTCTGCGACGCGTACAGCCCTGACGGAGCGCCGCTGGTACGCCCGCTGACCGACGACAAACGCCTGGTGTTCGCGGGCGCCGCCAGCGGTTCCGGCTACCGCCTTGCGCCGGCCATCGCAGCGGAAGCCGTCCGCTTGCTGTCTGCCCAGCCCTTCTCCCGATAAGGACACGACGTGATCATCAGCACCTACGATGCCGGCGTCCTGCACGAGGCGTTCGGTATCGACATGAGCAGCATCGAGGGGCTGGGCGTGGGAGCCGGCTGGGGGCGAGTCGCCCCGGGCCGGGCTTCGGACAGTCACCAACACGACGAGACCGAGCTCTTCGTCATCGTCGCCGGCCGCGGGGAATTCGTCGTGGATGACCGGCGACACCCTGCTGAGCCGGGCACGGTGGCCCTCTTCGAGCCGTTCGAGACGCATGTGCTGCAGAACACCGGCGACACCGATCTGGTCTTCCTCACCCAGTACTGGCGGGACGCCGACAGGGCACTGAAGTCCGCGCAGAACGAGGAGCGCCAGACTTTCAGCGACCGTCCGGTCTTCGTCTTCTCCACTCCGCCGACGCCCAACGGTGACCTGCACCTGGGACACCTGTCCGGCCCTTACCTGGGCGCCGACGCATTCGTCCGCTTCCAGCGCATGACCGGCAACGAGGCATGGCACCTGACGGGCAGCGACGACTACCAGAGCTATGTCGTCGGCGCTGCCCGCCAGGAGGCACGCGAACCCGCCGAGACCGCCGCCCACTACAGCGCCGAGATAGCCCAAACGCTCGCACTGATGGACATCCCCCTCGACCAGTACACCGTCACCAACGCGGACCCCGACTATCGGCAGGGCTTGCGTGACTTCTTCTCTCGCGTGGTTGCCTCCGGCCGGATCGCGGTCACCGAGAAGGACGCCCTGTTTGATGCCGACAGTGGGCAGTACCTCTACGAGGTGGACGTCAAGGGCGGCTGCCCCGGCTGCGGTTCAGGCACCAGTGGCAATATCTGCGAGGAGTGCGGTGAACCCAACACCGTGGTGGACCTGGTGGCTCCCCGGTCTGCCGGATCGGCGGCCGAGCCGCAGCGCGCACCCCTGGCACGCTGGTCACTGCCGCTGCATGCCTTCCGGGACGAAGTCACCGCCCACCACCGCCTCGGCCGGGTCCCAGCCCGGTTGCGGGAGCTCAGCGGCCGGCTGTTCCGCCGCCCCGAGCTGGACATCCCCCTCACACACCCGTCCTCTTGGGGCGTTCCCCCCGCCGAGCAGGACCTCGACGGGCAGGTCATCTGGGTCTGGCCCGAGATGTCGTACGGTTTCCTGCACGGCATCCAGGCGCTGGGCAGTCGGCTGGACAAGGACTGGAAGGCCGCCGAGCCCGGCCAGGACTGGAAGATCGTCCATTTCTT
>JAFAUH010000354.1 GCA_019243445.1 Streptomycetaceae bacterium | reverse complement strand
AGGAGCCACGCAGTCTGCGGGCCCGTGGAACCCGCCGCCACCGCAGCGACATGCGACGCGCGCGCCTACCCGGAGCTGCCCGCCAGGAAGGACGAAGCCGACATCACGGGCGCGCAGTCAACCGGCCGCGGCCGTGAAAGATCGAGGCAAGGTTCAGGTGTCACGTTATCCGTCAATCGAAAATGATTTTGAATCTCGGCAGGTGAGTCTGGTAGCATCACGCATCGTTCTTCGGGTACTCCGAAGCGCCCAAGCATCTCAAGAAGCTTGGCCATATTGCTTCCTAGAAGGAATGCAGTGAAACGCCGAGTCATGACTCTGCTTGGAGTCACAGCCTGTGTCATCGCCGTCGCTCCATTCGCAAGCGCCGCACCTGCCACGTCCAAACAGGAAAACTGCAACGTAAGCGTCGAATATCCGCACCGGTCGAAAGGAGCTCCCGATCGGCGGATTTTGTTCAAGACCCGTGTCACGTGCACGGGGGACTTTTCGACGGTCACGGTTCACATCGACGGGGAACTGCTCGAGGGTGGGCCCAATGGGAAGAAGGTGGTCGTAGCGTCGTCCAGTCTCTCTCAGCAGGTCATCACCAACGGCGGCCCTCAGACGTACTACACACCGTCCACAAGTGGGCATCAGGTATACGCTGCCGGGTGGTACACCGCCGTGGCCGACGGAGAAATCGTGGCACCTGTGCGCGGGGCAATGGGCAAATGGCAGACACAGACCATCTTCGTCAAGTAGCCGCAACTGACAGCGTGACGGGAATCCTGCGGGTAGGGTGATTCTATGGAAATCCGGTTGGTAGATCCTGCAGACATCAAGTGGGAACAGGATCATGCCGTATATCGGGTGTACTTCTGGGATACCGCCACAGTCACCTCCCACGAGCATGAAATAACAGGCGCTGATATCGAAGAGGTTCTGGCCTGGACGCACCGTGAGGCCCAAGAACACGGCTGGTCCTACACCGTCTACGCAAAGGTCAGCCGTGAAGGAGCACTGGGAGGCCCAGGACTCATACGCCTGGCTGGAGTCCTGGGTGATCCCTTCGCATGCGTCCTTGATCCCGACGGTGCGCACGGCCCTGCCAGTTTCACCATAAGCATCAGCGAGGACAACCCGGACCAGGCGCGGGGCACCAGCAGTACCAAAACCGTGTTTCTCGACGACGACAGCGAGCGTTAACCGGCCCAGCTCCAGCGACCGAATCGCTCGGCTCTCGGAACGCGAGTGGGGGCGTGCACAGGCACGCCCCCACATTCGTAGAACCGCCCTCGATCCCCGTCGCCCTCGGCCCCACCCACGCTCACAACGCCCCTGCCCCACCCCTGTGGGGTGCCGAAAGTCACGTACGGCCCCTGAGCAGGCTTTTTGCGTCGGCAGGCGCTCATGGCAGGCTCGTGCCGCATGGTGCTGCGCATGCTCTACCTGTTCTTCCTCCGGCTGATCGGACTGTTCCTGCTGCTCTCCCGCTCGAAGGAGGCCAAGGATGTCGAGTTGCTGACGCTGCGGCACGAGGTCGCCGTGCTGCGCCGTCAACTCGGGGTACGGCCGCGGCTGACCTGGCCGGAGCGCGCCGTGCTCGCTGCCCTCGCGCGGTATCTCCCTGCCCACCTGCTCCGGCATCGACTCGTCACTCCCGGCACCCTGTTGTCCTGGCACCGGCAGCTGCTGCACTGGAAATGGAGACAAAAACCCGCACGGACCGGGCGTCCGCCCATCTCCGAGGAACTCACCGCCCTGGTCCTGCGCCTGGCCCGTGAGAACCCGACCTGGGGCTCAACCCGCATTCTCGAACTGAGCGGTTGTGCCCTGGCCGACGGCTTCGTACAGAGCGAGGAGGCGCTGGCGGCCGTCGTCGGCGCGGCCAGCTCGGATCTGCAGGCGGGCGAGGTTGACGACGGGTTCGAGGGCGCGGATCGCGGACACACCGGGCAGCGGGCAGGCGTGGAGATAGGCGGCGGCGTGCTGGTGGCACATCTCGCCAGCCAGCTTGGGAAGGCCCACATCGGAGGCGAGGAGTGCGGCCTGGTTGTAGACCGCCGAGGCAAGCCCCTGATCGGCTTTGCGCTCTGCGGTGTTGGCGAGGTCGGCGAGTGCGCGCACGCGCTCGGGCAGGGGCAGGCATGCGGGCCGGAACCGGGCGACGAGCGGAAAGCGCTGGGCTATGGGGCCGTGCGGGTCCATGGGTCTCCGGGGGAGTGAGGTGCAGGCGGGGTGCCCGTCGGCCGAGCGCCGACGGGCACCCCGCCTGCAGGGCGTCATTGCCAGTCGACGACGATGCGGTTCAGCGGGGTGTCAATGGCGAAGAGGCCGGGCCGTTGCTCGATCGCGGGGGCGTCGAGAGGCTGGATCTCGAAGGAGGCTTCGCGTCCTCGGAAGTCGCGGTCCCATGTGCGGATCGCGTCGGCGACCTTCGCGGTCAGTTCGTCGCTGCCGGGTCCGTGGCCGATGACGCCGAATTCCCAGAGCTTGCCGCCCTCGGGGGTCTTCTTCTCCGACAGGCGGCGGGTGAGGTAGGTGAGGGCGCCCTTGTCGACGGCCGCAGTGGAGGAGGGATAGGGGTCGTCGGTGAGGAGGGTGCCCTTGGCTTGGTTCGGGAACAGCATCCGGATCAGACCGGAGGGAAGGGAGCAGGTGACGAACAGCTCCATCCACTCCGGGGATTCCATGGCGCGGACCATCATGCCGGTCCACTCCTCGGTGCGCGGGGTGTCCAGGACTGCGGCCAGGGCGTCGGCGTCGATGTGCTGCCCTGCGGGGGCCTGGAGCCGTACGGAGCCGTCCGTGCTGAGGGGGATGACGCGGCGGTCGTCGTCGGCGATGCCCCTCCTGAGCGGCATGAAGTTGTTCATCTTGCTGCTGACGCTTCTCCAGTGGCTGTCGTGCTGTTCGTAGGCGATGGAGCGAGAGACGCTGCCTTTGAGGCGCTGGGGGATCAGGAGCCGTCCACCGGGAGTGAGTTGCCGCAGCCAGGCGTGCGGGACGCCGTGGGCGCCGACCGTGGCGATGATCCGGTCGTATGGGGCGCCCTCGGCGTGGCCGAGGGCGCCGTCGCGGGTCAGGGCCTCCACGTTGGTGAACCCGGCGGTGGCCAGGTGGGCGCGGGCTCCTTCCACGAGGTCGTCGTCGACGTCGATGGTGGTGACGTGACCACTCTCGCCGACCAGGTAGGCGAGCAGGCCCGCGTTGTAGCCGGTGCCCGCGCCGAGTTCGAGGATGCGTTGGCCGGGCTGGGCTTGCAGTTGGTCCAGCATGAGGGCAACGACTCCGGGCTGGGAAGCGCAGGAGATCGACGTACCGTCGGTGTCGTACTTGATGTCGACCGATGTGTTGGCGTAGGCGTCTTCGAGTGGCGCGTCGGGCACGAACAGGTGGCGGGGAACGGTGCGCAGCGCGGTTTCGACAGCGAGCGTGCGGGCATATCCGAATTCGCGGATCTTGTCGACCAGGGCGTTGCGGAGCCGTTCGGCATCGGCCTCGGGGGTGGTGAGCATGTCGGTGTTCACCACGCTGACGCTATCGGTTTCAACCGTTGCTTCAGCGGGTCCTACGTTGTCATTTGATCCCATGACTACCTCTCGTGCGATGTGGGAGATGGCGTGCTGGTCGTCGCGGTGGAGACCTGCGCGGTTGGCGTGGAAGATCATGTGGTGGGCGATGACGGCTCGCAGGCCGCGGGTCAGACCACCTCTGGTGGCGAGGTGAGCGAGCGTGGTTCCGGTTCGTTCGAAAGCGGTCACCCACTCGGCGTGTCCGTCGAGTGGACCGCCCTGACGGCACAGGCTGTGGGCGTCGGTGGTCATCAGCTTGCGCATGGCCGGGGCGCAAGTGGTGGCCTTCTGCGGGGTGAGCGGTTCGGCCATGGCCGGGCGTAGTTCGGCGACTTTCGCCCAGACGTCGCCCTGTTCGAACCAGTCCAGGCCGGCCGCCCGCATCATCGTGCTCATCAGGAGAACGGCGGTCTCCTGGGGGCCCAGGTGTCCCGGGCCGGGATGGTAGGTGAGCAGGTGGCGGCTGTCGTGGTGGAACAGGGCGTGGGCGGCGTCCATGGCCTTGGTGCCGCCGAACGCGGTGGTCTCCGGTTCGTAGATGCCAGGTAGCCACGAGTGGACGGCGCCGTGGTCGACGAGGTCGGTGAGCAGTGACTCAACCAGCGGGGACGGCTCGGCGGCGTGGTAGCGCAAGGGCCAGGGCTGCTTGTTCATGAACCACCAGCCGGTGAGTTGCCCGGCGTCTTCGGCCGCGAGCAGAGCGGGGCCGAGGCGTTCGGTGATGATGCGCTTGCCGGTCTCGCGGTCGGCGAAGGTGATGTTGTGCTGGTGCCAGTCCAAGGGCATGACAGGTCCTTCGGTCGGCGACGGTCAGGCGATGAGCAGGCAGGCGTCCCACGCGGATTGGGGCGGTACAGCGGTGGCGGATGTTTGAAGTGCCAGGGCGATGCCGGCGGTACCATCGAGGAATCCGGGCCCGGCTTTGTCGTTGTGAATCATCGTCAAGGCGACATCCGCTGGGTCGGTTTCTGGTGGGCATACTCCGGTCAGGAGCGCCGGGATCGTGGCGCGCAGCTGTGCGGCGGTTGAGGGGCGGGCATCGGTGGCCATCCGGGCGGCGATGTGGGCGAGTCCCGCGGTGCCGTGGCACAGGCCGTCTTCAGTGATGGCCTTGAGCTGTGCTGGATCGGTGAGGGCGGATACGAGCGCGTTCTCCGCCTCGATCTGGCGCCTGATATCGCCCAGGGCGAGGGCGGCGAGTTGCCGGGCGCGGGCGAGGCCCGCGGTGCCGTAGCACCATGACGGCCGCCGTGGCGCGGATGGATCGAGCTGTCCCTTACGTAGTTCGGCGCGGGTGACCCAGTACGGCCACCTGGGGCCGCGTCCGGTCTCCTCCTGCCAGTGGTCCAGCCACGCCAGGATGGTGCGCATGGCGTCGAGCTGCCCCGGCACGGTGACGCCGCTTCTGGCCGAGAGAGCCATCAACGCGAGAGGCCCGCCGATCCCGTGCGCGAGGCCGCAGTTGGCGTGACCGTCGGGGAACTTCTCATCCGGCTGGCCCGAGGGCCCGCTCGCCGTCCACCATCCCGGCAGGACGTCGCCGCGGTCGGTGATCGGTTCGGTGAGGCGGACGCAGTAGTCGAGGATGGCCCGCACAGCATCGCTGTCGGGGTTGCAGTGCAGGAGGTAGGCGCCGTAGCCGATGAGCCCGCGGATCACGTCGAACTCCGCTAGCCGCGGTAGGAGTTCGGCGTCGATGCGGCGGTGCGCGGCGCCGAGACGTCGGCGGATGTCGGTGGCAATCTGATGATCGAGGGTGTCCAGGGCGCGCTGGTAGGAGCCGGGCAGGTGGTCGGCCGCGCAGGCCACGGCGTGGGCGAGGGCGGGAGCCCCGTAGAAGGGGTGGCTGTCGGGTCCGCTGGTGAACGGCTGCCGGGTAGCGAGGGCGAGCCAGTCGTGGGCGCGCTGCCACGGTCCCAGGCCGCATGCGGACCGCTCGATGTGCAGCAGCGCGATCCCCAGCGGTCCGTAGGCGAGTTGCTGCCGGTTTGTGGTTGTCGTGCGAGGACTGATCGGGGCGGTGTCGGGATCGGCCAGCAGGTCTGCGACGGCGTTCGCCACCTTGAGCGCGAGCGGGTGGGTCATCGTTCCCTCCTCGACATCCAGGCCAGGGCGGTGGCGCGCGTGAGGTAGAGGCAGATCTCTTCCTCGGGGAAGTCGACTGCGACGTGCCGTACGAAGTGGACGTGCAGCAGCGATGACAGGACGTCGTCCAAAGCGATGCCCTGGGTGTCCGGGCCGGGGAGATGGTGCCGGTAGGCGGCGAGCGCTGCGTCGTGATCGGCCCACGCCTCCACGATGGCCTGCCCACCGGGAACCTTGCGCAGTGCCGCCCAGTCGTGGGACGGATCGGCCAGCCGTACGGTCTCGGTGAACTGCGCACGCGGCACCGGTGCGGGCGCGGTGGGCGCGATGTGGTCGATCAGCCAGCGCATCCCGGCCTCGGTACTGCCGAGGAACGCGGTGGCGATGGCGATGGAGTGCGCGGCCACCAGCGCACGCTGGTGCGCGCGCTGGGGCTGGCAGAGCTGCGTGACGACGGCGCGCGAGTCCGCGCGGAACACTTCCTCGACGGCGTCCCAGGCGGCTCCGGAGCCCCAACGGCCCATCTCGCGGTAGGAGGTGGGAAAGCGCAGATCCGACAGCAATCCAGCGGCGCGCAGCTCGTCTGCCCACGTGCTGACCGTGCGGGCGGTCTTGGCGAAAGCATCGGGGTCGGGCAGCGCGATGCGCAGCCGCACGTGCTGGTGGGGGTCGCGGAAGCGGATGAACCACCATGGCGGATGGCCGAGTCGATCCAGCAGATCCGGCAGATGCTGGGTGAGCAGGATGTCTTGGCGACGCAGGTCGCCGTACAAGGTAGCCAGCAGCACCGATGAGATGCCGGGGCTTTGGATCTGTGCCGGGGAGAAGGTGCGGGCCGACGCGGGGGCCGGCAGGGGCGGCCACCCCGGTGACCGTGTCGCCTTGAGCGGTACGACGACCTCATGCGCGCGGCCCTTGCACCAGCCGAACGCGTCAGCTTCCGGCCCCGGCGGGGCACCCAGAACATGGGAACGCGCAAAACCGCACGTCAGCGGGGGGCGGCGGCTGGTTATTCGGGCGGTAGTTCGATTGAAGCGGTAGGTGCGGCGAGCGCTGCAGTGCCGGTACGGGCGGTGCGAGATTCGGGTCTGCTTTGGTGGTCGGGACCGAGTGGCGCGCTGTGCAACCGTCGGTCGGGCATGTGGTGTACACACCCGACCGGCGCGCTCAGACCGTGTGCGTTCCAGCGAGGGCAGTGAGCAGGGTGAGCGCGTCGCTGCGCGAGAATTGCTCGTGGAAACGCTGGTTGCGGAAGTTGCGCAGGCAGGCGTAGCAGCTGGTCTCGGCGCCGCACTCGCAGGACCGGACGCGCCACTGCGCCTCCGTAAAGTCGCCGCTGAAGCGCGGCAGGGCGCGTGCGTGGTTGTTCAGGCACCCCATTCGACCCGTACGGGCTCGCGGGCCGTAGCGAGGGCGCCGTCGAAGTCGGCGAGTCGTTCGGCGAGGGTGGTGGTGGCGATGCGGGCGGGGAGTGCCGCCGAGAATTTCAGTCCGCGGACAGCTCGTGGGTCGACGGTGGGCAGGGTGAGAGAGTCGGGCAGTTCAGCGCGGGCGGTCTTCCAATCGGCGGGGGAGAGGTCTTGGCGGAGCCGGACGTGGGTGTCGGTGGGGCGTTGTACGGGGTCGGCGAGGTGGCCGAGGGAGGCGGTGAGAGTGGCGTTGGCGCGGTAGCCGGCCCAGGTCCACCAGCGGGTGGCGTCGGCATCGCGGATCAGCAGAGTTCCCGCCGGGTGGACTTCGTGGGGTGCGCGGTCGGTGCGCAGTTCGGCGAGGGCCGCGGTGGCGCGTCGGGTGAGGCGAACGTCCGGGTCGGTGCCCAGAAGCACGTCGCGAATGGCACGGGTGAGTGCGTACGACAGGCCGCGGGCTTCGCTGCCCTGCCATTTGGCGACGCCGCCGTCCTCA
>JAFAUH010000301.1 GCA_019243445.1 Streptomycetaceae bacterium | reverse complement strand
CTCCGTGGCGACCTGGTACGCAAGAATCACCGCTCCGGGCTGGGCCGGCTGACGAACGCGTTGCGCACCCTCATCCAGACCGAATACCTCACACCAGGAACGCATCTGCCGGGAAGGAAGTTGGCGCGGCACCTGGCGAATCCTGACATCCTGCCGAAAACCGTGTCGAACGCCTACATGCAGTTGCGCCACCAGGGCCTGGCGATCGCAGGACAAGGACGCGGAACGCGGGTCGCTGGGCCTGCCGAATCCCCAGCATCCGCCCTGCCTGCTGACTGGCTGGAACGGCTACAGCACGAAATGGAAGGCGACCGCTGGTTCGAGCAAGTGCTACGCACCCACCTCCTCAACCTCCCACCCCACACACTCCTGCCACCCCATGAAAAGCTGGCAGAACTACTTGACCTCCCGGAAACCTCAGACATCCTCCTGAAAAACGCGTACAGCCGACTGGCCGAGGGCGGCCTCCTGGTGAGGGGCAGCAACGACACGCGGGTCGCCGACCACAACGGCCCGGTGCACCCTGTCACGGCACCACAAACCTCACAGACGGCAGGAGCCACCCGGCCCACAACCAACGACTCGCATCCCCTACTGCCGATTACCTGGGTACGGGACCTCCGCAGCGAACTGGAAAACAACCCATTCAACCCCAGCTCGGGTCGCGAAAAAGCGACCTGGTTTGCGCAGGCATTGGAGAGGAACATCCAAAGCCTCGAGCACCGCACACGCCTGCCGTCGTTTGTACAACTAGCGGAGCAACTGAAGGGTGCGGGGGTCAACACATCCCTCGTGCAAAGGGCGTACACCCATCTGAAAGAAATCGGTCAGCTGACCGCGGAGTTCGGCAAGGGCACGTGGGTCGCCAAGACCCGGGATGCCATGGACCCCGCCACCGGACCTGGACTTCCGCAGGCCCGGACGGAACAGGATGAACCACCGCTACCGACAGATCCCCTTCTCGACATTCCTGAACTGGACGAGACGCAACTGCAGGAACTCTGGGAGACACTGGAGGCCGAGGAGCCCAGGGCAACACCGCCGGTCATGCCCGGCACAAGACTGGATCCCCATGCGGACAGAGCCGCACAGGCAACCGCACACCTCACCGACCCGTCACACTTGCCGCATCTGCCCCATCCCGACGTCCACGACATACTCAGCCTCCTGAGCCGGACGGGCCGACCACGGCCACACGCCCTGAATCCTGGCCGTCCCATGACAGGGACCTGGAACCAAGGAGCTGCCGAACAATAACTCGTAGCGAGAAAGCCATTTCTTCACACTGCCCGACCGCGCACGCTGCTGTACCCACGCAAGATCAAGACGAGAAGTTATTGTTCGGCAGCTCCCTGCACGACCGGATCCCCCAACTCCTCCCTGTCTCAACAGGCCTCAACAGGCCTCAACAGGCCTCCGTCAGGATGACGTTGCGGTAATCCGAGAGGGGCACCTTCCCCCATCTCTCTGCTGCGGGTTGTTTCATGTGGTGAGCAGGCGGTGGAAGAACGCCCTGTAGTGCTGCAGGGCCATACGCAGGTCTTCGGTATTCACCTCCTCGCCCCGGTTCCACTGCCCTTCCAGTTCCTCTTTGTGCTCGGCGAACGTCGCGGCCAGTTGCTGCATGACGTCGGCGACAAGGGCGTCGGCCGTATGAACGGCATCACGCGGGTCATCCACGAACTCGTTTTGGATCTCCTGCCAGCGAGTGCGGAAGCCTTCCTCATCCTCCGTCCCCAGGAGCTGTGAAGCTTCGGCTTCGGCTGATTCGGCTGATGAGCTCGCCTCCTGTGATGAGCTCGCCTCCTGGGGTTGGACTTGGGATGGGGGCTGAGCCTGGGGTTGGGCTCCCTCTTGCGTCTGAGCTGCCCTAGCCTGAGCTGCGCTCTCACCGGGGTAAGTGGGGGCCTCGGCCTGGCCTTCTGTCGCTTTGTCTGTCGTCCGGTCGCGGGGGTGGGCGAGGTCCTCAGTCGATAGGCCTTTGTCGGTAGGGTCCGGTATGCGGTCGCGTTCCATGGTTTCCTCCTTCCCTGACCGTCTTGTGCTTCTCGGACAGGGATGGTGAGCAGCTCAGGCCCGGGCGTGACGGGACTGGCCGCCGTCGGAGAGCAGCTCGTCGAAGAGTGCGCGGTAATGCACCATGGCGCCGCGCAGCTGCTCGGTGGTTGCCTTGTGCTGGGTGCTGAGCGCGTCGATTTCGTGAGCTGCCCGGTAGTGCTCAAGCGTGCGACCGTGCTCGACCGAGAGGTCTTTGAGCCGCTGCTCAAAACCTTCAGTCGGATAGCCGCGCTGATGCATCAGAGACGTCACCAGACGGTCCGCGTCATGCACGGCATCCTCCGGTCGGTCCACGAACTCTTCTTGCACATCGGTCCAGTCCCGGGCATATCGGTCCCGGAGGGTTTTAGGCAGTGGCTTGATGCCCAGCGAGTCATGTCGCTTTTCACGGGCGCTGAGTTCGCGCTCAGCAGCCATCCGGCTGTCGGCGTCTTCGACGGTTCGCTCGTACTCCGGGCCGAAGCGTTTGCGAAGATGACGGCGGCGCGTGATCAGAGAGGCGGCTACGGCGATCAGCCCAACCACCACCACGACCGGGATGATGATTGCCAGGAGCGTCCCTGTCGACATCAGGCCGACCTCCTTGCGTGAGCCAAGATATTCTATATGCCGATTTTACCCGTAATATCCTGGTCAAAACACAGGAAGGTCCGACCTCGGGCTTCCTCGGGCTTCCTCGGGCTTCCTCGGGCTTCGCAACGGTGTGCAGGCCCATGCATTTCACTCGTCATTCGTTTGCCGTCAGCCAATCTGGTTATCCGCCGGGTATGGGGCGGATGCCAAAGTTCGGACGCAATGACGCGGGCGTACGCGACTCGGGTCACCGCCGGTCGACCGAGAGACCGGAAGGCCAGAGTCCTGGGAAGCAGGAAGACCAGGGCCCTGGGGAGCAGGACGCTGGGATGGCGCGCCAGATTCCAAAGGAACCGACCCAGTTGTCGAAGAGATCGTGGTGGGCGGTGGTGCGCCGTACGGCCAAGGAATTCAACGCCGACCAGCTCGGCGATCGGGCGGCGGCGCTGACCTACTACGGGATTCTGGCGTTGTTCCCGGCACTGTTGGTGCTGATCTCGCTGGTGGGTCTTGCGGGGAGATCGGCCACCGATCAGCTGCTGGCCAATATCAGGCAACTCACGCCCGGCGCGGCGCGGAATGTGCTGACGGGCGCGGTGCAGCAGCTGCAGGGCCGCAGTGGTCTGGGCTCGGCGGTGGCGGCTGTAGGCCTGCTCGGGGCACTGTGGTCGGCTTCCGGGTATGTGGCGGCATTCATCCGTGCCTCGAATGCCGTCTACGACATGCCCGAGGGACGACCGGTGTGGAAGCTGACCCCGCTGCGGATAGCGCTGACGCTCGTGCTGATGGCGCTGGCCGCGATCAGCGCGCTGATCGTGGTGTTCACTGGCGACCTCGCCCAAAGAGTCGGCACGGTGCTCAAGCTGGGCCATACGGCGGTGACGGCCTGGTCCATTGGCAAGTGGCCCCTGCTTGTCTTCCTTGTGACGTTGATGATCGCAATCTTGTACTGGGCCGCGCCGAACGCTCGCAGCCGGGGCTTTAGGTGGGTGAGTCCGGGCAGCTTCCTGGCGCTACTGATCGGGATGATCGCCTCCGCCGGATTCTCCATGTACGTGGCGAACTTCGGCTCCTACAACAAGACATACGGCACTCTCGCCGGAGTGATCATCTTCCTGGTGTGGTTGTGGATCACCAATCTGGCAATCTTGCTAGGCCTGGAATTCGACGCCGAACTGACTCGCGAACGCGCCATCATCGGCGGCTACCCGAAGGACGTCGAGCCCTACGTGGAGCCTCGGGATACCACCCGGTGGAGCGATGAGGAGCACCGCTCCACCAGAGAATGAGCGGACGCCTCGGGCGCCCCAGGGCTCGGTCAGGGGCGGGGGCGGGTTCGGGTTCGGTGGCAGCGGCTCACCCCGTCCGTGCTACTACTACCTACTACTACGTCTACTGCACACGCAGCCACGCCGCGGCGTTACCCGCCAGTCTCCCTTCCTGCGGCGGGAGACTGGCAAGCAGGACCTCGCCCCACTCCTCGGGCAGCAGCAGCGCCTCGTCGCCGAAGACAACGACGCAGGTGATATCGCCACGCCGGAAGGCAAGCGCATCGTCACGCCCGGGAATGTCAACCCACGTGATCGACTGGTCGGCTGCCTCGGATGCCGGGAACAGCTCCCGCCTCATCGACAAGGCCTGCCGGTGCAGCGAGAGCGTCGAAGTGGCGTCCTGAAGCTGTTCCGAGACAGCGTACTTGGCGAACCAGTCCGGCTGCGGAAGCCACGGCGCGAACATGGCTCGGCCTCCGGAAGAGCCGAAGACACTGGAAAAGCCGTAATTCGGCCCCTGCGGCGTCCAAGGCAGCGGCACGCGGCAGCCGTCCCGTCCCGGGTCGAGCCGACCCGAGCGGGTCCAGGTCGGGTCCTGGCGGGCGTCGTCGGGCAGGTTGAGGACTTCGGGCAGTCCGAGTTCCTCGCCCTGGTAGAGGTACTGGGATCCGGGCAGGGCGAGCAGCAGGACGGTCGCGGCGCGCGCACGCCGTTCACCGAGCGCAGGGTCCACCTCGCCACGCGGCCGGACCAGGCTGACGTCCTCGGGGAGCGAGTCGTGATAAGGCTCCGGCCGTACAATGCCGTAGCGGGTGACGGTGCGGTGCACATCGTGGTTGGCCAGCGTCCAGGTGATGGTGGCGCCGGTGGCACCGATCCCGTCGAAGGCCCGCTCGATGGAGGAACGGAAGAGCCCGGCCTGCCAAGGCTGTTGGAGCAGGTCGAAGTAGAACGCCTGTGGCAACTCGTCAGGGCGCAGGTAAGCGGCCAAGTCCGCGACGGTGGGCACCCACACCTCGCCAACGAAGGTCAACTCCCGTTCGGGCCCGTATTCGTCGGCGATACGCCGCCAGCGGCGGTAGACCTCGTGCACCTCTGGCTGGTTCCAGGCGTGGGCGTTGAAGTGGGAGTGCGAGTCGGCCCAGTCGGGCAACTCGGGATGCTTGTACAGGCCGTGGGCGACATCGATGCGGAAACCGTCCACGCCGCGGTCGAACCAGAACCGCAGCACCTCGTCGAAGAGGGCTGTGACGTCAGGGTGACGCCAGTTGAAGTCGGGCTGACCCGCGTCGAAGAAGTGCAGATACCACTGGCCGGGGGTGCCGTCCGGCTCGATGATACGGCTCCAGGCCGAGCCGCCGAACTGACCGCGCCAGTTGTTGGGCGGAAGTTCGCCGTCCTTGCCGCGACCGTCGCGGAAGAGGAAACGCGCGCGCTCGGGCGCGCCGGCTCCCGCTGCGAGCGCGGCCCGGAACCACGGGTGCGCGCTGGAACAGTGGTTGGGCACCAAGTCCATGAGCACCTTCAAGCCGCGATCATGCGCATCGGCCACGAGGGCGTCGAAGGCGGCGAGATCCCCGTAGTCGGGCTCGATGTCGGTGTAGTCGGCGACGTCATAGCCGTGATCCTGTTGCGGAGAGGGATAGCACGGATTGAGCCAGATGCCGTCCACCCCGAGCTCCGCGAGATAGCCGAGACGGGAGCGAAGGCCGGCCAAGTCGCCGATGCCGTCGCCGTTCGCGTCGGCGAAGGACCGCAGATACACCTGGTAGATGACAGCGCTGCGCCACCAGGGCTGAGTCACGGAAGTCTCCCTCTTTGACAAAACGCTCTGACGAAACGTCTGACTGCCTTTGCACATCACGACCTGGGGAGCAAGAGGGAGCAAGCTCTTTCTTGCTCCCTCTTGCTCCCCAGGTCGTGATGCTGTCCCCGTCAACGTCTACCCTGTCACTGTGCTCGGCACGCACGCTTGCTGCGTTGGTCGAAAGCCCACGTACGGCCCCGGCGGAACGAGAACGCTCACGCCTCGATCAGTACGGCCTGCTTCAAGCTACGGCCTGTCTGAACACAATCGCCCGGTCAGGTCAATGCCGTCTCTAGGTCGCCTTCGCTCAGCGGGCGCGCGCCCAGGTCGGCGGGCGGGGCGCCTGGTGGCCGCCGGTGGGCAGCATTCGGACTTCGCCGCGGTCACTGATCTCCGCCCGGACGATCCCGGTATCGTCCTCGTAGACCGGGTGCCCGCCTGCTCCCGTCCGCTCGGTGCGATGCACGGTCACGGTGTCGCCGCGCCCGTCCGTCGGCTCCTCGAAGATCAACTCGTAGAACTCGGGGTATGTCATGGCGCCTCCCGCCGGACCGGCCGCCCCTTGAAGCCCCCGCAGAGAAGCATGTAGCCGTATATGTCGGAAATATTCCAGACGGTCCAGTAGCTGCGCCCGCACACCCCCG
Organism: Streptomycetaceae bacterium; assembly: GCA_019243445.1. Classification (GTDB taxonomy): domain Bacteria; phylum Actinomycetota; class Actinomycetes; order Streptomycetales; family Streptomycetaceae; genus Streptantibioticus_B. The sequence continues at coordinate 18,865 of JAFAUH010000301.1, read as the reverse complement.
CCCGGTAGGCTTTCCGTGTGATCTTCAAGCGCATCGGCAGGAGTCGGCCGTATCCCGACCACGGCCGTACGAGCACCCGCGAGTGGGCGAACGTCGCGCCGCGCCCGGTACGCCTCGACCAGCTCGTCACCACCAAGGGAGAGCTTGATCTGGAGACACTCCTGGCCGAGGATTCGACGTTCTACGGGGACCTCTTCGCCCATGTGGTGAAGTGGAAAGGCGACCTCTACCTCGAAGACGGCCTGCACCGGGCGGTACGTGCGGCCCTGCAGCAGCGCCAGGTCCTGCACGCCCGGGTACTGGAGCTGGACTGAACGAGAGGGAGCGAAGGCTCACAAGTCCACTCACCGGCATGCCCTCAATGAATAATTGACCCTTTCGAGTTGATCGATAGGGCCATTCGCCGATCATTTAGTACGCCCACAGTGATTTCCGCACTACTCTGCGGATATGAGCATGCTCACGCCCCCCGGCCTGGGCGGGAAGTACCGCATCACCGGGAACCAGTACCCACGCATGCGGCGCCCCCGCAACCACCGCCGAGCCGTACTGACCGGCGTCTGTGTGGTCGCCGTGCTCGGCCTGATCAGCTGGGGGACCGTACAGCTCATCGACGTCTTCAATGGCCACTTCGGTCTTGCACACACCAACGCCACCCGGGATTCGTACTGCCGCCACGGCTCCTCCGGGAGCCCCGTGGACGCCCTGCCCCAACCCAACGCCATCACCGTCAACATCTACAACGCCACCCCGCGCACCGGCCTTGCCAAGGCCACCGCCGACCAGCTGCGACAACGCGGCTTCACCATCGGCAAGATCGGCAACGCCCCGGCTCAATACGAGAACAAAGTCACGGGCACCGCACTGCTGCTCGGCAGCCCCAAGGCACAACCCGCACTGAAGGTGCTGGGCACCCAACTCGCCGCCGGACAGGCCAGGACGGATCCGACGCGTACCGGCGCCGACGTCGACCTGGTCATCGGCAACGGCTTCGCGAACCTCGACCCCAAGCCCAATGCCGACCACGCGTTGGCTGCACTGACCCACCCGTCACCGACACCCACCCCCGCCCGTAAGAACTGCTGACCGGCCTGCCAGGACTGCACCGGCCCATTGGCCACGGTCGGTCAACGACTGCTTCCAGTGGGTGATACAACAGGACAGTCGGCTACGTGGGGCACCTATGGCGACGTCAGCCGACTCCGTCGGCGAGGGCGAGGTGTGATTCGCGTACGACTGGAGACTCGTGCCGAGAGAGGCTGTGACATCAGCCGCTGGCGCGGCGTGCATCGGGGCGCTTGAACCGAGGACCCGTTCGCGGGGCAGTCCGGGACATATCCCGGCGTGATGATTTCAACCCGTTCGGTGCACACGCCCCCATGGCCTCATGGGCGAGCAGAGTGACCAGCTCATCGGCCAATCGGCGGAACGTGGGCGAGTCGGGGCGCTGATCACACAGGGTAGTGAGTTTATGCGCCACCAGCGGGTGATCGACGACGCGAATCCGCATGCACCAGACATTAATGGAGGTACGGATGCCCCCACCTCGCTTGGCCCTACCCGCCCCGCGTGGCACTCATCATGGAAAAACACAGAAAAAACGTGCGCGGCCTGGCACGACGCAGTGCGGAAGACCCTTCCCAAAGCTTAGGTTTCTGCCACGATGCGGAGTGGGCGGGACTAAACTTTCGACGTCTCGTCCGTCCCGGCACACCTAGGACCAGTGGGAGAGTCACGGTGTACTTCGCCGCACTGCTCGCGCGCACCGAGGACGGGTGGAAAGCGCGCGATACGGAGCTCGATGATGTGGAAACCCTCGCCGACCTGGCCGAGCTCGCTCGCGAGGCCATGGCGGACGAGGAAACGGTGCTCGCCTGGATCGAGCAGGAGGATTCGTGGTTCGGCGTCGTCCGGGTGGACGGCGAGGACGATCCGCGGATCTATGTCTCGGACGCGGCGAGCGCGTCACGCAGTTCGTACGGGGCCATGCTCACCGACGAGCTCGTCGGGCGTGACCTCGACGAGCTCGATGACCTCGACGCCCTCGACCTGGACGGCACGGAGGAGGGCGAGGATGAGGAAGTAGAGGAGGACGACAGCGCACTGGATGCGGAACCAATCCCAGCCGGACCGCTCGGCGAGGCCGACTTGCTCGCCGATCTCGGCGTCAGCGAAAAGCAATTGTTGTCGCTGAGCAGCGACAACGAACCCGGTGAGGCGCTCAGCATGATCGCTGAGGCGCTCGGCTGCGACGCAGACCTGGAGGCGGTCCGCTGAGTGACATCAGTCGGCCCTGTCAGCGGGCCCCCGACAGCGATCCAGTGCGGGACCCGTGGGTCGCACCGATACGGCTCGCCCTGGAAGAGGCCGCGCTCGCGCCACGCAGTGGCGACGTGCCGGTGGGCGCAGTCGTCCTCGCCCCGGACGGATCCGTGATCGGACGAGCCCACAACGAGCGCGAGGCGGTCGGCGACCCGACCGCCCACGCCGAGGTGCTGGCCATCCGCCAGGCGGCCGACACTGTCGGCTCCTGGCGCCTGACCGGCTGCACGCTTCTCGTCACACTCGAGCCGTGCACGATGTGCGCGGGGGCCATCGTCCTCTCCCGCTTGGAGCGCGTGGTCTACGGAGCCGTCGATGAGAAAGCCGGCGCCGTCGGCTCGCTATGGGACGTCGTACGCGACCGCCGCCTCAACCACCGCCCGGAGGTCGTCGCCGGCGTGCTCTCGCAGGAGTGCGCCCAGCTGCTCACGGACTTTTTCCGCGGAGATGACCGTGAATGCGGTTCCGGACCGGGCACTGATTTCGGAGCACGGCTCGGCATCCGCTAAGCTCTCTCCCGGTAGCGTGTCCGAGCGGCCGAAGGAGCGCGCCTCGAAAGCGCGTGAGGGGGCAACTCCTCCGTGGGTTCAAATCCCACCGCTACCGCTCACAGAACCGCCCCTGATCCAGGAAAACAGGTCAGGGGCGGTTTTTTGGTATGCCGAGGAAGCCATCGTTGGGATGACCCAGGATGAAGCGGTGGCCAAGCTCCAGCGGTACTGGGCACAGGACGAGTAAAGCCGGTGGGGTCGATACAAGGCGCTCGGGCCCAGAGGCACGGCGGATCGGCCTTCGCGCCCAACCGGTGTCAGGGATCCGCTAAAGGGACCCTTCCTACCGCCAAAGCGGCGTTAAGGAGAGCAGGTCGATCCCTACGGCGATGCGAGGGTCTTGTGAGTCGCCAGAGATTCACTGCGGCCTGTCCGAAATGCTGAGGAGCTTGCCGTGCCGTCCCCCACGAACGATGACTGGTTGCGGTTGGGGTTTGACGGGGATCCGGTGCCGGGTGATCCGCAGGTGCTGCAGGGAATCGTGGATGACTTCACATATCTGCGGGATACGGCATGGTCGGTGTCGCAAGGACTGGATGCGTTTGTGGCATCGGCCTCGGGCGGGTTTGCGGGAGCGACGGCGGATGCGCTGCGGGAGGTGGTCTCGGGACGGCTGAAGACGTTCGTCTTCAACATCGCGCGGGCGTTCTCGCTGGCCGGGGAGGCGGTGGCCGAGTACAAGCTGGCGCTGGTGCAGGCGCAGCAGGTGGCAGCTGATGCCTTGAGGCAGGCGGCGGGGCTGGCGGTGGGGGATGCGAAGCTGGCGGGGCTGAAACGGCAAGTAGCCGGCCAGGTGGATCAGGTGGGTGCCGCGGCGCGGGCGATGGAGGCGGCGTTGCGGGATGCGGCGGACATGGTGTCGCAGCCGATCAAGGTGCCCAGTTTGTGGGATCGGATCAAGAAGAAGGTGGAGCTGGCGCTGTCCATTGTGGGTGGGGTGCTGGCACTGCTCTCGTCGGTGGTCGACGGTCCGATCGGTATTGCGTTGGGGACGGCGGCGTTTGCGGCGGGGGCGGCGGCGTTGGGGATGACGGCGGCGGATGTGGCCCGGCACCAGGCGGGCTGGGCGGAGTTGCTGCTGGCGGGGTTGGGGTTGCTGGCGCCGTGGGGGCGGGGGATGTTTTCCATGGCGGAGTTGGGAGCCGGGGCGCGGGCGGTGGCGGAAGGGGCGACGGCTGCCTGGGAGGCGGTGCGCTCACCGGCGCTGCTGGCGGGGTGGGTGGCGCGGGGAGTGCCGGCTGCGGTGCGGGGAGTGGCGGGTTTGGCGGCTGCCGCGGGCCGGGGGCTGATGTGGTTGCCGTCAGCGGTATGGCGGGGGGTGGGGGCGCTTCCGTCGGTGCTGCGGGGGACGCCGGGCTCCTTGCGGGGGATATGGCAGGGCGCTTCGGGGGCGGTGGCGCAGGACTTCGCCGGCATGCTGGAGCGGTATCCACGGCTGGCGCAGGCGGCCCAGGCGCTGGGGTTTGCCGGACGGGTGGGGATGTATGGGGGGGTGAATTTCGCACGGGTGGCGGGGGCGTTGCTGACGCCGTTGAGGTTCTCCGATATCGCGGCGCTGGGTTTTCGGGGGGCGTGGGCGCCGTTGCGGGAGGCGGCGGACTGGGGCAAGGGGCTGGCGGACTTCCGCGCGGGGTGGGCGGGCTATCCACGGTTGGGAGCAGTCGGCAAAGGACTGACGGCGGCCGGACTGCACGAGCTGAGTGATCTGAGCTGGCACGGAGGGAACGCCGGGTTGCACGAGCCCGAAGTGGCGCCGGCGGCGGCCGGAATGCAGTGGCATCGAATGCTGACCACGCTGGAGAAAATGCCGCAGGCCGAATTCCAGCAGCTGTTTGTGAAGGCAAGCGGGATCTTGCAGCCGGTCATAGCGTTGATGCCGATAGTGGGGCGGGACGCGATGGCGCAGGCGCTGCGGGCGGAGGGGTTTGCACCTGTGGTGGCCGTGGCGTACACGCTGCGCACCCAGGGGGAAGATGCGGCGAAGACGCTGGCCGCCGACCTGGCCAAGGAGCTGGGCGCCACGCCGCTGCACGGCCTGGCGGGCGGGGCGCCGATACGGAGGTTGCCGGGGGGAAGCTCGGGACAGGCGCTGGAGTCGGGGTTGCGGCTTCCGGAGTCGGCGTGGACCAGGCGGACCAGTGGTGTGCGGAAGCTGGAAGAGCAAGGAGCCCAGGCGGGCGATGGGGAGCGTTCGCCGTTGGTGCTGGTGCTGCCGGGTGAGCTGCCGCTGCTGCAGCAGAAGCTGAATCAAGACGCAGCGTTGGGGCTGATGAACACCAACCGCGGCCTGGCGGTGCCAATCGATGCGGTGTTCACCCCTGAGGCGGTACAGGCCCTGGAGCGGATAAGTGAGGAGGGGCTGCCACCTGAAGTGGAGAAGCAGCTGCACCTTGGGCAGATGCCGGAGCACGATGGTGCGCTGGAGCCGGTGACGGTTACCGAACATGCCGGGCCGACGGCGTTTCCGCACGAAGGTGCGAGGTCGAGGGCGTTGCGAGGTGTGCCTGAGCTGGCGGGTGCGCAGGTACAGCTGGTACACGATGTCAGGCAGGAGCCGCGCCTGGAGTTGGTCGACGTTCACGGCGTACCGCTCCCGGGCCGAGTGGTCACGCCGCATGCGCTCGGCGACGGGTTCCAGGTCGCCGGTGGTTCGGAGGGTGTGCTGCACTTCTCCGCCGAGGGGAAGTTCCAGTTCCGCACGGTGCCGTTGCCGGGCAGCCAGTGGCAGCTGCGCTTCAAGACGGCCGCCGGAGTGGATGGTCACGTACGTCTGGTGTTCCCGGACGGCGCGCCGATCGTGGTGGATGGGCATCGTGTGGAGTTTGCCCGGGAAGCACCGGGAGAGCTGGCCGTGCGGATCGCCGTGGTGGACGCCACCGGCGTCGAGCGCGCCCAGTCCTGGCGTCTGAGCTCCACCGGTATGGTCCGCGAAGTGCCGCTCACCGGGGCTGGTGAGAACATCGGCGCCCTGTCGGGCCTGTCGCTGCGGGAATACCTCACCTCCGACGGGCAGGTCGTCCAGCAGACTTTGATCGGAGACTTCGGGCGCATGCTGCTGTTCGAGGACGTGCCCGTCTCATCCAAGCTGGCCGACCAGCTGGGCGCGGGCGCTTTTGCACTGCGGGAGAAGGCCACCGGCACCATCTTCTCTTTCGACGCTGCTGGCCAGACTGTCGTCCGGCAGCAAGCGGAGGCCGAAATCGCGCTCCTTGACGAGACCGCTCCGACCGTCGAGGAGTACATCGCCACTGACCCTTACGAGACGCTGAAGCTACTCCGATCGGGTACTCGCACCGATCCCGCCACCTCGGGAAGGGGTGCGGAGGCGGAAGAGGCGCACGCGCCGCGTTCTGTTCCTGGTTCCGTTCCTGCACAGAAGTCCTCAGTGAGGCCTGAGCAGATCGCGATTGGGCTGGCAAGAGTGTTCACCAGCAATTTCGTCGCCGACTCCGGCAGTTTGATGCTGTACCAAGAGCTCAGCGGACAGTCCGTGACCTTCTGGGCGGATCTTCGCACGGGGGCGTTCGACGCCTTGGGTACGACGGTGTTCGCAGTGGGTGGTAGGACACTGGCCAAGGGGGCGGGCTTCAAGGGGCCGATCGGCCAGGTCCTCAAGTCCGACGGGGCCTCGGGCACCCTCGTCAACGGCATGGTGGGCAATGTGGTGGGCGGACTCGTGGCGGATTGGTCCAACAAGCAGAATCCGCCCGGGCTCTGGCAGGACGCGGTCACCAACGCCGCCTCCGGCGTCGCGGGCAACGCGGGGAGCTATGCCATTGCCGAGGCGGTGAAGGAAAGGAAAAAACTCAGCAGGAAAGCTATCAGCAACCGGGATAAAGTGGTAGACGTTGCAATCGAGGATCCCTTGAGCACCCTTATGTACACAGCCGCCTACACCGCTGGCGATGTGACCGAAGCCGATGTCCAGCAACTGGCCAGTGGTGGGTGAAGAGGTGTCCGCCTCGAGCCGCACAGCTGACCATTGGCGTCCCCCATTCGGTCGATCATCACCTCTCCCAACTGGGCCGTGCAGCTGATCCAGGTAGGGTTCCAAGCGATTTCGGCCGCTGCGAAGGCCGTCGGCCAGTTCATGACCCAGCTGATGAAGCAACAAGCCCCGAGGAGTTGCCGCATGATCCGCCATCTGGTCCTGTTCAAGTTGAACGAGGACGTCGACCGCAAGGATCCGCGGGTGGCCGCCGGGGTGGCTGCGTTCGAGGCACTGGGCGATCAGGTACCCGAGCTTGCGTCGTGGGAGTGCGCCTGGAACATCACCGACCGGCCGAGCGCTTATGACTACGCCATCAACTGCACCGTCGCCGATACCGCCGCGCTCCGCCGGTACCTCGAGCACCCGGCCCACCAGGCGGGTGTCGCGATGTGGGAGGCATTCGCCACTTGGGTGATTGCCGACTACGAAATCTGAGTGATTGGCAGGACGTCCGTGAGCCCGAACCCCCGCTGGCCCAGCGGGGGCTCTTGGCTTCGCACAAGGCATCAAGCGTCACCCAGCTTTCCACCAACACGACGCTTTACGGTGCTTGCACATAGTGGACATGTCTTGTGATGCTATGACCGCTTTTGCCGATTACCTGAAACATTACATGAACTGACGAGGGGTGGTGTGTGCCCGTGTCGGCTCGTACCGCACCCTCATCGAAACTGCCCGCAGAACGCATCGCGCCGACCGAGTCCGCCGAGCATGCCGAGCATCGCGATCCGCACGAGGCACCCGAGGCAGCCGACCCGCATGCTCCACAGGACGCGACCGACCGGCAGCTACAGCCTCCCGAACGACCCGAACCCCACAGCTCCCCCCGCAGCCGCAGGGCCGCAAACGCACGGGCACTCACCCAGGCGCTCTTTGAGGAGTTGTCGAGTCTCGAACCCGGCACACCCGAACACGCGCGTGTACGCGCCGCCCTCATCGAGGTCAACCTGCCCCTGGTGCGCTACGCCGCGGCCCGCTTCCGCAGCCGCAACGAGCCGATGGAGGACGTGGTCCAAGTCGGCACCATTGGGCTGATCAATGCGATCGACCGGTTCGACCCCATGCGTGGAGTGCAGTTCCCCACCTTTGCAATGCCCACCGTCGTCGGTGAGATCAAACGTTACTTCAGGGACAACGTACGGACCGTCCACGTCCCGCGCCGCCTCCATGAGCTGTGGGTCCAAGTCAGCGGGGCGATCGAGGACCTCACCGTAATGCACGGCCGCTCCCCGACAACCTCCGAGATCGCAGACCGGCTGAAGCTCACCGAGGACGAAGTCCTCGCATGCCTCGAGGCCGGACGCGCCTATCACGCCACCTCCCTCGAAGCCGCCCAGGAGGGCGACGGCGCACCAGGACTGCTCGACCGCCTGGGGTACGAGGATCCCGCGCTGACCGGCGTCGAGCACCGCGATCTGGTGCGACATCTACTCGTACAGTTGCCCGAACGTGAGCGGCGGATCCTACTGCTGCGCTACTTTGGCAACCTCACGCAATCGCAAATCAGTTCAGAGCTCGGCGTATCGCAGATGCATGTCTCCCGGCTGCTGTCGCGCAGCTTCGCCCGTTTGAGATCCGCAAATCGGCTCGAAACGTAGCTGATACGGGCTATTGGATGCCCGTGATCTCCCTGCAGATAAGTCGACTTGGCACTACAGCGTGTTGCCGACATGTGACATTCTGCTGGAACCGCGTTTGTGGCGGCCCAACCTCCGGTATTCAGGTGGAGGAACCGTCGCTCGCGCAGCGCTCGCGACCCGTCTGCGACCTCAAGGGGGTGGCATGTCCGTAGAAGTGGGCAGTGCGAAGGTGCTTCAGTCTGAGGCGCCGTTCGACGCCATCGACGGCGAAGCCATCAATACCCGTACGTTGTCCCGCTCATTGTTCCTGCGGCTCGCCGAGCTTCCACAGGGCAGTGCCGAGCGGAGCTATGTACGCGACACGCTCATCGAACTCAACATCCCGCTGGTGCGGTACGCAGCCGCGCGCTTTCGCAGCCGCAACGAGCCGATGGAGGACATCGTCCAAGTCGGCACCATCGGGCTGATCAAGGCTATCGACCGGTTCGACTGCAACCGCGGCGTCGAGTTCCCGACCTTCGCGATGCCCACCATCGTCGGCGAGATCAAGCGCTTCTTCCGCGACACCTCCTGGTCGGTGCGCGTACCGCGTCGACTGCAGGAGTTGCGGCTTGCGCTCACCAAGGCGAGCGACGAGCTGTCGCAGCGCCTCGACCGCTCGCCCACAGTCACCGAACTCGCCTCCTGCCTGGGCGTATCGGAAGAGGAGGTCGTCGACGGCCTGGCGGTCGGCAACGCCTATACGGCGAGCTCACTCGACTCCCCGTCACCGGAGGACGACGGTGCCGAGGGCTCGCTCGCGGACCGGCTCGGCTACGAGGACGCGGCGCTCGAAGGCGTCGAATACCGCGAATCGCTCAAGCCGCTGCTGGCCCAACTTCCGCCGCGTGAACGGAAGATCATCATGTTGCGGTTCTTCGCCAATATGACGCAATCCCAGATCGGCGAGGAGGTCGGCATCTCCCAGATGCATGTCTCCCGGCTGCTGACGCGCACTCTTGCGCAATTGCGGGAAGGCCTGACCCGCGAGTAACTATCTCACCACTGATGTAATGTCAAAAGTTGGCGCAGTCGGCCGACGAGGGGTCCTAGAGCCCGTTCGGGCTCTAGGACCCCTCGTCGGCCGCACGGAAACCGGCCGGCGCACGTCAGCCGAGCAGGAAGTATCCCACGGCGGCGATCACCAGCACGGCAATCACGACGCCCGCGATCATGCCCACCTTCGAGCCGCTCTCGCGCTCCGCACGCCCGTACGTCGCGCCATGCCCTCCTGGCTCCCCGCGATCCGCCGCACCCTCGTCGACGAAGGCACGGAACATCTGCGTGCTGCCCGCAGGGTCGATGTTCTGCTGATGCTGCTGGTCAAGATTGGGACGGTAGTCAGCCATGAGGCAGGACCCTAGCGAAGTCGGCCAGCTGAACACCAGAGCCCTCGTGAGCGTCCTGCTGGCGCGAGGGTAGGTTCACGCCCTTAAATCACTTGCATGTAGCAACAAACCTACTTTAAGGTCGCCCACAGCAAGCACTGCGGGTAAGGCGATAGCTTCATCGGCGAAGCGCCGCTGAGGAGGAGTTGATGGACCGCACCACCATTCACGGTTCGGTGTGCGGCGCCGACGGCACTGCCGTCGGCGCCGCCACCGTGACGCTCATCTCACTACAAGGACGGCAATTGGGGCGCGCGGTAGCCGAACAGGACGGCTCGTACGCAATCGACTCACCGGGAGCGGGATCGTACGTCCTGATCGCGGCGGCTCAAGGGCAGCAGCCGCAAGCCTCGACCGTAGTCGTCGGTGACGAGCCGCTCACCTACGACATCGCTCTTTCCGGCACCAGCGGGCTCGCAGGTGTAGTGCGGGGGTTGGCAGATGCACATCCAGTAGCCGATGCGATGGTCGTCGTCACCGATATACGCGGCGAGGTACTCGCGACCGGCAAGACGGGCATGGCCGGCACCTTCAGCTTCGACGAGTTGCCCGCGGGGACGTTCACGGTGGCGGTGAACGCAAGCGGCTACCGCCCCGTAGCCCTTCCTGTCGAGGTGGGCGCAGCGGGAATCACCCGTATCGATGTGGAACTACGCTCCGGCACGTTCCTGCAGGGGACGGTGCGAGCGGGAGCGGACCGCCGCCCCCTGAACGATGCGCGGGTAACGCTGCTCGACGCGGCCGGGAATGTGGCGGGGACAGCGACCACGAGGGAGGACGGCACATACGCCTTCACCGATCTGGACGTCGGCGACTACACGTTGATCGCCAGCGGGTATCCGCCGGTGGCTACCTCGATGACCGTGGATTCCTATGACGGTGAGGGGCACGACGTAGAACTCGGCCACCCCAGACAGTAGTTCACCAATTGACTGCTCCCCTGCTGAAGCATGAGGGATTCTCGAGGGCCTACGGCTGTCCGCCTGAAGGCCAGGGTATCCGACGCAAGAGAGGTTTCCTATGAGTATGGACGGCGATAGTGGACTGCGCGGCCGGGTACGGACCAAGGACGGCTGGGCGGTGCAGCATGCGGTGCTCACTGTCACAGATATGACGGGCAATCAGGTCGAGCGAGGGACTGCCGACGACGAGGGCGTCGTGCGCACCGGGCCGCTGCCGACCGGCATGTACACCGTGATCGTCACGGCGGTGGGCTATCAGCCGACCGCGTCCACGGCGATCGTGCCGGCCTCCGGGCGCGCCGACCTCGGCACTCTGGTGCTGGCCCGGCAGGGCGGCACCGAACTGCCGCCGCCGGGCATCTGGACCATCGACCCCGCACACTCGACGGTGGGCGCGGTTGCGCAGCACCTGGGCATCTCCAGCGTGCACGGCCACTTCACCGAGTTCCGCGGTCAGATCAAGATCGCGGAAGTGCTCAAGGAGTCATCGGTGGAGGCCGCTATCACGGCGGCAAGCATCGATACCGGCAACAAGATGCGTGACGGCCACTTGCGCTCAGCAGACTTCCTCGACGTCGACCGGCACCCGGAGATCACCTACCGCAGCACGGGCGGCATCTCCCCGGCCGGCCCCGACCGCTGGACGGTGCACGGCGAACTGACGATGAACGCGCTCACCCGGCCGGTCGTCTTGGACCTGACCTACCTGGGTACAGGGCCGGACCCGTGGGGCGGTGTGCGGGCGGCGTTCCGTGCCACCACCGAGCTGCAGCGCGAGGATTTCGCGATGAACTACAACCAAGTACTGCAGGCGGGCATCAGCGCCATCGGCGCCACACTGCGGGTGGAGCTGGACATCCAGGCGGTGCAGGGGGATTCGCTGCCGATGGGATGAGGCGAGAGTTGCCACCTTGTCGTAAGGCATCCCCACAGATCCCCACAGATCCTCACAGATGGGAACCCCGGTCCGGCAGGATCCGAACCGGGGGAGCCAGACCTGTCCGGACGATCCATTCTCGGGCGCCGCAAACGCCGCGATCAATGCATCGAGGCCCGGCACCCATGGGTGCCGGGCCTCGATGTATTGAGTAGCGGGGACAGGATTTGAACCTGCGACCTCTGGGTTATGAGCCCAGCGAGCTACCGAGCTGCTCCACCCCGCGTCGTTGAAGGAGACTCTAACAGCCTCTGGCCTCCGCGCCAAAACGAGTGTGCCTGGACGCGCCCCTCAACGGAGGAACGGTTGAGGCGGATGACATGCCTTGGGCAGCGGCCCACCGGCTGTGACATCATTCACTGAGAGCCTCGGCGATCCGCGAGCCTCGGCGATCCACCCACTCGTCTGGACCGGGCCGAGCTGCAAGTGAATGTGGCCACACCTGATGGCCGACGGGACGCCCCACACCCGCCTGGACTGCCGCCGACTGGATACGCAGCGCGCTGCCTTCGCTCGCATCGGCAACACTTCTGCCTACGAATGCAAAAGCCCCTCTCGATCATTTCGAGAGGGGAGCTGAACAGTTGTGCGCTCGGCAGGATTCGAACCTGCAACCTTCTGATCCGTAGTCAGATGCTCTATCCGTTAAGCTACGAGCGCTCGCACACCCGGCGTTTCCTACCGGTCTGCGTTGCGGGAACAACATTACATGAACGGCGCCCGCTGACGAAATCCATCCACCAGAACCCTCCCGAACTGCACAAAATACGCTCGGGAGCGTCGCGTGGTCCTTCGCACTGCCCGCCGAGCACAACAGCCCCGTCCGTAACCGGACAGGGCTGTTGGCGGCAGCGGAGGCTGAGGGATTTGAACCCTCGATGGGCTTTAAGGCCCAAACCGCATTAGCAGTGCGGCGCCATAGACCAGACTAGGCGAAGCCTCCAGCACGCCCGCGGGTACGTGCAGGGCGTGTGCAGATGATGACACAGCTTGAGGGGCTGATACCAATCGCAGACTACGGTACAAGGCCGGTGAGCAGGAGAGCAAAGACCCGGGGCCTGTCTCCCAGCAGCCATGTCCCCAGCCGTGCCGGTTCCCACCATGCCGTTTCACACCCGGCGGATACGCAAGGCAGAGAGAAGTACTACATACCGTTGTCGCTGCCCCTGCACGGCCTAGTGACTACAATCCCGTGACATGCTGCCCGGGGGGACGGCAAGATAGGCCGTCGGCGATAGCCGGATCGGAGAACCAAGCAAGCTAGCGAGCTGGAGCAAGTGCAGCAGGTGCGGTGTCAGAGAGGACGCGTCTCGTGAGCAGCAGGCCATCCCGAGGCACTGCTCGCCTCGCGGCAATACTCGACGCGCTGCCCGATGCGCTCCTGCTCGTCAACACCAACGGCACGGTCGTCAACGCCAACGCCATAGCGCTGGAAACCTTCGAAACGCCCGGCACGGCGCTGGTCGGCCGCGGCCTGCTCGATCTCCTCCCCCAATTCGACTCCCGCCGTATCCCCGGCTCCATGCGTGCCCCCGAACCTCAAGAGAGCCGTCGCACCAAACCGACCCGCATGATTGCCCGGCGCACCGACGGCAGGGAGTTCCCGGTCGAGGTCACCAGCACCAACCTGGAGGACGGCCGCACCCCCTACGCCGATCCCTACGCCCCCAGCACCCCGTACACCGGCGACGAACTGCTGATGCTGGTGGTACGGGACCTGACCGGCACCCTCGACACAGAGGCCGAACTCGCCCGCCAGCAGCGCCAGACGGAGATGATCCTGCGCGCCGCGAGCGAGGGCGTGGTGGGCGTGGACACCGAGGGCAAAGTCGTCCTCGTCAACCCGGCTGCCGCCCACATCCTGGGCTTCCGCGCCAGCGACCTCGGCGGCCAGGAACTCCATCCACTCATCCACCACACGCGCGCCGACGGCTCTCCACTGCCGTTCGAGGAGACCCCGCTCGCCGACACGCTGCGCTCCGGGCTCAAGCACCGGGTGCGCGGCCAGGTGCTGTGGACGAAGGGGGGCCAGGCGGTTCCGGTCGACCTGACGACAGCGCCGGTACGCGAGGGCGACCAGCTCGTCGGCGCGGTCATGACGTTCACCGACCGCAGTGGCTACCAAGCGCTCGCCGGGCGCCACGCACAGCTGCGGGCCGTACTCGACACCTCGCTGCGTGCCCCGCTGGGCGAGCTGCGCGGTGAGCTGTCCGGCCTGGCGTCCGACCCGGCAGGCCAGTTGTGGCCCGAGGCCAACCAGACGCTGCACCACCTCGCCGCCGGATACGCGCGGATGACCACACTCATCGACAACGTGCTCTCCTTCCAGCTCCTGGACTCCGGTAAGGAGAAACTGGAGCACCAAGTGGTGACCTTGGACACAGTGGTGGCTGCGGGCGTCGAGGGTGCGATCGAGCTGATCGGGCCAGGCCGGGCGCAGTACGCCGTGCACGCGCCGCCGGTCAACGCCTCGGTCGACCCGACGCGGCTGGCCCAGGCGCTTGCGCACCTGATCGCAGACGTCGCGGGCGTGGACGCAACGGGCAGGACCGCGGTGGTCGCCGGTGGCGGTGACTCGACGATCGTGGTGGCAGCCGCGCACCGCGGCGACGTCATAAGGATCGAGGTGCGCGGCCCGCACAGCGGCGGTGATCCGGTGCACCTTCCGATCACCCGCGGGATTGTGGAGCGGCACGGCGGTGTGCTGCAGACGCAGGATGTGCCGGGGCAGCACGGCAGTGCGTATGTGCTCGAAGTGCCGGTCGGGGACGTCGAGGACAGCGACCCGAAGGCAGGGACGCGGCAGACTCAGACGGAGGACCCGAAGCGGGGCAACGAGACGACGTTGACAGCCGCTCCGGCGCAGCCTGCGCAAGGGACGCAGGGCAAAGAGACGCAGGACGAGACAGCACCGGCCGAGCGTGCGCCGCGTCCGCACCACCCGGTCGACGACCGCAACAGCAGGCCATCGGGTGCGGCGATCGCTTTGCCTCCCGGGCCGTCCGCCACCGTGAGGCAAAGCGGTGAGGGCGCGGACCCGGCAGAGGCCGGGGACAAGCCGACCGGCCGCCGACGCGCCATCGGCGCCGTGCATGCACATGACACGAATGATGCCCGACCGAGTGGGCGCCGCGCCCGGCGGGCGCTCGCCGAAGGGCAGGGGCAGGCTCCGCCGGAACGGCCACAGGGGCCTCAGCCTGAGCTGCTGGCGCGTCCGGCCGCACATGCGCTGCCGCCGGGCGGCCAGACATATCCACCAGTACCGGACGGCACCTCTCCGCAACTTCCGCTTGACGGCAACCACACCACCAGCATGAACAGCTCGAACGGTGCCTGGCCTGCGCCCGCGCCTGCGCCTGCGTCCACTTCGCCTGGCCTTCCCGCACAGGTGGCGTGGCCGAGCCCCCCGCAGCCGCGACCGGAACCGCAATCGGAGCCGTCGGCGAACGGCATGCCGTCGGCCGAGCCGGAACCGCTACCGGATCCCGTGGAGCCGGAATCGGCTCCCGGGCATGTGCCGAAGCATGCGCCTGACCACAGTGCGGCGATAGTGAGGCAGTCGCCGCCTTCGGAGGGACGGGCGATCAGCGTTCGTACGCTCGGGCAGGGCATGCAGTTCACGCATCCGACGGCGGCTGCCGAGCAGGCCTCCCTCCCTGTACCCGCGCAGCAGCGGGCGCCGCAACAGCCCACCCAGGGCGGCGGATCGGGACGCCGACGCAAACTCGCCACCCCGCAGCCTGCACAGCAACAAGCAGCGCAGCAACAGCAACAAGCAGCACACCAACAGACCGCGCACCAACAAGCAGCGCAGCAACAAACCGCGCAGCAACCGGCCAGCGGGGCACGGGAGTTGGAGCTCGCTGTCCGCCCGCACCCGCCGACGGCCCCCGCATCGTCCAATCCTGCCTTCCTCGCCAGCGACAGCCACGGCCAAGGTCAGGCGTTCGCCATAGGTGCACCGACAGACGGCGCGGAGGGTCCTGAGCCCCTCGACGGCCCGGACGGCGCGGTCGAGGTCAGTACGGCGCCCAAAGCCGAGACTGCCGCCGAGTTGGACGATGGCGCACCCCTCGTACTGAGGCGTGTTGCGCAAATCCCGCCGGGTCCGCGCCAGTTGCTCGTCTGGCCCGAACCGGACGCGACGACCCGCCAGGCGCTCACCGATCGCGGCTACTGCCCAGTGACCGTGCGCTCCCGTGAGGAAGTGGAGGCACAGGTCTCCGCATATCCGGCGGCGTTGTTCGTCGACCCGCTCACCGGACCGATCACCCGTACTGCCCTGCAGTCCCTGCGGGCGGCTGCGGTGGCCGCGGGGGTGCCCGTCCTGGTGACGGCGGGCCTCGGGCAGGCCACCAGGGAGGCAGCGTACGGCGCCGATCCCGCTGTGTTGCTCAAGGCGCTCGCCCCGCGCGACAGCGAGCAATACCCCTCACGCGTCCTGCTCATGGAGAGTCACCAGGACATCGCGTCGGCTTTCACCGCGACCCTTGAACGGCGCGGAATGCAGGTCGCACACGCGGCGTCCGAGGAGAAGGCAGCGGCACTCGCCGAGCAGATGCGCCCGAATCTGGTCGTGATGGACCTGATGCTGATCAGGCGCCGACGCCTTGGGATCGTGGACTGGCTGCGTGTCAACGGCCTGCTCAACCGCACGCCGCTCATCGTCTACACCTCCGTGGACATCGATCCGGCGGAGCTTCCCCGCCTCGGCTCTGGCGAAACAGTGCTCTTTCTCGCCGAACGGTCGACGAGCGGCGAGGTCCAGACCCGGATCGTGGACCTGCTGAGCAAGATCGGCGCGGAGCAGTAACGGCCTGGGGAGCAATGGGGAGCAAAGGGAGCCCGCTTCCCATTGCTCCCCAGGCCGTAAACCTCTGCAGGACCTGCCTACAGGCGCGTCACGTCCAACTCGCCGTCCGCGTATTGCTGTCGGATCACCTTCTTGTCGAACTTGCCCACTGACGTCTTCGGCACGGACGGGATGACCGCCCAGCGTTCCGGCAACTGCCAGCGAGCGGCACGGTCGGCGAGGAAAGTATGCAGCGCCTCATAGTCGGCAGTCGCGCCTTCGCGCAACACCACAGTGGCGAGCGGGCGTTCGCCCCACTGCTCGTCCGGCACGGCGACGACCGCGGCCTCGGCGACGTCCGGGTGGGCCATGAGGAGGTTCTCCAGCGCCACAGAGGAGATCCACTCCCCGCCCGACTTGATGACGTCCTTGGACCGGTCGGTCAACGTCAAATAACCGTCGGGTGAGATCGTTCCGACGTCACCGGTGCGCAGCCAGCCGTCGTGGAACTTGTCCTCGGGGACGAGCGGTTCGTGCCCTACGCCGCCGAAATACGCTCCGGCGATCCATGGTCCGCGTACTTCGAGTTCGCCCGCGGACTGTCCGTCCCAGGGCATAACCTCTCCGTCCGGGCCGATCAACCGGGCCTCGACGGAGGCGGGGAAACGCCCCTGGGTGATCCGGTACGGCCAATCCTCCTCATCGGTCAAGCCGATGGGCGGATGTGAGACCGTGCCGAGCGGTGATGTTTCCGTCATGCCCCAGGCGTGGCAGAGGGTGACGCCGTGACGCTCCTCGAACTCCCGCATCAGGCTGGGCGGGCAGGCCGAGCCGCCAATGGTGACGTTGCGCAGGCTGCTGATGTCACGCGGCTTGGCGGCGAGTTCGGTGAGCAGGCCCTGCCAGATGGTGGGGACGGCGGCGGCGTGCGTGGGCCGTTCCGTTTCGATCATCTCGGCGATCGCGGCCGGCTGCAGGAAGCGATCGGTCAGCAGCATGCTGGCGCCGGTCATGAACGCGGCATGCGGAATGCCCCAGGCGTTGACATGGAACATTGGTACGACGGGGAGGGTCGTGTCCCGGTAGCTCAAGGAGAGCGACTCGGCCATGTTCACCTGCATCGAGTGCAGGTAGACGGAGCGGTGGCTGAAGACGACGCCCTTCGGGTCGCCGGTCGTGCCCGAGGTGTAGCACATGGCGGCAGCCTGCCGTTCGTCAAGCTCGGGCCAGTCGTACCGGGTGGGTCGGCCGGCGATCAGCTCCTCGTAGGCGTGCACGACGGGTCGGCAGCCGTCGAGCACTGAGGTGTCGCCGGGACCGACGACGACCACGTGCTCGACGCTCGCCATGCCGGGCAGCAGCGGGGCGAGCAGCGGCAGCAGTGAGCCGTTGACGAGGATGACGCGGTCGGCCGCGTGGCCGACGACGAACGACAGTTGCTCGGCCGGAAGCCGCAGGTTGAGCGTGTGCAGTACCGCGCCCATGGCGGGTATCGCGAAGTACGCCTCGACATGCTCGGCGTTGTTCCACATGAGCGTGGCGACCCGGTCGCCCTCGGCGACGCCCAGTTCATCGCGGAGCGCGTTCGCCAGTTGGACGGCGCGGGTGCCGATCTCGGCGAAGGAGCGGCGGTTCGGCTCGCCATCGCCGGTCCAGGTGGTGACCGTCGCATGCCCGTGGACGGTCGCCCCGTGGGTGAGAATGCGGGTCACGGTCAGCGGAACGTCCTGCATCGTACTGAGCACCGGAGCCCTCCCTGGTGACGGCGGTTACAGCCGAGTAGTCCCAGGGGGATTCTGCTGGCATACCCCGCGCTATGTCACTACTGTGCCGACCGAGGTCTCAGGACCTGAGCGGCCTGCACCTCGCTCAGGTCCTTGCTCAGGTCCTTGAAGTACCACAAGACCACCGTTACCCGCTGCCGCGCGGGCAACCGGCGAAGAAAACGGGGAAGAAAACGGAGGGTCGGACCAGCCGTCAACTTCTCGGCCGTGAACGGACCGAGCTTGTTGACTCAGTCGGCCACACCGATTCATGCTCTCCTGCGCGGCTGGCTGCCGTACCGGAAGTCACATCCACCGCAGATCTGCGGTGCGGGACCGTTGACGGGGCCCCACGCTGGGGCAAGCCCAGCGACGTCCGCCTGGTCGGCGCCATCTGACCCGAATCCGCAGGTAAGTGATTGGTGCAACAGTTGATACGACGACAGGTGCGCTTCCAGTTTGAGAAGATCGAGGTTCCTACGCCTAATCGACTCAAACATGAAAGTGCACCCGTCGAGTGAAGAAGATATCGCGTCGCCG
>JAFAUH010000080.1 GCA_019243445.1 Streptomycetaceae bacterium | reverse complement strand
CCTTATGCACGCCGCGCTCGCCGTCGACGCGCGCCCACACCCCGGCGAGGTGGCCGGAGGGCGGCATGGTCATGGTCTTGCCGGTGACGGGATCATTCACCTTGATCCAGGGATAGTAGAAGGTGGCGTACGAGGAGTCGTAGCCAGCAGTCTCCTGGCGCCACACCCGGATCTCACGGGCACTCAGGCCAGGCGGAGGGTCGATCACGGCCAGCCTGTCGCCCATCAGCTCGCAGTGCGCTATCAGGCCCAACTGGACGGCCTTGACCGCCTCCAGGTCGATCGCACCGCGTTGGTAGGCGGCCATCAGGTCCGGAACGGCGACCATGGACACCTCATCCACCGCCTCCAGGCCACCGAAGCCGGTACGGTCGGCGGAGTCGCCGAGGTATTCGCCCGGCCCGGGGTGGCCATTGCGGGCTCCGGAAGGCACCGGGCCGGGCACGGCGGTCGGCGCTGCCAGGGCGACCGTCTGGTTCTCCGGCCGGGCGAGCTGGCCGACCGGTGCCGCCTCCTGGACGGTGATCAGCTTGGAGCGCTCCTTGACCTGCGTGACAACGTAGGTACGGCTGCCCTTCTTGGCGGTCACATCGAAGCTCTCGGCGACCTTGTCGCCGTCCTTGACGACCAGTCTGAACCGTTCGGCCGGGCCATCGCCATCAGCGTCCGCCACCTCGATGCTGATTCCGCCGCCGCTCTCACCAGCTGTCAGCGCCGCCACCTTGAACGTACCGAGATGCCGGGGCTCGCCCGGCGGCAGCGCTGTGAGGGCGGTGCCCCCACCGAGGGCAGCAGACCCCGACTGCCCGCCTGCGTCGTTCTCGCCGCCCGGCATTCCGCCCACCCGGACCACATAGGCGGCGGAGCCCCCGTTGTTGAAGAAGCCGTAGACGGTATGCGCGAGGTAGTACCCGTCGGTGAATTCTCCGAAGGCTGCCACGAACTGCGTCCAGTTGGTCACCAGCGTCGGCTCATTGAGCGGGCCGGTCGGCGCGAGTCCGACGAAGGCAGCGACAGAGGTCCCCACCCCTTCGATCGGCCGTGAGCCGCTGGCCACCTCCTCGACATAAACGCCCGGCGACAGGTACGACGGCATGCTCTGCTCTCCTCCGGTACGAGACAGTTCGCCTCTGATCCTCAGGAGCGCAGCGCACCCGAAGAAGGTCCTCAGGTACCTGCCCGGGGGCACACCCGCTGCCCAGCCGGACGCCCGTGCCGCGCACTGCCTCGTGCGACAGCCCCGCCAGGCCGATGCGCGTCGGCGTGACGGGGCTGATGAGTCTGCGCGGTAGCTCGCTTGGTCCGAGCCAGCAGCGAATCAGTCTGATCGGGTCAGAATTTATTCACGTGGAGCGGAGCGTTCGAGGCGTCGAGCCAGTCGTCGGGCCAGGGGCCGCTGGGCTTTGCCACCCAGAAATTCTTTCCTTCACCACTCGGCAGAGAGTTGGTGAAATCACCGCAAGGGGCTGACGTCTTGAGCACGTGGACCCGTAGCACATTGAGTGCTACCAGGTGCACTCCTATGCTGTTCCAGGCGGACGAATTCCAGTGCAGAGCCCTGAAGTCGTATACCTCGGTCCCCGTCTTTTGCAGCGGCACACGGAGCCCGTTATTGAAATAGTTCTCAACGTAGGCGCAAGTGGTGCCCTGCGGCACCTTCAGCATGACGTTCGTGGAGGGAAAGACCTCGTACTTCTGCTGCTTTACGTTAAAGCTCTTAAAGCTCTTAAGAGTCATGCTAGGGCTCGCCGCCCCCGCCTGGGAGGCGAAGATCGCACCGCCCGCAGCAACCGCCGCAGCAGCTGCGATTCCTACCTTCACCATGCGGCGCGAAGGCCGCCGGGCCGAGCCATATCTCATGTCCATTCCCTTTTCTCGCCTTGACCATTACAGGCTTGGTGATCGGCGCAGGGGGTAGGTAAAACCTGGCCGCTTCCCGGATGCCGACCGGACCTGACTTGATCTGACTTGATCTGACCGGACCTGACTTGATCTGGGCATCGGGCTGTGGGCTCAATCATCCTGTCCCGACAGGAACACATCAAGAAGGCACATTGCTGTGCCAAAGGAACACCCGAGTCACTTACCAGGCGTGCGAGCCGTCCGCCGCGGCGGGCAAGCGATGCTCCTGGGGCTCAGGCCCTGGCGTGTCCGGCAAGGATGGCATGGATTCGGCCCGCTGGAAAAGGGAGAACGGGCAGCTCAAGGAGCGGACAGGTCTGCCCGGACAGCCGCACCCCTCAGACGCCACTGCCCGTGGCCTCCTGTGAGCTCTGCTCCTGCGGCTGGCCGAGCAGAGCGGGAAGCTCTGTTGCGAACCAGTTGCGCACCTGCGGGTTGAGCCGCTGGCGGGGTCCCGGCTTCGGATCGTAGAAGGCCGCATAGCTTTCCGCGAACCACTCCGCCGGGGTGGAGAACTGATAGTTGGAGACGGCGTGCTGCTCGCGTTCCCGCCACAGATAGCTGACCCACTGCCCGTGTTGGTCGACGTGGTAGGTACGGCCGCGGATCGTGAGCACGTCTCCGCCTCCGTTCCGGAGCGTCCACGGCTGCGCAAGAGCAAGCTGCGCGAAGTGAACGATGCGACCCAGCCGCTCCTTGAACTCCTCGTCCTGGTCGGGAAAATGCTCGGGCAGGCCGGTGAGCCGCTGCGGAGTGCTTCGCGCCACGCGCGGGTCCAGCGCGGCTGCCACCGATGCGAGCAGGCCCATATAGTGCCGGTCCTGGACTTCCAGCTGGTCCCCGAGCCCCACTTCAGCCAGAATTGCCCTGGCTACCTGTTCGACATCGTAGTCCGAGTGGGGGCTATAGATCCGCCAACCGCCGAAGCGGGGCTGCTGCATCAAGTTCATCATCCAGCCGACGTGCTGATCGACGGAGTGGCCCATCTCATGCCGGACTGTCCACTTCACCAGGTTGCCGTGCGCCAGCACGTTTGACGTACCGCCCATGACCTCGCGTTTTTGCCCCTTTAGGCCGAGTGCCTTGTCTCCGGTGCTGCTGATCCCTTCGAAGCCGCTCATCGGCCCCTTGTGGTCCATCAGCCACCGCTGCCAGCCACTGCTGCGGTTCAGCTCCGTATACAGCCATGAGGGCATCCCGAAGGGTCTGACCATGTCGATGAGCTGATTCTCCCCGTCGTACTCACTGGTCGTCTGCCCTGACCCCGGCGCCGCCGGCTGGATCGCCGTCAACTCGGGGTTGTTCCGTATGTGTTCGGGCGGAAGACCACCCAGCACCGCGTCGATCCTGTCGAGCATGGAGTGACTGAAGTGGTCATCCGGCCGCTCGGGCGGCGGCCCGATCCGGATCCCGTAATTGGCGCTGAGCTGCGCTTCCCGCGCGGCAGCACCTTTGTTCCGCACCAGCCCCGCGATGCCTTGACCGCCGGCGCCCCGCCTCAATATCTTCGTCACCGCGGCATTCCCGGCCATCCGCTGCAACGCCAGCATCTGTCCGGTGCTCCTGCCGGACCGGTCCGTCTGCACTCGCGCGGAGGCGTTCGCTCCGCCCGCCTGCGGCGCCTGTCGCGCTCCTTGCTCCCGCGTGTGCATGGCTCTCCCGCCCCGAATAGGGATATCTCCCCCAAGAGTCACCGCGCCCGCCCCTGCCCGGAAGAGGCGGGAGGGCAGAGTGAGGGCAGAGTACTGAGCTGCCGGGGCATCGTGAATGCCTGTTGGGGAAGCCGGGTATGCCTTGCGGATTGCGGACCGGATGTCACCGCTACCAGTCGCCTTCGCCGGGCACCAGGCGTCCTGCCTTGCGGTACTCCCGCCGGGCGCCCTCCAGGAGGTCGGCGGTGGTGGCCGGCTCGCCGCGACCGGCCGCCGCGTAGGCGGCGGTGACGACCGCGCTGCGGATCGCCCCGCCCGTCAGCTCGAAATCGCGGGCGCAAGGATGCGGATCGATGTCATCGGCGCATGGCACATGAGTGAGGCAATGCCGCCACAGGGCCAGGCGCCGGCCGGCATCGGGGAACGGGAAGTCGACGACCAGGTCCAAGCGGCGGGTGAAAGCCTCGTCGATGTTGGCTCGCAGATTGGTGGTGAGCACCGCGATGCCGTCGAAGGACTCCAGGCGCTGCAGCAGGTAGGCGCTCTCCAGGTTGGCGTAGCGGTCGTGGGAGTCCTTGACTTCCGAACGCTTGCCGAAGACGGCGTCGGCCTCGTCGAAGAGCAACACCGCATCCGTACGGTCGGCCTCGGAGAAGATGCGTTCCAGGTTCTTCTCGGTCTCGCCGATGTACTTGTCGACCACCGAGGAGAGCTGAACGACATAGAGATCCAGGCCGAGTTCGGCCGCAACCACCTCAGCGGAGAGCGTCTTTCCGGTGCCGGACTCGCCTGCGAACAGCGCCAGCGTGCCCCGGCCGCGCCCACCGCCCGCACTCAGCCGCCACTCTCCCAGCACTCGGTGGCGGTTCCGGGCGCGCAGGGCGAGCTCATGCAGTTGGGCCAGTGGCGTCTCGGGCAACACAAGGTCCGCCCAGCCCACGGCGGGTCGGATCCGGCGGGCGTGTCGCTCCAGACCGGAGGCGGAATGCCGCCGGGCAGCCGACCGCAGGCGGACGGTGGACAGTGCGGCGCCGTCCGACGGCAGCCGGGGCGCATCGAGCACCAACAGGTCGCAGTCGCACCATCCCGGATCGTACGGTGGTGATCCGGCCAGCAGCACCGGTACGTCCGGCACTGCCAACGCCCGTATGAGGGAATCGGGCTGCTCCGGCAGTGGGGACACCACGATCGCGCAGTCGCGCAGCCGGGCCTCGCGCAGCAGTTCCGGCACCGGGTCATGGCCGCCGCCCCGCGCGGACAGGTGCAGCGCTTCCCATCCGGCCGCGCGCAGGGCGGCCTCGGCGCAGACGAGCCCGTCACCGTCCCGGCGTTCACGCAAGTACGCCGTGAGCGGCCCGGTGGCCAGGTGCTTGGCGAGCTTCTCGGTCAACGGGCCGGTCGTCGGGCCAATTGCCGGGCCAATTGCCGGGCCAGGGTCAGGCCCGGGCAGCTCCGCCGGCAGCGGCCGTACGTACCCGGTGAGCGCCGCGTCCAGTGTGTCGTCGCCGAGCAGATGCGCGGCGACCCGGTCCGGCACCCGCAACGACCGGCTGAGGAAAGGGCGTTCGGGCTCTTCCACCACGATCAGTCCCAGCGTCGACAGCGGAGCCTTTGGGTGGAACCGCGCGCGTCCCTCGGTCGAATGCCCGGGCAGTCCGCACAGTTCGAGCGTGAGCCCGACAGTCGCGCGGCGCCGGCTGACGTCGTCGTTGAGGTAGCCGTAGAGCGGCTCGAAGTCGCGGTCGAGGTCCGGCGCGAGGGCTGCAAGCAGTACCTGGACATCCAGCGCGGTCAGCGCGAGCCGCAGTGCGAGGCGGCGCAGCCGGTCGCCGCCCGGTGGTTCGTCCTCCTCCTCAGGGACGCTCTCAAAGACACCCTCAGGCACGCTCTCAGAGACACCCTCAGAGAGGCCGAATCCCTCGGAGGCAATGGAGCCCGCAGGCCACAGCAGATGCCGGACGGCCGCCTCGGAGAGGTAGAGGCCGCGCAGCGGGTCATCGGCGGTCGGATCGTCCGCGCTACGCCGTTCGACGAGCAGGCCTACCCGCTCACGCAGGCGGGCGAGCCGGTCGAGCAGCGGTGCGGCCGTAGCGTAAGCGGTCATTCGGGCCGGTCACCCAGGCCGCCGTGGAGCGCAGTTCCTGTGCTCGCCACATCCCTCGTGAAGTGCCGCGACTGGTGGCGTCGTTCGGGCGAATCGTCCAGGGTGCCGTCCACATCGCGTATACGCACCGCCGCGCCCTCGGTGACCGGCGGCGCGGCATCGTGCTCACGGAAGGCCGGGAAGGGAACGGTGAACACAACGTCGAGTGAGGGCTTCAGCTCGCCCCCGAGGGCCGACCAGATGTCCGTCAGTGAACGCGCCTCGCTCTGCACTCCGCCCACCGTCATGGACACGGTGAGGCCGAGCGTGGCAAGCGACCCGGTCAGTTCCCTGGGGGCGAGCATCTCGCGGGGCAGCAATGCGGCCAACACTGCGGAGAGCAAGCGGTGTTCGTCCTGAGGGCGCTTGGTCCAGACGGTGACGAGGTACGACAGCCGGAACCAGCGCGGCGGTTGCCGTCTGCTCAGCACCACCCCGCGCTCGTCGCGGACGGCCATCGCGCCGCGCTCACGCCGGTGGGCGTCCTCGCGGATGTCGTACAGGTAGGCGTCGATGGTCGGCGCGTTACGCCGGGCCGCCCAGTCTCGGGTGGGGGCATCGAAGGCGATGTCGATCTCGGTCCCGGCCAAGGCGCTGCGCAGCAGCCTTTTGAGGACCTCGTCCACCTCGTGGATCACCGTGCTCTCTCCTGCCCTGCGCTCGCCCTGCACCTGCCTGTGCCGGCCCTTGTTCCGTCCTGTTTTCCCTGCTGCCCGGCAGCCCTCGTACCTTTCGGTGCGATCCGGTCAGATGTAGCCCTCTCGGAGGGCATACGCCACCGCATGGGCCCGATTGCGCAGTTGCAGGCGCATCGTGATGCCGTGCATCACGTTCTTGACCGTACGTTCGGAGTACGCCAGCTTGGCGGCTATCTCCGCGGTATCCATACCCTCGGCCACAAGACGCAGCACGTCGACTTCACGTGGTGTCAATCCATAGGCTAACGTGCCGGATTGGGCCGCCGTGCCGCGTTGCAGGATGCCCACCTGGCTGATCAGCCGCCCGAGCAGGTCGGCGGGCAGATCTCCGTCCCCCCGAGAGGCGGCGAGCACGGCCTGCAGGAGGCGGTGTCCGGTCGCCTCGTGGCGCCACACGATGGCGCCGACGCCGCATTCGATCACTTCGAGAAGATCGATCTCGCGGATCAGACCGGCGACCAGCACCACACGCGTGCCGTCAGTCCGTACCAGCCGGCGCAGCCGCGAGAGCGTGGTCTGATCCAGCGTCTCGGCGAGCAGGACGGCCACCAGGCCCGGACGGTCGCTGTCCTCCTCGACCAGCTCGACCTCGGGCTGCCGGCGCAGCTGGCTGGTCGCCCCGGCGTACGAGACCGGGTCCGACGCATGAACGACGACGGGTATGCGTCTGTCAGTTTCCGTTGCCGGATGTGATGCACACAAACGTCTCTCCAACGTCTCTCCTCTTCCCCTCTGTCTGCGCCCCGTCCGGCCCATGACTCGCCGTCCCACCCTCCAGCGCTTGGCGCGATGTCCGCAATCGTGGTTCACCACGAAACGCACCACGAAATCGGGACATCGTGGTCAGTGTGCTCAGCAGTCCGTCCACCGTTCCAGTGCGGCGGGCAGGTCCGTCCTGCGACGGATGCCGAGCTTGCGATAGGCATGGGTCAAATGAGTCTCGACGGTGCGCCGGGCGAGGTGGAGCAGTTCGGCGATCTCGGCGTTGGTGCGGCCATCGGCGGCGAGTGCGGCGACACGGCGTTCGCTGCTGGTGAGAGCCACAACCCCGGTGTGCTCCAGACCCGTACGGCGAGCACCGCCTTGGCTCAGAGCACGTACGGCTGCCGCGCGCAGGCGGACCGTACCCAACTGCTCCGCCAGGGAAGCCGCCTCCCGCAGCAGCGGCCGGGCCCGGCCTTGCTGCCCCGCGGCGGTCAACTGCCGCCCTTGAGAGATCAGTGCCCGGATCAACTCCGTGCCCGCTGGGGAATCCCGCAGCGTCTTGACGGCCTGCCCGGTCAGCTCCAGGCCGCGCCGCCCCCCTGTCGCAGCCCCCAAAGCTCGCAGCGCTCGGCCGACCACCCGGGGGGTGTTCCATACTGTGGCGAATCGATACTCCTGCTCAGCGAGCCGGATGGCCTCTTGGGGCCGGCCGAGCGCCAGAACGCACTCCGCCGCGGCAGACCGCCACGGCGTGACCACCGGAGCCACGACGTCGCGTGCCGACTGTCGGCGTCCGCATTCCAGGAAGTCGTCCAGTGCACCTTCCAAGTCGTCCGATACGGCACGAAGCAGACCGCGAGCGTACAGAAATCTGTTCAGCTCCCAACTGTCGTGTGCTTTAAGCACATTGATACCCGTAATGAGAGCGTGGGCTTCGGCGAGACGATCCGACTCGACGAGCGCCAGGACCGTACCGGCTTGCAGGTTGGTCGGGCCCGGGCGGGCAGCACGGTCCGCCGGCAGGTCCCACGCCCCGTCGTCGGCCAGCACCTCCGCGTAGCGGGCGCGGGCGAGGGCGGTGTCCGTGCGGGTGTTGAACATGGCCCGGTACATCGGGTGCAACCGTGACAGGCCGGGCTCGGCCAGACCGCGTTGGACAAGCCGGTCGGCTTCATCCAGCTCATCGGCCCACTGCGCGACGGCGGCGGCTGTGCCCAGCAAAAACGGCTCCATCAGCGGATCTTCCGGAGCCGCTAGCAGTGCGTGAATCCGCTCCATGGCCCGTTCGGCCGACACCAGACCGGCAGTCGCCTCGTATCTGATCGTCAAGGCATGCTCGGCCGGGCCGACCGAGGTAGGCGATCGCTCGACAGCATTGCCCAAAGCGGCGTAGACCCGCCGCCGCAGCTCCGTGTCATGGTCGGACAGCAGCGCGGAGGCGGCCTGCACCGTGCGGTTGAGGGTGGGCTCGTCCGGAAGTGATCCGTTCAGTCCCTTCAGCACGGCGAAGGCGGCATGCGCCTCGCCTTGGTGGGCCAGCGCGCTGCTCAGCGCGACCGCGGCCTTCACCCGGCCCCGGGGGCGGTCGTGCAGGCGCAATGCTTCAGCCAGCCGGGAAATCCCGGCGGAACGCAGGGCTGCGAATTCCAGGGAGCCGAGGTCGGTGAGGACTGTGGCTCTGCGTTCCCGCGGCATCGGTTCTTCGAGCGCACGGCGCAAGTACTGAGCGGCGTCGCCGGTCCGTCCGGCCCCGACCGCATCAGGCGCGGCGTCGAGCAGGACGTCCACGGCCCACGCCGCCCCGACCGGCGGCACCTGCAGCAGGTGTGCCGCCACTGCTTCGGCGCGGTCGCCGCAGCCGTGTCCGATCTCGGCAGCGGCGCGGTGCAGCGTCTGCCGGGCTTTGCGGGACCAGCCATTGAGCATGGCGTCGCGCAACAGACCGTGCACAAAGCGGGGCTGTCCGCGCACGGGATCGCGGCGCAGCAATCCCAGGCGGACCATCGCGGTGACCCAGCCGGACACCCTGGCGGGGTCGGCCCCGGTCACCGCGGGGAGCAGATCGGGAAGCAGATTATCGACGTGGTGCCCTTCCTCCAGTTCGGCCAGCGCCCGGGCCACGGCAGTGGTCGAAGGTCCCGCGTTCTCCAGCCACCAGGCGACCGCGGCTGTAAAGGCCCCCGGATACAGCTCTGCGCAGCTGTGCGGTACGGCCGCCGAGGCGGCGTCCTCCGGCGCCAAGGCTTGCATATCGTCCAGCAGGGCCCGCAGCAGCAGCGGATTGCCCGCACCGGCTCGTACACAGCTCTTCACCACCTCCTCGGCGGCACCGGCTCCCAGATGCGTGCGGACCATCTCCTCGGCGGCGGCACCGCTCAACGGAGCGAGGGCAAACGTTCGATACAAGGAGGGTGACAGTGTGTGAGCGAGTCCGGGAGAGGGCGGGTCGATGTCGTACTGGTTGCGCTCGGTCGCCACCAGCAGAACCGGCATCTGGTCGAGGCGGCGCGCCGTCTCGGTGAACCAGCGCCGAGAACTGGGGTCGGCGAGATGGACATCGTCCACAGCGAGCAACAGCGGTGATTGGGCCGCATGGAAATGCAGCAGCCGCCACAGGCGGCTTGCCACGTCCGGAGCGTCCGGAGTGTTTGGGGCAGCGGAAGTATTCGGGGCGTCCGGGGCATCCGGTGGATCCCCGGGCAGGCCGAAGCCGGAACAAGGTTCGAGAAGCCGCCGCACAGAGGTGAAGGCCGCACCCGAGTCGCCCGTGGAGCAACGGGCCTTCAATGCCCGCATCCCCTGCCCGGCACCGAGCTCGGCCGCCGCCTCGAGCAACGCCGTGCGCCCCATCCCGGTGGCACTCCCCAGCAGGACCAATCGCCCGGTTCCCGCCCGGGCGCGCGCGGCTTCATCGAACAAAAGTTCCAAAAAAGTCGCGCGAGCCCGAAGGGTGCGAGCAGCGGGGGGATCTGCCGGTTCGTCGGGCGTGGGGCGTCGGAGAGGGAGTGCGCACATAATTGCCGGAACGGTGGCAGGCGAGGCAAGAGTTCATGATCGCGGTTCCTGCGTCCAATCTGACCGATTCCCCCGCAGAAAGCGGCCGAAAGCGACCGAAGACAGGCCTCTCCGGCCATTTCAAGATCACCCGCGGTCGACTACTATAAGTAGTTCATTGGATTCCGAAAGTGATAGAACCGGCTGAGAACTAGAATCTCTATAGCTCTATGTCAAAGTTGTGAGTAGGAACGCGACGGTGTGGTTGCCGGACGCACGAGAGGGTGGACCGCCATGTCCACACAACCTGATCGGATGAGCTCGGTATCGAAGCATTCAAAGTCCTTGGACGGGCGGTGCGGGGATTACGCGGATCTGTTCGGGCAAGCGCCGGTGATCTTCGCTGCGCTGAGCGGCCCGAAGCATGCCCTGGAAGCGGCAAATTCAGCATTCTTCGACGTTTTCGGCGGTGACCGGGGGAGCGCCGGCGCGCCGATCGGCGATGTGATACCGGAGCTGATGTCGCAAGGTGTCCTCGACCGGCTCGATATGGTGTATTACACAGGTATCGTCCACCGAGCCCGGGGAGAGCGGCTTGTGCTGGGCTGCCCGGAGCGGGAACGCGAGGGGTTCTTCGATGTCACCTACGAACCCCGCCGGGACGTATTCGGTCAGATCGACGGGGTAGTGATGATCGCGGTGGAGACCACCGCATACCATCGGGCCCAGCTCCTGGCCGCGGAGCAGCGTGCCCTGCTGGAGCAGATCGCGCGTGAAGCCCCGCTGGAAGAGACACTCAGCGGAATGGCCAAGGCGATCGAAGAACTCTCCTCGGAGATACTCGTCTCGGTGCTGTTGGTCGATTCCGACGGACGGCAGCTGCGGCACGGCGCCGGCCCGAGCCTGCCCGACTTCTACAACGGAGCGATCGACGGGGTCCCCATCGGCGAAGGCATCGGCTCGTGTGGCACGGCTGCCCACCGGCGCGCGCCAGTGATCGTCGCGGACATCGCCAAGGACCCCCTGTGGAGGAAGTACCGGGGCTTGGCACAGCGGGCCGGGCTGGCTGCGTGCTGGTCCACCCCGATCGAAGGTGCGGACGGTCGTCTACTGGGCACCTTCGCGATGTACCACCGCAAGCCCAAGGCCCCCGACTGCACGGACGTGGCGCTCAGTGCTGCGTTCGC
>JAFAUH010000159.1 GCA_019243445.1 Streptomycetaceae bacterium | reverse complement strand
CGCAGGGCCTGCGGAGAGGTAAAACGCCTGTGGAGCCCATGTAAGACCCCGCAAGCCGAGGCCGTGGGCAGCGAAGCAGGAACCCGCCGAGACCCGCACCACGCGGGTGGCAGGAACCCCGGGCCTTCAGGCCCGGGAGGAGGTCAGCTTTCCCTCGATTCCTCGGGAGACGCCCTTCACGCTGTCGCTGGTGGGTGCGTAGCAGTCGAAGATCTTTCCCTCGACGCGGTAGTCAGGGTTCTTGTCCCCGGGAACGTCTGGATTCTGCTCGACCTGGTATCCGGCCTTCGCGAGCGTATCAGCTGATTCGCTCTCCCGACGAAGACCTCGTTGCTTCTCAGCGCTTCCGTCAAGTTCGGTTCGGCGGCCCGTGGGACGGGCATTCGGATCAGGCTCTCCCGAAGGGTTGGTGTAGTCAGGTTCGGCACTTGGGCTCCAGTCGCCACCGGAGTTGCCCGCGTCGCTGCCTCCGACGTTGACTCGGTCGTCTCCTTGGGAGTCGCGATAGAGCGTGTCTCCTCCCATAGCGGCGAGCGCACTTCCTCCGGCTACTGCTGCAGAGGAGATGCCAATGGCCGGAACGCCGACGATGGCGCCGACGCCCGTCGCGCTTACGACGGCGCCGGCGGCGTCGCCGGTGATCCCTGCTGCACCCAGGATCGCGCCTCCCAAGAGTTCGGCATCAGCGAGGGGATCATGAGCGGCAGCGTTAAGGGTGGAGGCGACTGCCGAGGCAACGCCGTCGGCAAGGTCCTCAGCACCGGAGACCGCTTCATCAACAACGTGTTCAACCTTGTCGCCGAACTTGTCGTGGAACCCGTCGTGCGTGATCACCCGATGGATCCGTGCGGCTGCGGTGTTCGCCGCCGTCTCGTACAGGTTCTTCGCCGCCTGCAGTTCACGTTTCGCTGTGTCCAGGTCGCCGACGGCGGCGTCGTGCCGTTGTTGCACCGCTCCGTGCTGCGGATCATCCGGGGGTAGCTGGTCGAGCTGTCGCTTGGCTGCCTGCTGCTCTGCCTGCGCGGGCTGTGCGTCCCAGAGAGCCTTCGCGGCCTGTTGCTGGGCGGTCTCGATGGCACTGGCCCAGTCGCCATCGGAGCCTTCGCGTACGACGGTGCCCATGGCTTCGGCGGCGATGTCGTAGCGGTGGTACGCCTTCTGCAGGCCCGCTACCGCATCGTGGGCGGCCGACCGGAACGCGTCTGCGGCTTTCGACTGCCATGCCTCGACGCCGGCGAGGGCCTGGATATCCCGCACCTCCTGCTGGATGGCGTTGGCGGTCTCCCGCAGGCTCTCGCCGAGCAGTGCGATCGCATCTGGATCACCGGGTACCGGATCGCCCGTTTCGCCGAGGACTTCCCACTCAGCTGATGGCGGTCGCCTCACCGGCCCTCGCCCGTCGTGCGGAGGGCTGCGGCGAGGTCGGCGTCGATGCCGTCGTAGGAGTCTGCGGCGTCCTGCGTGATGATGCCGAGGGTACGGATCTTCTTGGCAAGCTCCTGCCGGTGGAGCTTCCAGTTATCGGAGAACTCGCCGAAAGCCCCGCTGATCTTGGGGTCTCCCAGTTCGGCGGGGCTGTAGCTATCGGCGGGATTCGGCCGGTTGGTGAACTCGTCGTAGACCCTCTGCAGCCGGTCCGAACACGCGCGTATCAGCGCCGTATCGGCCTTCAGATCGCTCATCAACTACTCCTCGGAATCGGGCCGCTCCCATGACCCGAGGGGAAAAGATCTTACTCGGTTCTCGGGCAGCACGTCAGTGGCGCCGACGACCCGGACGGCGAGCACCACGAGGCTCCCGGCCGGAATGCCCTGTGAATTGTCATGCTGGTGTCCCGACGCTGGGAAGGGGCTGGACGGCGGTGGGAGAAGATCCACGGTGAGCGGCAGATTGAGGTGTCCTCTCCTCGTCGCCGCAGGCCCGCCGTTCGGGCGGGCCGCTCCGGAATCTCCAGGTGCAGGCGCTGACTCGGCAAGAGCGGGCTCTATCCCCTGCGGTGGGAGAGTCCTAGCCTGGCCGCCATGGCAATCGATGACGTATCCCTGACGCACTACGGTGGTGAGGAAGCCGTGTTGCTGCTGGAAGAGTTGTGCGATGCATACGCGGACGCGTATGGCGTGGAGCCGGGTGAGAAGACGGCCGCGTTCCGTCGCCGCGCGGAGAAGCAGTTCACGCGGCCCGGTTTTGCCTTGGTCGCAGCGCGAGTTGAGGGACGCCTGGTTGGGTTCGTCTTCGGCTACGCCCTGTCAGCTGGGGACACACGCTGGTGGGGCGGAGTGCAGCCGGAGCCCACAGCAGAGTTCTTGGAGGAGACGGGGTCGCGGACGTGGGTGCTGTCGGAGATCGAGGTGCGGCGGGCCTGGCAGGGCAGAGGGATAGGCCGCGCGCTGAATGATGCGGTGCTCGGGGCACGGGGTGAGGAGCGGGCGACACTGGCAACGGGCCCGAATGCTCCGGCGCAGCGGGTGTACGAGGCATGGGGGTGGCAGCGGGTCGGCCGGATTCCCGGCGCTGAGAGCGAGTACTACTCGGTCTACGAATTGTTCGTGCTGGAGTTGCCGGTCAGCCGGTAGTGGGCCAGGAGGTCGTCGAGCTTGCGGACGGCCCGGCTGCGCTGCCAGGGGGTGAGGGCCGTGCGGAGGTCGGCGATGCGCTGGATGAGGCGCGGGGAGCGGTTGACACCGGAGATGCGGGTGATGTCGCCGACGATGGCGCTGGCTTCGGTGATGTCGCCTTGCTGGAGGTGGGCCTGGCTCTGCAGGGCGAGGGTGTGCGCGTAGTTGTGTACGTTGGTTGGGTCGAGCATCGGTAGTGAGGTGCGGGCCGCGGCCAGGGACTGGGCGGAGGTGCCGAGGACGAGCGCGCATTCGGCCTTGGTGCCCCAGTAGAACGACTCGTCGTAGAAGTACCACCAGGAGGCGCGCGGAGTGCAGGCGGCCATGTCGCGGACGGCTGCGTGTTCTTGTTCGAGGGCGCGGTGGGCCTTGTCGGGCTGCTGGGCGGCGGCGAAGGCGCGGGCGGCGACGTCGGCCGCGTAGCCGCGGGCGGCAGGGCTATCGGTCTGGGCGGCCCAGACTTGGGCGGCGATGGCGTGGTCGATGCCGACGCGGGGCTTGTTCTGCCAGGTGGCCAGCTGGCTCATGGTGCACAGGATGTAGGTGACGAGTTCGGTGTTCTCCGCGTCGTGGGCGGCAGTGCGGGCATCGTCGTAGTAGTACTGGGCGGCCCGGTAGTCGCCGAGGTTGTACAGCTGCCAGCCGACCATCTGGCTGAGCTCGGCGTACACGGTCAGGACCCGGGACCGGAGGGTTTCTGGCGCGTTGGCGGCAAAGTCGGCGATGACCTGGCGCTGGGCCATGGCAGTCTGCAGGGCGATCTGTGGGCCGAGGACGTCGCCTTGACGGCGGTAGTACTGCAGCATGCGTTCGGTGTGAGTGATGGTGGTCAGGTCGAGTCGGCGCGGGTCGTCGAGGACGGCGGCGACGCGGTCGCGTTCATCGGCGTCGGCGATGTCGAGGAACGCGACCGCGGCGGCGACAGTGAGCGCGGTGCTGATCTTCAGCAGCAGTTCGCGCCGGTCGAGACCCGGGTTGGCCTGCTGTACCCACATGATCAGTGACTGTGCCAGTTCGTCGAAGCGTACGTCGTGCAGCTGGTGGGCCAGGGTGCTGGTGAGCTGCGGGGTGAGGGTGATCGACTCGGTGATCAGGCCGTCCAGGAGGTCGGCGTCGGCCGCCGGGACGGCGCCGGGACCGATGTCGGGACTGCCTTGGGTCGGTGGTGACTGCGGGGGGTGGCCGTGGTCCGGGAGGTCGGCGAGCAGGTCGGGGACCGCGCATTCGTAGAGTTGGGCGAGCCGATCGAGGGTGTCGAGTGAGGGAACGTGTCCGGTGCTGGCGGGCCACAGCTCCCAGGTGGAGATGTTCTTGAAGGTCTTGGGGTCGTCCGGCCAGCGCTGGTTCCACAGCTCGGCGATTTCGCGTTGGCTCAGGCCACGGGCCAGCCGGGGCGCCACGCGGGCGTTGACTCGGTAGCGGTGCCGGATGGCAGTGGCGACCTCAGGCCAGGTCTTGCCCACAGCTCGCAGCTCGGTGGCGAACTGCACCTGTTCCTGCCTGCGGCTACGGGGTTTTGCTGCCACTCAGCCCTCTCTCGGCTATACGGGGATCGCACTCTTGTCAGCACGGTAGCGCGCGGTGGGGTACGTCAACGCGCCTGTTTCCTTTCCTGGTTGAACCGGGAATGGATGGCCGCAAATTGGCGGCCGAGCGGGATGGCCGGGTGCGATGCGGCGGCACAACAGTAGGGGTCAGCTTCATCGGCGAACTTGCTTCTGCTGGTTCGCGTGGTGTCGCCCGTTCCTACCGACGCGCCTCGGGGTGATGCAACGTCATGCACCTGTCTACCCACTATGTTCCGGGCTTGACGAGCCCTACTCCCTGGAAGAGGTTCAGCGCCTACTACTCGAAGTCAACAAGCGCCGGAACAGCGCCCGCTGGATGCTGGCGCTGGCGCTCGGTCTGCGGCAGGGCGAGACGCTCGGCCTGCGCTGGTCTGACGTCGACCTGGACAACGAGTACCTCAAGCTGCGTCGAAACCGTCTGCGCCCCAAGTACGAGCACGGGTGCGCGGAAGCCTCACCATGTGGCCGGAAGGCGGGGTACTGCCCGGACCGGGTGCAGGTCCGGCGTGAGACCAAGAACACCAAGTCCAGGGCGGGCCGTCGTGCGGTGCCCCTACCGGGTCCGCTGGTCGCGATGCTCCGTTCGCATGCCAAGGCGCAAGCGAGCGAGCGCGAGGCCGCTGGGAACCTGTGGGTCGAGTCGGATTACGTGTTCACCAAGCCGCTGGGGGGCCCGCTGAGCCCGAACACGGACTATCACGACTGGAAGCGGCTGCTTGAAGACGCACGGGTCCGGGATGGTCGGCTCCACGACGCCCGGCACACCGCCGCCACCGTGCTCATGCTGCTCGGTGTGCCGGATCGCGTCATTGACCAGATCATGGGATGGGAGCCGGGCACCTCCGCGCGCATGCGGGCGCGGTACCTCCATGTGCCGGACGCCATGCTCAAGGACGTGGCCCGGAAGATCGCCAGTGCCATCTGGGGGACCCCGGAAACACCCCCTGTGGACAAAAACCAGAACAACGAGGGTTGAGAAGCAATGACGAAGGGCACCGCCGATGATCAGCGATGCCCTTCGTCGTGCCTGTTCAGGCGGTGCGGAGGATACGAGATTCGAACTCGTGAGGGGTTGCCCCCAACACGCTTTCCAACTGTTCGTCCGGCTGGCCGGGGGCGGTCGTAGGTGTCCTGACCTGCTGCGGAGGGGCTCGCTCGCCGGACTCCGGACTCCGCTGGACGGGGGTGAACGCAACCAAAACTGCAACCACGGCAGGCCGCGTTCTTCACCGCCCGGGTGCCGCGCCTCGTGCCCCGGGTCGCATCCGGTGGCAACTTCGTCCCGAACCGACGGCAGGGTGGTTGGTGCCGTCACCTACACAGGTCGTGTCGGGGGCTGGCGATCATTGCTGCCGAACTGGACGCAACCACCACCCTGGTCCGGACATGCCTAGATCGCCGACATCACAACAGCATGGCAACCAAGCCGACGCGGTGCCTGCAGGCCGGGAGCGGCACGCGCGCCGCTGGGCGCCGAAGGCGATACCTTCTTGGGATCTACGTTGCTCTAGTCAACAAGTTCCTTGTGGCCCACCATAATTGACGACAACTTACCGTAGATGACAAGTCCACAAGGAAGGTTGGCGGCAGGGTGGCTTTGAGCGCTCAGCAGATCAAGGAGAACTTCACCGTTATTCAGGAGGAGGTCGAGCAAAGCGGCGGCCTCAAGTCCATGAAGATGGCGCGACTCAAGGGAGCAGTTGGGGCGGGCCGTCTCGATGACGGACCACTGCGGATCATCGAGCACCACCTGCGAAAGCATGGACTGGAGTCCACTGAACTGGGCCGCTCGCAGAACAACTTCGTACTCATTTACGACCCCACGACAGCCTTCGGAAAGCTCATCCGCGCTGCAAAGGGTGATGCCGAGGACTCCGATCGGCAGCTCAGGGATGCAGCTGGGGAACTCGCGGCCGACCCATCTGGCCTTGGAGCAGGCCGGCACGCTGAGGAGAATGAGGAGCTTCGGGATACCCTGCGCCAGGTGCATGCGTTGGTAGCTGACTATGTTGAATGATCTGCTGCATTCAACGCAACCTTCTCGCTCCGGGCTTGGGAGGGTCGCCCGCTAATAGATGCGCAGTGAGGTTGCGATGCATGAGGAGCATCCACTTGTCGCAGGCAGGTAGATGCTCCGCATGGTCAGCCGAGCTAGCGCGGTCGGTGTCGGCGGGGGTTGAACCGATGCCAAGAGCTCGTAGAGATCATCTGCGCTGGTCACAGATAGCGCTAGGTCCGCTGGTTGATACTACTGGACGTCGCGCGAGATGATCGTGATGTTGTTCGCACTACTTGTTCTTCCGCTTTCCTGCTCCTCTGCTGCTGTGCCGCAGTTGTGTCGACACCCAGGTTTCAAGTGAATTAATGGGAATGACGGGAATGTCAGGCTCCATCACGCGTGGTGAGATGAGGTCGCGACTCGTAGAGATCACGGGGAGCACTGTCCATTTTCCTGCGCGCTCGGAGATCGAGAAGTGCGCGAGGGTTGCCGGAACATTATCGCGGACCCATCGGGTGCGCCGGCCGAGCTTGTACACCGCGCTCTTCTGCCCGTGGAGCAGGCTGTTGGTCTCGTTCGATAGCTCTGCAGGGGTGCGCGAGAGCTCGAAGTCCTTGGCCTCGACGACGATGATGGTCCTGCGTTTTGGGTCGATCCCAAGCGCGTCAATGTCACCGAGGTCGTCACCGTCAGGTGACGTGAGCTTGTGACCATTGAGCTTGGCGATGCTGTTGGCGACGATCGAGCATCCGCCAGCGCGCAGAGATTTAGCGACCGTCCGCTCGAATTCCTTGTTCTCTGCTTGTCGGATAGTTCCCATGAGCTGTTTCATCGGCTTCGATGACCCGCGCATGCGCCCGGCGTAGACGAGGCCGAGCCAGTAGGGGCCAGTCACTGCGACACGTCGTTGGCCCCACAAGAGAGCAGGTCCCGTTTCAGAGTTGACCCTGATCAAGGGGCGCCTCACATAGGACCGGTTGCGGTTGTAGCGCCAGGGGCAGGCATCAGGCCCAATGGACATGAACTCCGGTCGGGGCTCAAGGCTGAGGTGGTCGATGAATCTGCGCGCTGCATCGGCCGACCAGCCAAGAGAGCTTTGGAGGTGCTCGATCACGTCGGCCTCGGGAACGAGCAGGGGTGCCTGGGAAGTCTGTTCGTCGCTGAGCGCGATGAGTTCGGCGAGGCCGTGGGCCATCAGTTCGAAGGTGAATCCGAACTCGGCGTTCATCGCGGCCTCGACCTGGGCGATGGGCGGTTCGGGCCTAGTGGCGGGTGGCACGGACATTGGTTCGAGGGAGAGTCGGTGAAGGATCTCTGCCTGCGCCTCTGACAGCGCGCGGACACCTGCCTGGTATCGGTCGCCTCGCGACACGCCGAGCCTGCCGGAGTCAAGCAAGCCGAGCTGGCTCTGCGAGAAGCCGTAGCGGATTGCGTCGGAGAGTGTTGCCCGGGCACACAGTTCGGCAGCGATCGCGAGCATGTGGTCGTACACCTCGAGCGTGAGCAGCTCGTGTCCTGCGGGCGGCGTCGCTGCCACGTATTCGATCAAGAAGCGGCTTGCGACCGCTGCCTCCACCTGGCGTCGGTTCTCGCGCTCCAGATCCTGGGCGGGTTTGCTGGCGGGCCCAAAGCACGCCAGATAGGAGGGCAGTACCTTGGCTCGGTGCTCCTCTTGGTGTAGCAGCGCCTCGTCGCGGAGCAAGAGCTCCTCCAACAGTCCCGTGGGGGACAGGCGAGCGACGGTCGCGACAAGCAGCTTGAAGTAATGCTCAACCACTTGATTCAGCAGTTGAGTTCGTTCGTCAGGATCGACTGGGCCCTTGGGCAGGCCCTGGCCCGACAACCAGGCACCCAGTTCGTCCATGACATTGGCTGTCTCCGCCGCTTGTACCGTGCGGACGGACGGCAGCCCGCCCGGCCGGCGAGCCACCTCGTGGGCCTCGACCGAATGCAACATCCGCTTATGACCCCATGGGGCAAGCTGTTCGACGAGATTGGAGACTTCCGTCGCAGATTGATCGGCGGCCTCCTTTAGGGCGGTCAGTAGGGCCCTCACGAGTTCACGATCGGCTGTGTTGTCTGCTTGTCGGAGTGCACCTGCGCCAGCCGTGCACAGCTCGAGATTCAAGTGGCCGTCGCCTGCGGCCTGCCCGTGAACCCAGGAGTAGGAGTCGCCTGGGGGCACCGCGCCAGCCAGGGTGTCGCTCCAGGCATGCGCATCGTTGAACGAGATAGTTGTATAGAGCGCGCTGCGGTCACCTGCCGCGGCACGGATGAGATCAGGCTGGGCCAGGCACACCTGCCACATCCAGTAGGCGGCAGCCTCCGCGACCAAGCCGTGGAATCCGGAGAGGCATTCTGGTACTTCGCCGCTTCGGCCTATCCAGAGGTGGCGGCCGTCCCATTCGACGACGTGCTCGATGTCTCCATATCGGGGGTGGGTGAAGTAGATTGGGGCGGTCTGCGTGCCGTAGAGGGCGAGTACTTCCACAAAGCTGGGGCTGTGCGGACTTAGGACTTCGTGCCGATCCAGAAGCTGCTGAGCCTCGACCCTTAGTGGCAGGCCCGCGGCGGTTTCGATGAGGATCAGGTTCGGTCTTGCCCCGTCATCGAAGTAGAAACTGTACCCGTGGTCCCTGTACGTGGCGTACTCGTCCAGGACGCTCCATGAGATGACCTCGACCTCGGTGCGCAGGCGGGTTCGAGCCTGCGCGAACCGCCACAGGAACAGCGGATCCCGCCCGTCGAGTTCCGTCATGGTGCGGAGCTCGGACAGGTTGGTTTCCAGTATTGGGACGAGTCCACGGCGGCGGGGGCGTTTGACGCCCCACAGCCGTCCGACTCCCTCCTTGACGACTAGCTGCATCGTTTGGGTTTCCTCGGGCCGTGACGGCCGGGACTCCTCAAGCACCGCCAGCGTCGGCATCTCCAGATCCGCCGCACTTTCGGGACCGAACGGCTTTGCAGCGTCATAGCCCTTGAGTTCATCGCAGATGACGGCCAGATCAATGATCTTGTCTCCGGCCATGGTGAACCGCTGTCGGGCGACCATCGGATCGTGCGTTGTCTCGAGTGGCCCGAGCGGCTCGGCACTCACCAGTGCCAGCAGCCCTCGGGCCGAGCGGATGACCTGATGATGGAACGCGGCCGCAAGTTGTTCTTGGCAGCCGTGCTCCTGGGCCAGGACGATGAGGTGGTGTCGCAGCGCAGAGGCGAGCTCCCCCGGATTGGCGACAACGATGCCGCCCTCGTGTAGCAGCAGCGGTGTCACCACCAAGCCGTCGTCTGGCCCGTGCCGCATGGTGGGCAAGTGGTTGCCGGACCAAACACTCAGTTTTTGTACCCAAGGAACAGCCGATGCTGGCAGTAGGTTTGACAGAGCGTCCCTTTCAAAGGTGACGGCTCGGCGTAGCAGGTCGAGCTGATGCTGCCCGGGTACGGTCACCTCGTTGCCGTGTGCTCTGGGTGGGACGATGCCGCGGTGTAGCCCGGACCGCCGGCACACCGAGTCGCTTAGTCGGAGCAGGACGAGCGCGAGGGTGTTCGCTTCTGTGATGTACGGGGCCGGTAGTTCCGTGTCGTCAGAGTGGAAGACGCTGCGCAGTAGCAGGGCGGCAGTGTCCGCGGACTGCGACGTCAGACCTTGTATAATCAGATGGGGGCCACCATAGAATGGCACCTCGGCGGTGTAGAGATCGTCGTACGGGTCTTCCTGGGACCGCACGTCCGAGTTGCTGACCATGGGATGTTTGAGGATCGCCCGGAGTCGGCTCGGGGACAGACGAGGCGCGCCCGGCCTGGAGGGAAGGGCTGCACCGATGGCGGCAAGTCGTTGCAGGCGCAGGAGGCGAGGGATGTTCTGTGGCATCAACTGCAGTGCTGATGCGGCAGATACGAGTGACTGGCCGTCAACCTCGACCCACGGTGCGGTGTCGAACGGACTCAACGTCACGGCTGGCCTCCTCATTCGGCCCCAGCGGCCTGGGGCATGCAACGCACAGCGCCAAACTAGGCCATCATGCGGTCAGGGCGACGCACTCTGCCTGAGGTGCCCTGCGGCCTTCCCCGTCTCGTCTCTCCGCATGGCGGTCATGGACAGCTCGGTGAGGCGGGGAAGGAAGGTCACGTCGAGTCGCTCGACCGGGTGCAGCAGGCCCCGCTCGCAGGTCTCCGAGACCCACACCTTGCCGTCGGCTCGCGGGTAGGCCGTGTTGATGCCGATCTCGCCCTTCGGGATCGTGCCGTTGAACGGGGTCGGGATGCCTTCGGTGTTCCAGTAGGCCCACGCCTCAAGGGCCTTGGCCTGCTCTAAGGCGAGGTAGAGCTGCGGGTAGCGGTCGATGATGCGCATCTCGCGGAAGAGCAGCTGGCCCAGCAGGTGCGGTGCGGTCGCTGCGAGGGAGTCGAAGTCTCCGTGGCGGAAAGTGAAGGACGCCGCGTCTTCGCCGGGCGCGAGTGCCACGGTGGCGAACAGGTGTGACAGGCGCTGCCTGGTGAAGCGGGCTACCCAGGGTGTCATGCCGGCCTCGATCTGCCCGATGAGGTGGAGGAGGCGTTCGTGGTCAGGGTTGAAGCGGGACAGGTCGAAGAGCTGGTCCATTCCCTGGACCGCGGAGAACGCCAGCCGCTTGTAGAGGCGGTTGTTCATCTCTCCGAGCTGGGCATACGCCTTTGTCTCGGGAGTCGTGGAGTTGAGCATCAGGTACTCGGACAGCACCTCGAAGTAGAGGTAGCCGAGGAACGGGAAGGCCGGCACAGTGGCGGCGAGCCGGTCGATGAACTCGGCTTCCGGTGTTGGCTTCCCGGCGGCGTTGGCGAGGAGGGTGTCGAGGAACGGCGCCGCTGTGCGGATCCGGCCCAGCACCGCTCGGCGAAGCTGGGCGTCCTCGGGCTCAGTGAGGAAGCTGCGGTGGGTGAGGTAGGTGCGGAGGTGGATAGCGCCCAGCCGGAGGTAGTCGATGCCCTTGGGCGGCACGGGGGCGTCGGGGGTGATCTCGAAGACCAGGGTGCGGGTGTGCTTCTTGGTCTCCAGCAGGTAGGTGCCCAGATTGTGCGGGCGCAGGCCAGCGGGTTCGGGCGTGAGGAGCGCGCAGTAGAGGGCGGCGACTAGGCAGCCGGTGGAGGCGTACAGGTGACCGCTGGCGCGGATCGCATCGAGGGCCACGGTGGTGTGCATCAGGTGTATGGGACGTCCGGCGGCCAGCGTCTTGGTCATGGAGTTGCCGCTCAGCAGCCAGCCGTTGGGCGTCTCGTGCTCGAGGTGGTGGCGCCGGTCGGCCTCGGTCGCGGCGAGCCCGGACGGGCCCGGCCGCGTGGTGCTGCTGGTGTGGTCGGTGTGGGCGTTGCCCCACTCGTGGTGCATGGACGACCTCCTACTGACTCGGGTTGAGGATCTGGCTGGCGTGGATGAGTGCTCCGTGGTTGGTGGCGCCGTCGAGCCGAGCCTGTTCGCTTCGGATGACCAAGTCGAAGGCGACGGGGTGCAGCCATGTGGGGATGACGACGCGGAGGTGGGAGGGGTCGGGCCACCAGCGGGTGAGTGGAAGCCGGTAGCGGTCCAGGCAGTCGGCCGCCTTGAGCAGGTCGATCAGGTGGGGCGCCCGCTGGTAGGCGCGCTTCTGCTGCGGGGCGAAGCCCGCGTACGGGACGTCGTGCAGGCCGATGGCGCTGGCCGCCTGCGCGACGAGATCAGGAGGCAGGTCCCGGCCGAGCATGGTGGTCACGGCGCGCTGGTTGCGGGTGAACCAGAGTGCTGCCCGTCGGCCGTGCCCGGGATCGTCGCGGTCGTCGCGCCGCCGGCAGTCGTGGACTGCTGCGGCAGCGCTCAGGGCCACGGTGTGATCGCGGTCGAGCTCGTACTCCTGAGCGAGAAGACCGGCGAGCAGGGAGACGCGGGCGTTGTGCCGGATGCCGTGGATGGAGTCGACGAGCCGGGGCTGCGCGAACCAGGTGACGTCCGGTACCAGCATGAGTGGCGGATGTGGCAGGGTGGGCGCCGCGGCTGAGGCTTCGGGCCGGTTCCTGGCGATCCAGGCGAGTGTGTCCTGGTCCATGACCTGATGGGCGGGAAGGCTCCGGCTCTCGGCGAGCTCTCTGAGCGACGCGGCACCCGGCTTCGGCGTTCGTGAGGTCATCTCTGGTTCCTCGAAGGGAAGAGGTTCGGTGGGCGTCAAGCTGGGCGTGGCGGTCCTGACGATGGGCACGCGGCCGAAGGAGCTGGCCGAGCTGCTGGCCTCGGTCGAGATGCAGACAGTCAAGGCCGCGAAGGTCGTGGTGGTCGGCAACGGCTGCGCGCTCCCGGAGCTGCCTGCCGGGGTGGAAGGCGTGGAGCTCGCGGACAACCTCGGTGTGACCGGGGGGCGCAACGTCGCCCTCGACCACCTGCGGGACGTGGACGTGGTGATCGACCTGGACGACGACGGCCTGCTGGTCGCCGACGACGTCCTCGCCCGGATCACCGCCCTGTACGAGGCGGACCCCCAGCTGGGCATCGTGAGCTTCCGGATCGCCGACGAGACCGGCCTCACCCAGCGGCGCCACGTCCCCCGGCTTCGGGCAGGTGACCCGATGCGCGGCGGCGAGGTGACCAGCTTCCTCGGGGGCGGCCACGCACTGTCCTCGAAGATGCTGGCCCAGGTCGGCGACTGGCCGGACGCCTTCTTCTTCGCACACGAGGAGACCGACATGGCCTGGCGGGCGCTGGATGCCGGGTGGCGGGTGCTCTACGTCCCGGAGCTGCTGCTCCAGCACCCGCGCACCAGTCCGACCCGGCACTCCTTCTTCTACCGGGTGAACGCCCGCAACCGGGTCTACCTGGCGCGCCGGCACCTCCCGGCCCTGCTGGTGCCGGTCTACCTCGGCGTGTGGATGGCGCTCACCGTCGCCCGGACCAGGGACGCGGCCGGGCTGAAGGCCTGGTTCGCGGGCTTCGCCGAGGGCTGGCGCACCCCGTGTGGTCGGCGCAAGCCGATGCGCTGGCGCACGGTGTGGACCATGACCCGGTTGGGGCGTCCGCCGATCATCTAGGCAGCTGCGGCCTGGCGCATCCAGTCGGGGATGGCCTCCGGCGTGGCCTTCAACCAGCCCACGTAACGGGCGACGCCTTCCGCCACCGTGATGGTAGGCCGCCACCCCAGCAGCTCCTCCATCCGCTCGACGGAGGCGAATCCGCCCTCGGGGTCGCCCGGCGGCATGGGCGTCTCGACCAACGGGACATCCGGGTAGTGGCCGCGGACGAGCTCGGCGATCTCCCGAATCGAAGTACCGCTCCCAGTGCCGATGTTGACGGTCGCGTTGTTTGCGCGGGGCGCAACCAGCGCCCGCAGGGTGCCGGTGGCGATGTCGTCGACGTGGACCATGTCGCGGATCTGGTGACCCCCGCCGTTGAGGTGCAGCGGCAGGCCGAGTGCGGCCCGCATGGCGAACCAGGCAACCACCCAGGAGTGGCTCCGCTCCTTGACGACCTGCGGTTCGCCGTAGACCGAGAAGTACCGCACGACGGCGTACGAGATGCCGGCACCGCCGAGCACCGCGGCGGTCTGGTACTCGCCCCACGCCTTGCTGTTGCCGTACACCGACACCGGCTGGACCGCCGCGCCCTCCACGAACTGCGGGCTGCCGTTGCCGTAGACGCTGGCGGAGGAGACGAACACCATCCTGCGCACCCGGTCCGAGGCGGCGACGGCGTCCAGGACCCGCTGGGTGCCGGTGATGTTGGTGTCGATGGCGTCCAGCGGCCGGCGCGTGCAGGCCGCCACGTCGGCCAGAGCGGCGGCATGGATCACGTAGTCGCAGCCGGAGATCACCTTGCGCATCAGGTCCGGTTCGGCGATGTCGCCGACGACGAAGTCCGGGTCGGCGGCG
Source organism: Streptomycetaceae bacterium (assembly GCA_019243445.1). Classification (GTDB taxonomy): domain Bacteria; phylum Actinomycetota; class Actinomycetes; order Streptomycetales; family Streptomycetaceae; genus Streptantibioticus_B. The sequence goes on along the minus strand of JAFAUH010000159.1, from coordinate 4,970 downwards.
TCGATGCCGAACCGCTCGCGGTACACCTCGTGCGGGTAGGCGTCGAGCTTGCACACCGAGATGGGGCGGGCGCCGAGCTGGCGGAGCCGGGACGTGATGCGGCTGCCGATGAGGCCGCCAGCACCGGTGACCAACACGGTCTTTCCTGAGAGCTGTTCGAGGGACAAGGGAGGCTCTTCCTCTCACACGTGGGATGGGTGGTGCCGCAGGGACGTTGCGCGTCAGCCGTCTCGGTGCTGCGGGCAGCGGCAGGCGGGCCAGGTGGCCGAGGGGTGGTAGGCGTAGGCATCGGGTTCCGACTCCACGGTGATGACGCCGGAGTCGCCGTACCGGGTGCCGTCCTTCGCGATCTTGAACGTACGGATGTACAGGCCCTGGTGGCGGTCCTCGGGGAGCTTGAAGTCCGAGGAGTTCTCGGTGCTCACGCCGCCGACTCCCGGTGCCGCTTGCGGCGGCGACGACCGGCAGCGAGCTGACGCAGGACCAGGGCGCGTCGGCGGGCTCGGTCCCGGTTCGGGATGAAGACGACCGTCCGGCCGCCGGCCTGGATGTGGAGCTCGTCGCTGATCACGCGACGCTCCCCAAACGGATGTTCCTGGTCACGCCACAGGGCAAGGGGCTCTCGCACCGGACGCACAGCCCGTCATTGCTGCGGTGTTCGTCCAGCAGCATGCGATTGCTGGTCGCGGCGGCGCCCTCCCGTGTCGGACTCGTGGATCGGCGCGGGATTGGCCGATTGGGGTCCATCAGCGTGGCGGTGCCGTTGAGGTTCCACGGGTGCGGTGTGCGGTCGGCAGTCGTCATCAGCCTCTCCGAGGTCACGAGTTGGCGGGGCGACTTCGATGCCGGATGCACAGCTGGAGCCGCCGCAGGCCGCCGCTCCGCAGGACTCCGGGCCCCGAATCGGCCCTGCCCGGCGAGCGGCATGCAGTTAGTGAACCGCCTAATCGCTACTGGGAGTACGGTGTTGGGCACGCTATGCGGTTTAAGCGGTTTAACGGCCCGTCAGGGAGGTGCGCTTTGGCGCCGACGAGGGAACCGAACGAGCGGCTGCGGAAGGTCATCGACGAGACGAAACTCTCCGGCGATGCGATCGCGCGCCTGGTCAGGCGGGTGGCGGCCGAGCATGACGAGCTCTTGGAGACCAACAAGTCGAGCATCACGCACTGGAAGAACGGCGGTCAGCCGGCGGGGAACGTCGGTGCCTTCCTGGCCGAGGCGCTGGGTCGCGCACTCGGCGGACGGGTCGTAACGCTGGAGGAGATCGGTCTGATCGCACAAGCGCCCCAAAAACCCGACTGGGACGCGGATACGCTGAGCGCGCTGGCCGAACTCGGGAGAGCCGACGTGGATGTGGAACGCAGGCGGGCGCTGGGGGTGGCGGTCTACTCGGTGGCCGCGCTCTCCCTGCCCGGCGAAGACTGGTGGCAGCGCATGGCCGAGCGGGGCAGCGCGCGCAGCGCTGCGGCAACCCGCCGAGTCGGCCCCGGCGACCTGGCAGCGGTCCGCGACATGGCCACGCTGTTCTCCCAGGTGGACCAGCGGCGAGGCGGTGGCCACGCCTGGACCTCCGTGGTGCAGTACCTGACGACCGACGTCACGGCCTCCCTGCGAGGGAGGTTCACGGACGAGCGTGTCCGCCGTGACCTCTTCTCGGCAGCCAGCGAACTCGCCTACCTGGCTGGTTGGATGGCATTCGATGGTGGCCAGCATGCGACGGCGCAGCGGTACTTCGCCGAGGCGGTGAAGCTCGCGGCCGAGGCCGGCGATCCGCCGATGGCCGCTCACGTGCTGCGGGCGATGGCGCATCAGGCCATCGACCTCGGACACCACCAGCAGGCTCTCGACCTCGCCGCCGCGTCCGTCGACGGCGACAGATACGCGCTCGCCTCCCCACGGGAGCGGGCCCTCCTCGGCGTAGTCCACGCCCGGAGCCTGGCCTCCGTCGGCCGCAAGAACGCCGCCGCCAAAGCACTGCTGCGTGCCGAGGACGATCTGTCTGCCGCCAGCGACGACATTCCCGAGCCGGACCGGGTGTTCTTCTTCGGCGAGGCCAGCCTGGCCCACGAGACCGCATGCGCCCTGCGCGACATAGGAGACCTCGACGGCTCGGTCCGCGAGTTCCACCACAGCGTCCACACCCGGAAGGCGACGAAGTTCACCCGCACCCACGCGGTGACCCTGGGGTACCTCGGTTCCGTGTACGCGCAGATGAACAACATCGACAGTGCCTGTGCCACCTGGTCGCAGGCGCTCGACGCCATGGACGGCGTGCGGTCCGGCCGCACCCGCCAGGCCGCCGCCGACATGCGCACCCTGCTCTCCCCCTACCGGCGGCGCGGTACCGCGGCGATCAGCGAGATCGACGCGCGCGCTGCCGCGTACCTGTCCGAAACAGCCTGATGAGGAGTCACTGATGGCAGACCGTGAGACGTTCGAGGTCGAGGCGCTCGGCCACGTGGTCGGCGGACGGATCGAACCCACCGACGACTTCTGGGGCGGCACTCGAGCGATCATCCGGCTGGACGGATCCCTCTTCACCGCCGACGCGACCAAGGGCCTCGCAGACTTCTCGCACCTGGAGATCGTCTTCCGGTTCCACCTCACCGACCCGACCGACCTGAACCTCGGCGCCCGCCGCCCCCGGGACAACCCGGAGTGGCCGGAGGTCGGGATCTTCGGCCACCGCAACATGCGACGCCTGAACTGGCTCGGGGTCTCACGCTGCCGCCTGATCGAGGTCGACGGCCTGGACCTCCATGTCGAAGACCTCGACGCCGTCGACGGCACTCCGGTCCTGGACGTGAAGCCGTGGTTCGGTGAGATGGGTCCCCGCGGAGAGCAGCACCAGGCCGAATGGACGACTGTCATGCTCCGCGACTACTTCGCGCCCGGAGCCAAAGACTGACAGCAGGACGTGACTGTCCGACCGCGAGTCTCGGCGGCTCCGTGCCTCCCCGGTGACGCTGGTTCCGGCCTTGCTCTCGCACCCCTGGGCGAGGGCAAGTGCATGCGGCGGGCCATAGGACTGTCCTATGCGACAACTTGCTCCGCCAGGAGCGAGGCCGGGTAAGGAGTCCTTGCTCCACAACTTGCTCCGCCCTGGGCGGTGTTCGGGTAAGCAGTGCTTACCCCACAACTTGCTCCGGCTTCCGGTGATCCTGCCCGACGTGCGGATCATCACCGATCCGTTGCCGCGGGGCCACCAGGGCCGTGGTGGCGCTTGTTCCCGTCCCGTGCTCCTGGACCTGACTCGCGCGCTACGGCGGGCCCTCTATGGTCACGTCAGCCTCCATACGCTCCGGCAGCAGACCCGAGATCACTACCAGCTCATCGCCGATTGCCAGGATGCGCACGCTTTCGGCCTGAAACTCCAACCGGACGCCGATACGTGTGTCGAGGGAGAGCTGCCTGATGTGATGCACAGCTACGACCTCCTGCCCCACGAAGCGTGAGAGCGGGAAGCTCTCGGGGGCATCGCCGATGGTGACGTACCCGTACTCGTCCATGTCGTACGGACCGTGAGGCTCATCGATTTGCAGGTCGAGAATGTGGTCCAGGGTGTGGAACCGGACCGGCCCGAGCCGGTCCAAGTGCAGCCACATGTGCAGAAGTTCCGGCGCATCGTCCTTGTAGTGGAACCAGGAGCACGTGACCTTGGGCATCCGTCGGCCTGGAAAGTCTTCAGCACGAATCACCCGGCGATGCTTCCACGGCCATCGACTCGCCTCAACGGACTTTCGGCTCCCGCCAGACTGGGCGTTCACGGCGGTGCGTACACGCGAGCCCCCTTCTAAAGGGGGGCTCACGCGTGAACGCTGGGTCGCGTGGACGGCGTGTACGCCTCCGTGATCGCTCTGCCTGCGGTTTCCGCGCCCCGCGTGGACGGTGTGAACGGCTATCGCGGGCCTGTCGCGAGAGGGGCGCGTGTACCGTCCCGTGAACGGTCCGCTCCCCGGCCGTCGGTGTCCGGCGGGGCTGGTGGCCTGCTCACCTACCGGACGCCGAGTGGTGCCGGTGGGTGCTGTCCGCTGGCTGTCCGACGGGCCGGTCAGCAGGTCAGTGGGATGCTGGCCGGCGCGGTCACGACGGTCAGTTCGCTCGGTTGGAGTGACCAGGGTGACCGGAACTCCGGTCACTGTGGTCGGTCAGTACGACGGACTGACCGGGGCTCGGTCATGGCGTTCCCCCCCGATCAGTCCGGTCGCTGTAGTGGCGGTCACGAGACCGCGGTGATGTGCCGGGCGGAAGCGCGGTAGCGGGCCTGCTGGCCGCCTCCCGCGCCTCCTGCCGTGCCGTCTGTCTTTGACCGCCAGCCCGCTCTTCACCAGGCGGTCCAGGTGGCGGCGGGCCTTCTCGATGCTGGCCCGGTCGGGGTTGGCCTCTCCGGTCAGGGCGGTCGCGAGGTCGCGGGTGGTCAGGCCGTCCGGGGCGGCGCGCAGGATGGTGACCGGGTCGAGGGTGGGTTCGACGTAGGTCGTGCCGCGCTGGTGGTCGTGGATGACCGGCAGCGGTCCGATCTCACCGGTCACGGTTTTGAGGTGGTGGATGGTGACCGCCGGGTCGCCGGCCTCTCCGGCGATGAAGAGGACGCTGCCCGCTCCGGCGGTCAGCCAGGTCGAGCCGTACACGCGGTCCAGGGTGGGGCGCATCCCGCGCGGAGCGTCGGCGGCGGCCTTGCGCTGGTGGTGGAACTCCATGATCTGGACGCCGGCGCGCAGAGCGCGCATGCGGGCGTTGTTGAAGGCGACGGCCAGGGAGTCGTCGACGAGGGTGCTGACCGCGTCCTTGAGGCTGTCGATGACGATGGTGTCGGCGCGGTGGGCGGCGGCGAGTTCGGCGAGAAGGTCGGGTTCCTTGTCGAGGGTGGCGGGGAGCGGTCCCTGCCACACGGCGAGCCGGTCGCGCAGGTGGGCCTCGTCAGCGGGGGTGATGCGCCGGGCCATGGCGCGGGCGATCTGCTGGGGGCG
>JAFAUH010000265.1 GCA_019243445.1 Streptomycetaceae bacterium | reverse complement strand
CAGGCATTGAGGCGCAGCCGGCGAGCAGCACAGCGCCCATCGGCAGCGCGCAGGCCCTGACCAGCATGCGACGGGGACGGTCGGCCACCATCGGCTTTCCTGCGCGGCGGCTGACTGGCGCCATAGCGGTCGCTCCGTTCGCACCGCCGCACCAACGGCGGATGTCACGGCCGGCCGCCCACTCCGCTTGCTCGCGCGCGTCGCTCACCTCTTCTTGGTTCGCTTCTCCCCCCGCTCCCACGCTCCGCGGACGGCCTTGCTCCGCTGCGGCCGCCCACTCCGCTTGCTCGCGCGCGTCGCTCACGGTCCTCCTCCCCCCGGCCTCCTCGGGCCGTTCAGTTGCCCCGCTCCTGCTCAGCCCCGCCATCCCGACTCGCCGTCGATGCATCCGCAACGTCCGCCTCCGTGGAGCGCGCTCCGACAACCCTGGCCCCACTGCCCGGGAGCGCCGCAGGGTCGGCAGAGGCCGTCCGCGACGCGGGCGCCGCGACAGGCGACATAGGCGACCGTGCGGCAGGTAGTGCGCAAGGGGTGGGAAATGGCTTCGTGCTCCCGCTGAGTGCGCCCCTCGCACTCGCCCTGGTGCCCCGTGGACGGCCCGTCCTACGAAGCCTGCTCTGCCGCCGCGAATCCTCCGGCTCCAGCGGGATCGGTGATGCACGCAGCGTCCCCTCCGCCGTACACGGCAGGGTCAGCCGGAACTGTGATCCGCCGCCTGGTTCACCCCATGCTTGCAGCCAGCCACCATGCAGCCGCGCATCCTCGACAGCGATCGACAGGCCGAGCCCCGTGCCGCCTGTCGTCCTGGCTCTGGCCGGGTCCGCCCGCCAAAAGCGGTTGAAAACGCGCATGGCCTCGCCCGGTTTGAGTCCGACACCGTAATCCCGGACGGCGACCGCCACTGCACCATCGGCGGAGGCCAGCCGCACCACGACATCCCGGCCCTCGCCATGCTCGACCGCGTTGACCACGAGATTGCGCAGGATCCGCTCGACGCGGCGTGCGTCCACCTCCGCGATGATGGGTTGCTCGTCGCCGCGCACAGCGATCCGGCTGCCCTTGCGGTCCGCGAGCGGCTCCGCCGCGTCGACCACCCGTCGTACGACGTCGCGCAGATCGACCGGCTCGGCATCCAATGCCGCCGCTCCGGCGTCGAACCTACTGATCTCCAGCAGGTCCGACAGCAGCGACTCGAAACGTTCCAATTGGCTCTGGAGCAACTCGGCCGAGCGCGCGGTGACGGGATCGAAATCCTCCCGCGCATCATGGATCACGTCAGCGGCCATCCGCACCGTAGTCAGGGGGGTACGGAGCTCGTGCGAGACGTCGGAGACGAAGCGCCGCTGCATCCGTGACAGCTCTTCCAGCTGCTGGATCTTGAGCTGGAGGGTCTTCGCCATCTTGTTGAAGGATTCGCCGAGCCGTGCGATGTCGTCCTCGCCTGTGACCTGCATCCGCTCCTGCAGTCGCCCGGCAGCCAGCCGCTCAGAGATACCGGCGGCCATCCGCACCGGGGTGACTACCTGCCGCACCACCAGCCACGCGATGGCACCCAACAGGCCGACGACGAAGACGCCGGCAGTTGCGAGCGTCGTCTCGACAAGGTTGAGCGTCTTCTCCTCCTGCGTGAAGGGGAAGAGGTAGTACAGCTCATACGCCTTGCCGCTGATGTCGGTGAGACGTTTACCGATGATCAGCGCGGGCCGCGGATTCTCCGGATCCGTGGTGAGCACGATGGGGTGATACACCTGGTACAAGCCGGACTGGCTGGCAACGGCGTTCCTCAAGTCCTGTGGAACGCTCGCCTCCGGGTCGACATCGCCCGAGGCGCGCGGGCCGCGCATGGTGCTCTGGCTGTCCGCGAGGTACAGCTGCTGATCGGCGTCGCTCAGTGCGACCACCGAGTAGACGCCCTGGCCGCCACTGGCCAGCTGCTGGACGAGACTGGTGAGCCAGATACCAGCATCGATCTGGCTGCGGCCTGATGGACCATTCGCGGCGCCCTGGCCGCGCGCGGCATCCGAACCGCCAGCGTTGTCGGCAAGCTCCTGCGCGAACGCGAACCCGCCGCGCGCTTGGCTCTCCGCTGCTTTGTTCTTCGCTTCAAGCAGTCCGCCCCGCACCTGCCCGATGACGACGATGCCGAGCAGCAGAACGACGCCCAGAGACATCAGCAAGGTCGTGGCGACCACCCGTACCTGCAGATTGCGCCGCCACAGCCGCGCCGCGGGAACCAGCGGCCGCCGTACCCAGCGCACCACGATGCGCAATGCATAGGCAAGCACGGGTACCAAGGCGCCCAGCGGGTCGGCCTGGTGGCTCCTGTGCCATCCGTGTTCCCAACTGTGGCCGTGCGGAGAGACCTCCTCCACCTGCTCGCGTGCCTCGCTCACGGCCGAAGCGCCGCCGTGTGCGGAGCGCTCCGGGCCCTCGTCGTACCCCGCCTTCGGCGTGCGAAGGCTCTCACCGGACGGCATGGATCGGATCAGCCCGGCCCGGCCTTGTATCCGACACCGCGCACTGTGACCACGATCTCCGGGCGCTCCGGATCCTTCTCGACTTTCGAGCGCAGCCGCTGCACATGCACGTTCACCAGTCGCGTGTCGGCGGCGTGACGGTAGCCCCAAACCTGTTCGAGCAGCGCCTCGCGGGTGAAGACCTGCCAGGGTTTGCGTGCGAGTGCGACCAGCAGGTCGAACTCCAGGGGGGTCAACGCGATGGCCTCACCGTCGCGTTTGACCGAATGCCCTGCCACATCGATGACGAGATCACCGACGGTGAGCTGCTCCGGCATCGGTTCCTCGGCTCTGCGCAACCGCGCCCGCACCCGCGCGACCAGTTCCTTCGGCTTGAACGGCTTGATCACGTAGTCGTCGGCACCCGATTCCAGCCCCACAACGACATCGACGGTATCGCTCTTCGCTGTGAGCATGACGATGGGTACCCCGGACTCCCCGCGGATCTGCCGGCATACGTCTATACCATCCCGCCCGGGGAGCATCAGATCGAGCAGCACCAAGTCCGGCTTGGTCTCGCGGAAGGCAGCGAGAGCTTTGTCGCCGTCCGATACGAACGACGGCTCGAAGCCTTCTCCACGCAAAACGATGCCAAGCATTTCCGCCAGTGCGGTGTCGTCGTCAACGACGAGGACGCGTCCCTTCATAGCGACATCATCCCATTACCTGATCGTGACCTGAGTCACATGGCGGGCAAAGCGCCGCGAGGCTGGCCCCGGACAACGGTGAGGCCACTCCGTTCTCCGTGACGAGGGCCGTTATCAACTCGGGAGGAGTGACGTCGAACGCAGGGTTGTATGCCTGTGCTCCAAGTGGTGCGAGCAGAATGCCGCCCCCTGCCTCGGCAACCGAAATCTGCGGAAATGAGATTTCCGTCACTTCGCGGCCGGGGCGTTGTTCGATCTCGATCGAAGACCCATCCGGCGTGTCGAGATCGATGCTCGTGGTCGGCGCGACGACAATGAACGGCACATTGTGGTGATGAGCGAGTACGGCGAGCGGGTAGCTGCCCACTTTGTTCGCCGTCGAACCGTCGGCAGCGATGCAGTCGGCGCCGACCAACACCGCATCGACCTCACCCGCCGCGAAGAGTGACCCGGCTGCGTTGTCGGTGAGCACGGTGTAGGCCATCCCGGCGCGCGCTGCCTCGTACGCAGTGAGCCGCGCGCCTTGCAGCAAAGGACGCGTTTCGTCCACCCATAGGCGACGCAGCAACCCGTCTCGATGGGCTGCGAGCGCGACCGCCAGCGCGGTGCCGTTGCCACCAGAGATGAGGGCTCCGGTATTGCAGTGGGTCAGCACCCGGTAACCGCCACCGGGCAACAGTTTCTCCAGCAGTTCCAGGCCATAGCGCGCCATGCGCGTGCTCGCCTCGGCATCCTCGGCATGCAAGGCGCGAGCCTCAGCGAGCGCTGCCGCTGCGGCCTGCTCGGCATCCGCGCCCGAAGCAAGGACACGGTGGTGCGCGGACATCGCCCGGCGGACTCCGAAGCCTAGATTGACGGCCGTCGGCCGGGCCTGTGTAAGGAGTGCAGCGGCGTGGTCGACGTCGAAGCCACGGGCGGCGGCCAGCGCAACGCCGTAGGCGCCCGCCAGGCCCAGCAGCGGTGCACCGCGTACCGCCAAGGTCTGTATTGCCTCGATGAGCGTCTGTACGTCGGTACAGACCAGCTCGACCCCCTCGGCAGGGAGCCGGGTCTGGTCCAGAAGAATCACGACGGGTCCTTCGGGCAGTTCCTCCCAACGGAGGGCGGGAACCACGGCGGGAGGGCCGGAGTTCGATTCGTTGGCCAGAGGCAGCGCGGACTGATCACCCATCCGCTCAGTCTGCCCTGTGAAGCGAGCCATATGAATGCTCTCACCACAATGAGCCGCACGATGTGACGCCGGGAACGCCGGGCCACGTCTCGTGACACGATGGCCGCCGGGCTCTGAGAAGCCCGGGCGCGCGGCAGTCTCAGTGACGAAGTGCGGCAATGACAGTGCCTTGACAGCAGTGGCAAAGGAGCATCGATGAACAACTCTCCGGGCTGGGCTTCACCCGGATCCGCCCCCTCCGATCCGGACGAGCCGGTGGCTCCGGAGCAACCGGAGGAGCTCGGGCAGCCGGGCGATTATCACTGTGACGGGACCGCTGACACTGCGCCTCCGAATTGGTCCAAGAAGCAGCCGCCGCCCAGCCCCGGCTGGGGTACGCCGCCGCCTCACAGCCCGCAAAAGCTTCAAGGGCCGTGGGTCGGTAGTAGCAGCACTGCCGGCGGCCCCGGCTGGTACGGCATCCCGCTCCCGCCCGCCACCAAACCTGGCGTGATCCCCCTACGTCCGCTGACCGTCGGGGAGATCCTCGAAGGTACGTTCAGCACTATCCGCCTGCACTGGCGCACCATCCTGAACATCTCCTTCATCGTGGCACTGCTCAGCCAAGCTGTATCGACGCTGACCACCGGTCTGTTCCTCAAAGACACATCGTCCCTCACGAGCAACACAGTGGGCGCCGGTATCAGCGCGATCGGGCAGCTCTTCGCCACCGCTATGCTCACGATCATTGTCAGCCGCTCCGTCCTCGGGCGCCCGGTGAGCGCGGGCGACGCCTGGCGTGACTCCCGCCCCCGACTTCTGCAGTTGGTCGGAATGACGCTGGCTGTATGCCTCATCGCCATGATCGTGATCGTCATCGGCGCCGGGCCAGGGATTCTGCTTGCCGTTTCCGGTTCTACGGCCGGTGGGGTGACGCTGACCGTGCTCGGGGGTTTCACGGGAATGATCGTGGCCGTTTGGCTGGGGATCTGTCTCAGTCTCGCCACACCGGTGTTGATGTTGGAGAAACAGGGCGTGTTCGCCTCGCTGGCGCGGTCGGTGAAGCTCGTGCGCGGCGCGTGGTGGCGGATCTTTGGTATTCAGCTACTGGGCACGCTCATCACCTTCATCATCACATCGCTGATCACCGCTCCTTTCGCAGCCCTCGGTATGGTGATCGGAAGTGGCGGGACTCAGATGCTGCCAACAAATGGCAGTATGCCGACGAGTTGGCCCTTCCTCATCATCATTGGCATCGGAACGGTAGTCGGAACCGCCCTCACCTCCCCGATAAGCGCTGGCGTCACTGCACTCCTCTACATGGATCAGCGGATCCGTCGAGAGGGGCTGGACATCGAACTGGCCCGCGCGGCCTCTGAGCAAATCAAGGGTTCCGGGGTCAGCTCCAGGAACTCCTGATTCCTTGATTTGTTCATCAAAAAAGGCCTTCGGCCCGGAGAAAGTGCTCCGGGCCGAAGGCCTGTAAGAATTGTTCGGCGGTGTCCTACTCTCCCACAGGGTCCCCCCTGCAGTACCATCGGCGCTGAAAGGCTTAGCTTCCGGGTTCGGAATGTAACCGGGCGTTCCCCTGACGCTATGACCACCGAAACACTGGGAAACCAGCATGAAC
>JAFAUH010000296.1 GCA_019243445.1 Streptomycetaceae bacterium | reverse complement strand
GGCGATGACCGGCCCACCGCCCAACTCACTGGCGGAACGAGCGGACGAGGCGCTGTGCGTGGGCACCGGTGGGGACGCCGGACCCCCAACCGCGACCACCGCGACCACCGCGACCGTGCAGGAAACCCACCTTGTCGCGCTGCACCTGCTGTGCGAGGAGTTCGACGCGTCGCTGAGCAGTCAGCCAGGCACGAACACAAGCACAAGGAGGAAGGGCCATGAAGAACGGACCGCTGGTCGTCGTGGGTGACGCCTTGCTCGACCGGGACATCGACGGAGAGGCGACCCGGCTCGCCCCCGACGCCCCCGCACCGGTGGTCGAGGTACGCGACGAGCAGATACGGCCGGGTGGCGCCGCGCTCGCCGCCGTACTCGCCGCGCGAGACGGCCGCGACGTAGTCCTCGTGACCGCCCTCGGCGGCGGCGAAGCCGACGAAACCGTGCGCGCCCTGCTCGCCGGATGGGTGCGGGTGAGTGAATTCCCGCTGCACGGCGGCCTCCCCGTCAAGACCCGGCTGCTGGCGGGCGGACGGCCGCTGGCCCGCATCGACCGTGGCAGCAGCACACCGGGCCGCCCGACCGACGCCGTACGCCGGGCCATCGACGCCGCCGGGGCCGTTCTCGTCGCCGACTACGGGCAGGGCAGCGCCGACGCTCTGCGCCCGCTGCTCGCCGAGGCCGCCCACCGCGTTCCGCTCGTCTGGGACCCCCATCCGCGCGGCGGCGCTCCGGTGCCCGGCGCGCGCCTGACCACCCCCAACGCGGCCGAAGCCTGCGCCTTCGCCGAGCCACTCGGGGCCGCGCCCTGCAGCGACGCGTCACTGCGCGCCTACGCAGACCGGGCCGCCGCGCTGTGCCGTCGCTGGCAGGCGGCGGCCGTCGCCATCACACTCGGCGAGCGGGGCGCGCTGCTCGCCCGCGGCGGCGACAGCCCGATGCTGCTGCCCACCCGGCACGTGGCCGCCAGCGACCCCTGCGGCGCCGGTGACCGCTTCGCCGCCACCGCGGTGACCGCGCTCGCCGACGGCGGACTGATCGAGGAAGCCGTACAGTGCGCGGTGACCGCCGCGACCGACTTCGTGGCTCGCGGCGGCGTCGGCAACCCGCAACTGTGGCGCTCTCCCGAGCAGATCACCGAGGCCTTCGACCACGACTGCGACTGCGACCCCGATCGCGACGCGCCGTTTCCCGTACCGCCGCGCGACCCCTTTGTGCTGGCCGCTCAAGTACGAGCCCGCGGAGGCACGGTCGTTGCCGCGGGCGGCTGCTTCGACCTGCTGCACGTCGGCCACATCGGCTTGCTGGAGGCGGCACGCCGAGTCGGCGACTGTTTGATCGTCTGCATCAACTCCGACACCTCCGCGGCCCGGCTCAAGGGCCCCGGCCGCCCACTGGTCCCGGCCACCGACCGGGCCCGCGTCCTGGCCGCGCTCAGCTGCGTCGACGCCGTCGCCGTCTTCGACGAGGACACCCCCGAGGCGCTGCTGCGCAGACTGCGCCCGGAAGTATGGGTGAAGGGCGGCGACTACACCGCCAGCGCCCTGCCGGAGGCGGAAGCGCTGCGCTCCTGGGGTGGTCAAACGCTCGTCCTGCCATACATCGACGGGCGATCCACCACCGAACTGGCCCAGCGGGCGGCCGTCGCCGCGGCGGTGCATAAGCAGTGACCGCCCCAGACCGCTCCCGTCCGCTTCCCCGGGTGCTGGTGCTGCGCGCGCTCGGCCTCGGTGACCTGCTCACCGCGGTGCCCGCGCTGCGCGCGCTGCGACGGCACTTCGCCGGATACGAAATCGTCCTCGCCGGGCCCGGGCGCCTCGCCGAGGCGGTCGCCGTCACCGGCGTGGCCGACCGGCTGCTGCCCGCGTCCGCGCTCGGCCGAGCGGTGCCGCAGCAGCTGGCATGGCGGGGGGCGCCGCCGCAGGTTGCCATCGACCTGCACGGCTGTGGCCCGGCCAGCCTCCTGCCGCTGGCCCGCCTCGCGCCCGGCCGACTGCTCGCCTACGCCCAGCCCGACGGGCCGGTATGGCGAGAGGACGAGCACGAGCGGGTGCGCTGGTGCCGGCTGCTGGAATGGCACGGCATCCCCGCCGACCCGGACGACCTGCACATCGCCCCGCCGTCTGCCACCCGCTCGCCCGCTCCCGGCGCGGTAGTGGTGCACCCCGGCGCCGACGCGGCCGCCCGCCGCTGGCCGGCCGAGCGGTTCGCCCTACTCGCGCGCGTCCTGACCAGCCGCGGGCACCGGGTGGTGGTCACGGCCGGTGCCGGTGAGAAGCCGCTGGCCCGGGCGGTCGCCGCGCACGCCGAACTAAGGTCGAAATACGTGCTGGGCGGGCGCGGTGACGTGCCGTTCGCCCGGCTTGCGGCGCTGGTCGCCACCGCCCGCGCGGTCATCGTCGGCGACACCGCGCTCGCCCACTTGGCGAGCGCGCTGGGCACGCCGTCCGTTGTCCTCTTCGGCCCCGTCTCACCTGCCGTCTGGGGCCCACCCCCCGGGCCCCAGCACTGCGCGCTGTGGCACGGCCGCACTGCGGACGGCGTGCGCCCCGGGGACGCCCACGGGGGGCGACCGGACGAACGGCTGCTGCGGATCACCGTGGGCGAGGTGCTTGACGCCTTCGATACTCTGCCGACCACGCCAGATGCCGAGCCGTACGCGCTCCCCGCAGCCCCCGGGGTCCAGCCATGACCGTCGGCATCGTCGTCATCACCCGCGACCGGCGCGACCAACTACTGGCCACCCTCGACCAGCTCACCGCCCTGCCCACACGGCCGCCGGTCGTGGTCTGCGACAACGCCTCGTCCGACGGCACCGCCGAGGCCGTCCGGGCCCGCCACCCCGGCGTGCGGGTGCTGTGCATGCCGCGCAACGAGGGCGCTGTGGCCCGCAACCACGGCGCCGCCGCGCTCGATACCCCGTATGTCGCATTCAGCGACGACGACACCTGGTGGGCGCGGGGCTCCCTGGCCGCGGCGGCCGACCTGTTGGACGCGCACCCGCGGATCGCCGCCGTCACCGCCCGCATCCTCGTCCACGACCTCGCCCACCCACAGGCCGACCCTTATGAGGACCCCATCGTCCCCGAACTGCGCGACTCCCCCATCCCCACGCCGGATGGCCTCCATCTCCCCGGCCCTGCCCTCGGCTCCATCCTGGCGGGCGCCAGCGTGCTCCGGCTCGACGCCTTCCGCGCGGCCGGAGGCTTCTCGCCCCGGCTGTGGCTGGGTGGTGAAGAAGAGCTGCTCTCCGCTGACCTCGCGAGCGCGGGCTGGTGGCTGGTCTACGCCGACGCCCTGACCGTGCACCACCGCCCGTCGCCCGCCCGCGACCCGCACCTGCGCCGCCGCCACGGCATCCGCAACACTCTCTGGTTCACCTGGCTGCGGCGCCCCGCAGGCAGCGCCCTGCGCCGCACCATGTACCTCGCGGCAACCGTGCCCCGGGATGGCACCTCGCTTCGTGCCTTCGCCGAGGCCGCGGCCGGCATGCCATGGGTGTTGCGTGAGCGCCGGGCGCTGCCGCCCGCCGTCGAACGCCGCCTGCGCCTCCTCGGGGCCCCACAGCGCGCCTCCCGCGCCCGCCGCTACGTCGGCTGACCGTTATGCGTCGAAGCCGCGTTGCGGATGAGGCGATTAGGCGATGGAGGACGACCAGCCGCAGCGAAAGCACTTGTAGCCGCCGGTCCCGTCTCCGTAGGCCGTGCCTTCGTGGCAGGAGAGACAGGAGATCTTGGAGTATGTGACCGGTACTTTCGGTGGCTCCACCGCGAACTGCTGCTGGGCCCAGTACGCCGGGTCCGTCCGTTCCAACTTCTCCGTCTCCGCCTGCACCTCAGCAGTGTCCCATGTGTTCTGTCGCCGTCAGCTCCGACGCCGGTTCCCGCTTCCGCAACCGGCTCGCGGCATGCTCACCCAGTCGGCGGCAACACTACTTGCAGGTGGGCTTACCTCCATGCCAGGCCTGCCAGTCTCGGGCGCTGGTGCACTCCTCGGACCGCACCAGCCGCTTGGCAGCGCTGTCCCATGTCCAGACATACACTGCATCCATATCCATGTGAGTGCACATATCGCCGCTTCCATACGGATTGGCGCCGATCTGCCCCGGGAGATCCTCACATATGACCTTGGGGACCGGCTGCACGGAGTTGAGTGAAATGCCGGTGGCCGCCTTGAACGTATTCGGGTCGAGGTTGGGGCAGGCACCCCTCTTCTTGTAGTTCACACCGACGGTGTCCCAGACCGATGGCGTCTCGCCATTCGCGGGTTGGTGCCACCCTGCGGTCACGTACATGCAAACCCGGCGCCCGGATTCAGCCTGCGCCTGGCCTACCTCCAAGGTAGGGACAAGGGCTGCACCCAAGGCGATTGCCGCAGCGGCTCCGAGAACAGCGCTGCGGCGAGTAGTAACGCGACTAACCCTCATGCTATTTCAACCGATCCGTGAGAGCCGCCTCGACGGTGAGCGGCGAGTGGAGTCCAGAGGTGCCCATAACCGCCGATGGGAACGGCGCCCGCCTCCCTCCGCACCGCTGGGGCCAGTTGTTCGGCAGCTGCACAACGATGAATACCGCTTCAACCCTTACCGCAGGCAGTAAGGCCGCATCTGCTGCCGACCGAGAGAATCCTAGCGCAGAACACTGAACAGATGTTCCCTCGTAGGGTAGATGTGCCTCCTGTCATGCTGGAGTCTGCCGGGCAGTCAGACGGATGGGATGAAGGGGGAACGGTCACATGTCCATCAACTGGGGCACTACCGCCCAAGGAACGCAGAGCACCTCCCCAATGCGTATAACCATCAACTTTGCGCCGAAGGCCGCAACGGCGTTGGATCAGGCCGTCAAGCTGACCGGCGACACAAAGAGCGACACCATCAACCGGGCTCTGCAGATTTACGTTTACCTGGAGAAGGTCGTCCAGGACGGCGGCACACTGTACACGCGGCCCGCCGACGGCGACGAACTCGAGCGCATCTGTTTCATCTGAGGCCAGTTCAGGAACAGAAGCCCAGAACCGAAGAAGACGAGCCGAGTGCGGCTCCCTCGATAGCTCACGATCTGGGGAGCAATAGGGAGCGGGCCCCTCATTGCTCCTCAGGCCGTGAGGATCAGGAGAGGGTGCAGGGCTTGTCCAAAGCGTCGTGGAAAGTACCGCCGGCGGTTATACGGAAACAATAATTCTTGGTGTTGGGCAGCTCTATGTGGATCTTCCTGCCGCCCAGGCCCATAGCGTCAATCTGGTAGCTCAGATCAGTGTAGGAGGTGCCCGTCGGCACGATGTATCGGGTCGCCCGCCTGTGCGGAAGGTTTGCGATCTTGCCGCACTTATGACCCAACTCCTTGCCGGAGCTGCTGTACGCGGTGAAGCATACCTTGCCGATACCTTCTCCGTGGTTGCTGACCACAAGGAAATTTCCGGTTGAGTCAGCCTGGGCCATTTCCATTCCCGAAGCCGCCATCAGACTCGCAAGCCCCAAGATGCCAGCAATCATGCCCCGTCGAGCATTTTTATTCACTATGCCATCCTCCTGCAGAAGTCAACGCACTACGACTTGACCACGCAGTTCTCAGACCTGACGTCAACTCCCATGCCAGGAAGGGTCAGCGATACTGCGCCAGCTATCACATCGTCACATTTTTAATAGAGGCCGCAAGAGGGCACATTCATGTGCCCTTCAGTGGCGCACCGTTCAGACGGTTGCCTGCCAGGCAACTGACCGGACAATCGCGCACGAGGCCCCGCAGGTCGGTACTGCGGCCGGGGTGCCGTGCGGGTGCTGTCGGTGAGCCGCGAGCGGTGAACGTGTCGAAAACCGCTCACGCGTCGGTGGCGAAGGACAAGAAGGGGCCCTTCGCCCTCTACCTCGCCAGCACGGACGCCTGAACAGAAACCAGGCCAACACCGGCTCCCCAGGTCGTAAGCGGTCCGAACTACGGGAGAATTCTTAAGCTTTCGCCAGCAGCACCGCGAAGATGATCATGCCCGCGGCGGCAGGCGCAATGATCTCGTAGGCCCAGCGGATAGCGATCTCGTCCTTCGCGCCCCCATTGACTGCGTTTCGTTCGGCGAGTTGGCGCAACTCTTCCATGTACTGGTCAGTACTAGCCCTGTGGTATCCCTGGAGTTGACGGGACGTGCGGTGGGTCGCCTTCTTGCGGGCGCGCAGTGAAACGGGGATCGACCATAGTTGGTATTTCGCGCCGTCGGTGAGGACTTCGTTGGAATACCCCGACCGCAGCTCGGTGATGTGTGCCCAGGGGATCGTGATCGTACGGAACGGATTGCGTACGAGCATCCGTGCATCGCTCGCGTAGACCACGGGGCGGAGGGTGAACGCGATCACCAGTGGCGCGAGAGCGATCGCTGCGGCGAGCGCGAGCCAGGGCGCGCGCCCGGTCCCCTGCAGCACCGCGTTACCGGCCATCCAGCCGCCGAGCCCGAGCAGCAACACCCCGCCGAGCACACCCATAGGGGAGCGGAAGACACGGTCGGCGTATTGCGGACGGGCAGTCTGGGGCTTGGGGCTCGTCATGCGCCCGATTGTGCATGACCGCAACGCCGCAGCAGGTATGACGGCGTGGCGGCGCGATCGCGGCTGGGTCGATCGCGGCTGATCGATCGCGAGCCACTCCGAGGCGGGGGATGGCACGTCGCTACGCGCGTCAATATGCTCCGTTGGTGACCATGCCCACTGTTCCCGCTCACGCCCCCCAGGCCGCCGAGCGGCTGGCGTCGATGGCCGACCTCACCGCGTCCGACGCCGCGCTCCGCCGCTTCCTGCACGGACTGCCCGGAGTCGACACAGTCGGCCTCGAAGGTCGTGCCGCGATGCTCGGCACCCGTTCGATCAAGACGACTGCGAAGGCCTACGCCATCGATCTGGCGATCTCGATGATCGACCTGACCACCCTGGAAGGCGCGGACACTCCGGGCAAGGTCCGGGCGTTGTGCGCCAAAGGGATCCGCCCGGACCCCTCGGACCGGACAGCGCCGCACACCGCCGCGATCTGCGTCTATCCGGACATGGTGAAGACCGCCAAGGAAGCCCTCGCTGGGACCGGGATGCACGTCGCCTCCGTCGCCACCGCTTTCCCGGCCGGGCGCACCTCGCTGGAAGTGAAGTTGGCGGACACCGCCGACGCGGTGGCCGCGGGCGCGGATGAGGTCGACATGGTCATCGACCGCGGTGCCTTCCTCTCCGGCAGGTACTTGCAGGTCTTCGAGGAGATCAAGGCCGTCAAGCAGGCGTGCGGCCGTGCGGACGGAACACCGGCCCATCTGAAGGTGATCCTCGAAAACGGTGAGCTGTCGACGTACGACAACATCCGTCGCTGCTCATGGCTGGCGATGCTGGCAGGTGCGGACTTCATCAAGACCTCGACCGGCAAGGTGGCCACAGGCGCCACTGCGCCGAACACTTTGCTGATGCTGGAGGCGGTGCGCGACTTCCGTGCCGCCACCGGGGTACAGGTGGGGGTGAAGCCGGCCGGCGGCATCCGAAAGTCCAAGGAGGCCCTCGCGTACCTGGTGATGGTGAACGAGACGCTGAGCGATGAGTGGCTGAGCCCCGAGTGGTTCCGCTTCGGTGCCTCCAGCCTGCTGGACGATCTGTTGATGCAACGTCAGAAAATGTGCTCAGGACGGTATTCCGGTCCCGATTATGTGACGGTGGACTGAGAATCCATTGAGAATTTGACAATCAGAGGATCTGAGGAGTGAGGAGTCACGATGACTTTCGCATACGCACCCGCACTCGAGTCGCGAGCGGTCGTCGATATCGCTCCCGCCTATGGCCTATTCATCGACGGTGAATTCCGCGAGGCGGCCGACGGCAAAGTCTTCACATCGATCTCGCCGTCGTCCGAGGAAGTGCTCTGCGAGGTCGCCCACGGCGGCAGCAAGGACATCGACACGGCGGTGCGGGCCGCGCGCAGGGCGTACTCGACATGGTCCGCACTGCCGGGCGCCGAGCGCGGCAAGTATCTGTTTCGTATCGCACGGATCATCCAGGAGCGCTCACGCGAGCTCGCCGTACTCGAATCGCTTGACAACGGCAAACCGATCCGCGAATCGCGCGATGTCGATCTTCCGCTCGTCGCCGCGCACTTCTTCTACTACGCGGGGTGGGCCGACAAGCTCTCGTACGCGGGCTGGGGCCCGGATCCCAAGCCGTTGGGCGTCGCCGGGCAGGTCATCCCGTGGAACTTCCCGCTGCTGATGCTCGCCTGGAAGATCGCCCCCGCACTGGCCTGCGGCAATACCGTGGTACTCAAGCCTGCCGAGACGACTCCGCTGTCCGCGCTGTTCTTCGCCGACATCTGCCGTCAAGCGGCTCTGCCCAAGGGTGTCGTCAACATCCTTACCGGTGACGGCTCGACCGGCGCCGAACTCGTCGCGCACCCCGGGATCGACAAGGTTGCTTTCACCGGCTCCACCGAAGTCGGCAAGGCCATCGCCCGTACGGTGGCGGGTACGGGCAAGAAGCTGACTCTCGAACTCGGCGGCAAGGCAGCCAACATCGTCTTCGACGACGCGCCTGTCGACCAGGCCGTCGAAGGCATCGTGGGCGGGATCTTCTTCAACCAGGGCCATGTGTGCTGCGCCGGCTCTCGGCTGCTGGTGCAGGAGTCGGTTGCGGACGAGGTGCTCGATGCGCTCAAGCGCCGTATGGGCACGCTGCGCGTCGGCAACCCGCTCGACAAGAACACCGACATCGGCGCGATCAACTCCGCGGAGCAGTTGGCCCGGATCACCGCGCTCGCCGCCGATGGCGAGGCGGAGGGTGCCGAGCGCTGGGCTCCGGCGTGCCAATTGCCGTCCACCGGCTTCTGGTTCGCCCCGACGCTGTTCACGGGCGTCACGCAGGCGCATCGGATCGCGCGTGAGGAAATCTTCGGACCGGTGCTTTCGGTGCTGACGTTCCGTACTCCGGACGAGGCCGTGCAGAAGGCGAACAACACCCCGTACGGCCTGTCGGCCGGGGTGTGGACGGAGAAGGGTTCGCGCATCCTGTGGATGGCCGACAAGCTCCGCGCGGGTGTGGTGTGGGCCAATACGTTCAACAAGTTCGATCCGGCCTCGCCGTTCGGCGGCTTCAAGGAGTCAGGCTTCGGCCGTGAGGGCGGACGCCATGGTCTGGAGGCGTATCTCAATGTCTGATGAGTCTGCTGGGGCTGCTGGGGCTGCTGGGGCTGCTGGGGCTGCTGTGGCCGCTAAGGCTGATGGGGCTATTGGGGCCGCTGACACTGCTGGGACTATTGCGTCTGTTGGGGCTAATGTGACTTTTGGTACATCTGGGACCACTGGCAAGTCTGAGCGTTTGAGCGTTCTCAAGACCTACAAGCTGTTCGTCGGGGGCAAGTTCCCCCGCAGCGAGAGCGGGCGGGTGTATGCGGTGACCGATGCTGAGGGCAGATGGCTGGCGAACGCGCCGTTGGCTTCCCGCAAGGACGCACGGGACGCGGTAGTCGCCGCGCGCAAGGCGTTCGGTGGCTGGTCTGGCACGACCGCATACCACCGCGGCCAGATCCTCTACCGGATCGCGGAGATGGTGGAGGGGCGCCGCGAGCAATTCATGCGCGAGGTCGCCGACGCCGAGGGGTTGTCCGAGGCGCAGGCCACTGGCATCGTCGATGCCGCCATCGATCGCTGGGTCTGGTACGCGGGCTGGACGGACAAAATCGGGCAGATCACGGGGGCGGCGAACCCGGTCGCCGGGCCGTTCTTCAACCTCTCCACGCCCGAGCCGACCGGTGTGGTGGCGGTGCTCGCGCCCCAGGAGTCGTCGTTCCTCGGCCTGGTCTGTGTGCTCGCGCCGGTGATCGCCACGGGCAATACGGCCGTGGCGATCACCTCCGAGCGCTCCCCGCTGCCCGCGCTTTCGCTCGCCGAAGTGATGGCCACTTCCGACCTGCCCGGCGGTGTGGTCAACATCCTCTCCGGCAAGGCCGCCGAAATCGGCCCGCACCTGGCCGCGCACCAGGATGTCAACGCGATCGATCTGACCGGTGCGCCGGACGAAGCGCTGGCGAAGGAGCTCGAAATCGCGGCGACCGACAATCTCAAGCGAGTCCTTCGTCCACAGCTTGTGGGTCCACAGCCTGTGGAATGGACGGCCGATCCCGGCACCGAGCGGATGCTCGCCTTTCTGGAGACGAAGACCGTCTGGCATCCGATCGGCGCATAAGCAGGCGCATAAGCATAAG
>JAFAUH010000399.1 GCA_019243445.1 Streptomycetaceae bacterium | reverse complement strand
CGCGTGATGCTCATCCGGGCTGGTCTCAACCCGGCTGGTGCTGAGGGCGTAAGACCTCCGGGGGCGCCGCTCCCGGAGGCAGCCTGAGCCAGGAATCCCCTCCCTTCAGGGAGGGGAGGATTCAAGGTGTCGTCACCGTCCGCGCGCAGCCGGGTCACCGCGTCCAAGTAGCCCTGCCCACGAGCGTAAGAGCGCGCCCCGGCCAGTTGGATCAGCTGTTCCTCGGTGAGTGCCGTCGTCTGCATGCTGCTATCCAACCGCACTGCCGCTACTGGCTTGCAAGCTGACGGGTTGCTGCGGGTGAACTGCGAGATCCCGGCGCGAGCCGCGGTAGCGTGCGGCTACCCTGCCAGGGTGACCAGCACCGCACCACTGCGCCTTGATGTTGACTCCTTTCTCGCCTGGGCCGAGCAGCGCGCCACGCCGCTCGACGGCCGCGCCGCCGAGGCGGTGCTGGGCCTGCTCGCGTTGAGCAAGGCCAGCCGCAGGACGGGCCTGCCGGAGCCCACGCCCGAGTTGGTGGAGGAGTTGCTGCAGACGCTGCTGCCGCTTTATGTCAGCGTCAACGAGTCCGAACTGTCAGCTTTTCCAGCCGTATTGGTGGCCCTTGCCGACTACACCCGCGAGGCGGGCAGGCTCAACGCCAAGCGGCACGCGAAGCTGGTGGCCGGGGTGCGTGAGCTTCAGGAGGGATTCACACAGGCCATGACCAGCCCCCGGCGGATGACGTGGGCGCGGCTGTACGCGAACCTGCTGCGCGCCGAGGGCGTCGAGGCCAGTGACCCGCAGGCGGTGCGCGGCTGGCTGGAGGATTTCTCCGCCCGCCCCTATGCGCAGCGTCAGGCAGCGCTGGGTTTCGAAGCAGCCCGTGCTGCCGCAGGCAGCCCGCTCGCCGAACCGGCCTGGCTGCGGGCGCTGACCGGCGAGCGCACCCGGCAGGCCCGCTCGCTGCTCGCCCGGCGGCTTCAGAACGTGGCGCTGGGGGAGCAGGTGCGGCCCGATCCCGATCAACCGCCGCTGATTCCCGAGGCCCCGCAGGACCAAGGCGAGGATGCGGAGGACGCCTGGTACGAGGCGCAGGCCGGCGCGCTCTCGGATCGTTGGACGGCGGCCGGACTCGACACCCTGCTCCACGGCCCCTATGCGCACCTGGCCCCCGGCTTGCAGCAACCCGCTCCACTCCTCGGCATCGTTGGTGAACTCGGCGCCCAGCACCTGGAGGTCTGGGGATCTGATCCGGATCCGCTGCCTGTGCCGCCCCTGCCGGGCTCCCCGAAGGAGCAGGCGGAAGCGCTACGGGCCGCCCCGTTGCCCGCGGCTCTCGCACAGAGCGCAGCCAATCCGGACGGCGTGGCCGAGCAGGAGCTGCAACTGGCGCTAGCCGGCGGCTTCCTACGACGCGATGAGCAAGGTGCCCTCACCGCGGGGCCCGCAGCCGAGGTGTGGCAGCACGGCAGCCCGTCCGACTTGGCCGGGCTCGGGCTGGACCTGCTGGGCGCCCTGCTTGCGCAGGCTGCCGGGGACACTGAGACTGCCGAGGAGTTCCCAGGTGATCATCTCAGCACGTTCTACTTCCTCTACCACCATGCCGGGCTGCCGCAGTCCGTGGCCCGGAAGGCCGCCGAGGAGGATGCGTGGCTCGTGCCACCGTGGCACCAGGCCGATCCTGCCCCCTCCGTCCCACCCGCCGGTGCCTATCAACTCCCGCCTCTGGAGGCCTTGTCCCAGGTCACCGGAATCCCCGCCCTGAGCGAGGAGGACCGAGGTGCGCTGCAACCTTGCGCCGCTCGCCTGGCCCGTCTCATCGACCGACTGGCTGTGCTCGGGGTCACCGAACGCACCGGCGACGCCTTCGCCCTCACCCCGCTCGGCTCGGCCCTGCTGCGCGACGCCCTCATCCTCGGCACCGGCATCGAAGAAGCCGGTACCCATGCCTTCCCCACCCAGGCGCACGTGCGCGCCTGGGACGCGCACCGGCTGGTGGCCGCAGCCCGTACCTGGCCGCCGGACGCAGCACGGAGCGTCCTCGGCGACTGGCTGACCCACCGCGGCACTGACGCCTGGCCCGCGCTGCTCGCCGCTCTGGCCGCCACCCCTGCCGGGCCGGACGCCGCCGCCCAGCGGGCTCTGCTCGGCCTGCTCGACCTGACGGCCGCACCCGCGCAAGCCCTCCACAGCCTGCTGGACGACCCGGTCCTGGGCAGTTACGCCGAACGCGCCCTGCACCAGCAAGGTGAGACACCACACACGGCCGCTGTCCCCACCTCGGCCCGCGCCGTACTCCTCGCTGACGAACTCGAAGCAGTACGCCGGCAAGCGACCCTCACCCACCGCATGAGCGCCGGGCAGCAGTACGAGCAGGAGCCGGAACTGCTGGCGCAGGTGCACACCGCCTTCGATAAGGTGGCGGCCGACTGGCCCGGCGGCGGCCCGGCCCTCGTTGCCGCACTGGCAGCAGTCGATCGACATCAATGTGCCTTTGTTGCAGAGCAGTTGGCTCACCACCCCGATCCCACCACCGCCGAAGAGGCCCGACGCGCCTGGCACGCGTACCGCAACGCCGCCGGTATCGCGCGCACCAGCCATCCGGGCAAGGCGAAGTCCACCTCCCGACGTAAACGCCCGGCCGCCAAGCGCACGGACAAGAAGCGCAAGAGGCACTGACACGGACCACCCCAGAACGCCGGAATATTACGCATTCCTCTACGCCACGAGGTGCACGGCAGCGAGATACCGATCACGGGTTTATCGGGAGCTGTAGGGGATCAGGGCCATTTCGCGGGCGTTCTTGATGGCCCGGGCGATCTGCCGTTGCTGCTGACTGGTCAGGTGCGTCACCCGACGGCTGCGAATCTTGCCACGGTCGGAGATGAACTTCCGCAGCAGATCTGTGTCCTTGTAGTCGACGTAGGTGATGCCGGCGGCGTCCAGTGGGTTGACCCGGTTGCGCTTGGGCGGCTGACGCTTGGGGTTGATACGGCGGGACATGATCAGTTCCTTATCCATTCGGGGATAGGTGCGCGTGCTCAGCCGACGGGATCGAGCAGTTCGTCGAAGGCGTGCGGCAGCTCTTTCCATGCCTGCGGCCCGGCCGCGTACTCGGTGTCGGTGAGTTGGCAGGAGTCCAGTAGGCGCAGGAGTCCTTCGTGGTCGAGGTCGGGTGAGGTGAAGGTGAGGTGCTGACAGCGGTCGCCGTGTTCGGGATGCCAGTCGAGCGATGCCGCTACGCGGCGTTCGGCGGGCACCATGTCCCAGGCGGCGTCCGGTAGTGCGGCTAGCCAAGGCCCGGTGGGTTCGATGCACAGCGCGCCGCCGGCGGCGTCCCAGGACAGCAAGGTGTCGGGGCGGTCGGCCAGCCAGAACCGGCCCCGGCTGCGGATGGCGGCGCAGGTCAGGTCTTCCAGCGCTGCGTACAGCCGCCCCGGGCGGAAGGGCCGGTGGCGCCGCCAGACGAGGGTGGACACCCCGTGTTCGTCGGCCTGTTGGGGCAGCAGTGCGCATGCAGGATGCTGGCGGGCCGCTGCCGCGGCGATGTCGAACCCGGCCAGCAGGGCGGCGCCCAGGGCGCCCTCGACGAGGCGCATGTGGTGTGCGGCTGGGGTGAGTTGGGTGAGCAGTGCTTGGTCGGCGTCGCTCGCGGGATCGTCGCCTTCGGCGAGGGCGAGCAGCGTGGGGTATTCGATCTGGCGGGCGAAGGTGTCGGCGATGGTGCGCTGGTCGGTCGGGGCGGCGGCGAGGCCGGCTTCGGCAAGGTCGTCGCCATTGGCCAGATACGGCAGAACGAACGCCGGATCGACCGCGGTGGCCACTCCGGTCAACTGCAGCGATGCGCTTTCGGCGGCGATGACCGCTGCCATGGCCTGTGGCTCGACGGAGTCCCACAGTTCGACGACAGCCAGCCGGTGCGTTCCGGCGTCGGCGATCCGTAGCAGTTCGGGGACCAGGTCCTCGCGCAGGGCGCAGCAGGCGCAGTCGTTGACCAGCGGGGTGTGACTGCTGCTGATGGGGCCGTTGATGTCGCGGATGGTGCGGTGAACCGAGCCGTTGGTCGCGGCTGACAAGTCGTGGTGCAGTACGGCGGTGCCGGGCACGGTGTGCAAGATGTCGCCGACCACCGCGCGTCGGGCCCCTTCGCACAGTCCGGCGACGATCGCCACCGGCAGTCGGGGCTTTCCGGGGCTCACCGTGGCCTCCGTCCGTAGCGCCGTTCGAAGCGCTCCACGCGGCCCGCGGTGTCCAGGACCCGCTGTGTGCCGGTGTAGAAGGGGTGGCTCGCCGAGGAGATCTCGACGTCGATGACGGGATAGGTGGTGCCGTCCTCCCACTCGACGGTCTTGTCGCTGGTCTTGGTCGAGCGGGTGAGGAAGGCGAAGTCGGCGGACCGGTCGCGGAAGACGACCGGCCGGTAAGCGGGATGGATGCCGGGCTTCATGGCGGTCAGCGCTCCTCACGGAAATCGACGTGGCGACGGGCGACCGGGTCGTATTTGCGCAGGGTCAGCCGGTCCGGGTCGTTACGACGGTTCTTGCGGGTCACGTAGGTGTAGCCGGTCCCGGCGGTCGACCTCAGCTTGATGATCGGGCGCAGTTCATTACGGGCCATGGCGGCAGCGTACACGCTATTGGTTTTCATTTTCATCTAGCTGGTACGGTGACGTCCGTACGTCCACCAGAACAATCGGAGGGACCCGTGTCCGCCCACTGTCAACTCACCGGCCGCCAACCCGGCTTCGGCCATAACGTCTCCCACTCGCACCGCCGCACCAAGCGCCGCTTCGACCCCAACGTCCACACCAAGCGCTACTGGCTGCCCAGCGAAGGCCGCCACATCCGGCTCACCCTCAGCACCAAGGGCATCAAGACCGTCGACGCCATCGGCATCGAAGCCGCCGTCGCCCGTATCCGCGCCAGGGGAGGAAAAGTCTGATGGCCAAGAAGAGCAAGATCGCCAAGAACGAACAGCGGCGCACGATCGTCGCCCGCTACGTCGAGCGCCGCGCCGAGCTGAAAGCCATCATCGCCAACCCCCGCACACCCGACGCCGAGCGCACCGCCGCTGGGCAGGAGCTGCGCCGTCAGCCCCGCGACGCCAGCGCCACCCGAGTGCGCAACCGCGACGCCGTCGACGGCCGCCCCCGCGGCCACCTGCGCGCCTTCGGACTCTCCCGCATCCGGGTACGCGAAATGGCCCACGCAGGTGAACTCCCCGGCGTGACCAAGAGCAGCTGGTGACCTCCACCGCATCTGCCTGACCCCGGCACGGCACCGGGCGGCCCCCACGACCGCCCGGCACCCCCCATGGCAGCACGATCCGCCGACACAACCAGTGATCCGGGGGTCCGGAAGATCAAAAACCTTGAGTTCCTGCAGGTCAGAGCGCTGTGTGTGTTCTGACCTGTGAGGAGTGCCCCCGGCAGGAGCCAGAAAACATGGCTGGTCGTCAACATGCCGCTGACCTGCGCATTTACGCCACCGTGGCGGTTGAGGGGCGGGCGCGGTTGGTGCCGCTTCCGCTGGGGACAGTCTCGGCGATTACTGAACCCGCGAGTGTGGTGAAGGAGGATACCACCCTGGGTTGACGCTTTTACGGGTTCGGTTGACCTGGCGGAGGATCGCGAGAACGGCGAGATGTTGGGAGGTATGACGAGTGAAGAGAATGCTCATCCTCCCTTTTCGTCAGGGCGTGGCAGGTGGGGACCTCCGCCTTCTGTTCATGTCCGGTTCGTTGTTGTTGATGGGCCGGAGGGCGAGGAGCTTCAGCGGCGCCAGTTGAATGTGATCCGTGACGTCTTGAAGTTTCTTGTGGATCAGGAGCAAACC
>JAFAUH010000345.1 GCA_019243445.1 Streptomycetaceae bacterium | reverse complement strand
GCCTCGAACCCGAGGACAACTTCTGCGGCAACTGCGGCACGAGTCGGGCCGCCGCGCGCGTACAGGCCGACGACGGTGACTACGGGCTTGTGCGTCCCGTCGCGGAGGCTTCCGTGGCGGAGACCGCGCTCGCGGAGGTCGACGACTACGGGCTTGCTCCCCCCACGCGGGCGACCATCCCGGGTCAAGGCGCGGCGCAGGCTGTCCCGCCCCCACCTGAGGCCACCGCTCCGTGCGAGACCCTACTGATGACGGAATCGGACACGGAGCCCGGATCAGCACTACTGGAGACACCCCTGTGCGTGGCCTGCGGCATCGGCGCCGTTGACGGCGACGGCTACTGCGGACACTGCGGCCACGCCCAGCCGCGGCGACGCGACCACATGGAGCAGGAGTTGGCCCGCGTCTGCGCGGTCACCGACCGCGGGGTGCGTCATCGCCGCAACGAGGACGCCTTCGCCGTGGCTGAAACAACGCTGCCCGATGGCACGACCGCCGCCATTGCCGTCGTCTGCGACGGGGTCTCGTCCTCCTCGCGGCCCGACTCGGCTTCCGAAACGGCCTCGATCGTCGCGCGCGACACCCTGTGCACCGCACTCTCCTCCGGTGCCGGGGCACGTCAGGCCATGCACGAAGCGCTCCTTGCAGCGTCGAAATCGGTCAATTCCCTTGCCGAAGGTGATGTTTCCGATCCCGAGATCAACGCTCCCGCCTGTACCTTCGTCAGTGCGATCACCACTGGCGAGTTGCTCACAGTCGGCTGGGTCGGCGACAGCCGGGCGTACTGGATCCCCGACGACCGCACCACCGACAATCCGGCTCGCCTCACCGAGGACGACTCATGGGCGGCCAGGATGGTCGAAGCGGGTCTGCTCTCCGAGGAGGAGGCCTACGCTGACGATCGCGCCCACGCGATCACGGGATGGCTCGGTGCGGACGCCGTCAACCTCGACCCGCACACCGCGTCGTTCGAGCCGGACTGTCCTGGTGTCATCGTGATCTGCACTGACGGATTGTGGAATTACGCCGACTCCGCAGCCGAGTTGGCAGCCGCCGTGCCGCCTGACGCCCGGACCCGCCCGCTGCACTGCGCGCGCACGCTGGTCGGTGTGGCACTCGATGGCGGCGGCCACGACAACATAACGGTCGCTGTCATCCCGTTCCTGGCCCCGGCCCCGGCCTCGGCTTGACGGTGCACAGCACCGATCAGCCAGGCGGAGTCGGGCAATACGGACACCGCGAAGCTGCTGGCCAAGGTGGTGAATGCGGTCGACGAGGCGACCGGTACTGTGCGGCTGAAGAAGAACGTCGACGACGCAGATGAGATGACTTTGGAGACGTGGTCGGCAAAGGCCGCACCCGTCAAGAAATAAGCATCCAGGTGCCGCCGGAGGGGAATTTACTAATATGTCGACCTGTCCCCATGGCCACCAGTCGCGGAGCGAGGACTGGTGCGAGGTGTGCGGGCTATGCATGTCCGCTCCCGCGGCGGCCTCTGGCACACCTGAGCCGTTGCCCCCGCCACCGTCCCTCACCGAGGTGCCGCCGCGCGCTATGGATCCCTATGCCACAGTGGCGGCCGAGCGGTGCCCGAACTGCAGCACGATGCGCGAGGGGCAAGCCGCCTTCTGTGAGGAGTGCCGCTACAACTTCCTCGCCCCTGCCCCTGCGCAGAGCCCGTCCGGACCTCGCAAGCCGCCGCCTTACACTCCGCCGCCAGCAGCGATGCGACACCTGGCGCCACCGCCTCCTCCCCCCGCACCGACCCCGGCGCCCCCTCCCGTACCAGCTCCCGCACCGCCTCCACCGTCTTCGGTGCCTTATCAGCCCCCGTTCCCCTTGCCGTACGAGCGCACCAGCTCACGCCCGTCGCAGATAAACCGGCCGGCCGAACCGCTGCCGCCGGATGCGACCATCACCGGCGAGAGCGAGGCGGCAGACGATGACTTCCTGCTGCCGCCGCCGATCTACAGCGGTCAGGGCCTCGCGGCCGGACAACAAACCGGACAACAAACCGGACAGCGAGCGGAACAGCCGCCGACGCCACAGGCTCCCGCAGCGCCAGAGGCGTGGACGGCGGTGGTCGCGGCCGACCGCGACTACTTCACGGCGATGATGACCCGCAACGGTCCCGACCCCACCGGCCTGTACTTCCCGTCGTACTCGCCGGAGCACCGCATTCCACTGACAGCCCATCAGGTCACCATCGGCCGCCGTCGGCACAGCACCGGCGAGTCCCCGGACATCGATCTGTCGCGTCCGCCCGAGGACCCGGGCGTCTCGCACAAGCACGCCGTGCTCGTCCGCCGTCCCGACGGCGGCTGGTCGGTGATCGACCAGGGCTCGACCAATGGCACAACAGTGAACGGCGGCAGCGAGCCCATCGAGCCGTTCCAGCCCGTCGACCTTGCCGAGGGCGACCGTGTCCATGTGGGTGCCTGGACAACGATCACACTGCGCTGCGAATGGCGGACTCCGCGGGCCTGCCGCGAAATCCCGCAGAGAGCAGACAGCGGCCACCGGGCTTGACCGGCCATGTCCGCTACCGCGCCTTTTATTCTGTCGCTGCGCATCTGCCACTGCGCATCTGCCACTGCGCATCTGCCACTGTGCATCTGCCACTGTGCATCTGCGACCATGGGATGCGTGACTGAGATTCCGCGCGGCACATTGCAGCAGCAGACGTTCTTCGAGTCGGTAGGCGGCGAGGCGACCTTCCGCCGTCTCGTGCACCGCTTCTACGAAGGCGTCGCGCAGGACTCACTCCTGCGGCCGATGTACCCCGAGGAGGATCTGGGCCCCGCCGAGGAACGGCTCACCCTCTTCCTGATGCAGTACTGGGGCGGCCCGCGTACGTACAGTGAGGAGCGCGGGCATCCGCGGCTGCGCATGAGGCACATGCCGTTCCACGTCGATCGCGTAGCGCACGACGCATGGCTCGGCCATATGCGCACCGCCGTCGACGAGTTGGGGCTCGCCCCGGAGTATGAGCGGCAGCTGTGGGACTATCTCGTCTACGCCGCAGGCTCGTTGATCAACTCTACCGACTGACCACCTCCGAGTGCGCCGTCACAGCGCCTCCTTGGTGAGTCCCACCGCTCCAAAGGGGATACCTCCAGGGCAGTGTGGATATCGCCGAGGACACCGCAGCTGCTTTTCCCGTACGAGAAGTCCGCGGCATGACGACACCGCCGCCGCGTGGAGCCGGCGCCTGACTGGCACGCCCTGCGCGTCGGCGCCACGTCGGTCCACAGCGGCCGACAACACGAGGAACGGTGGTCAAAAGCCCCTCCGTAGAGTCCGGAACTGGAAACGGAGTAACAGCCACCGCGCCAGTCCCCGACCT
Organism: Streptomycetaceae bacterium; assembly: GCA_019243445.1. Lineage (GTDB taxonomy): Bacteria > Actinomycetota > Actinomycetes > Streptomycetales > Streptomycetaceae > Streptantibioticus_B. The sequence continues at coordinate 5,698 of JAFAUH010000345.1, read as the reverse complement.
TATTCAAGCCAGTGGGATGACGGCGAGGCGAAGCCCCGTCCCCTTGCTCGAGGTACGGAGGGCGACGGAACCGGAGACGGTCCGCAGGCGCAGCCATGGCCCGCAGGTGAAGAGTGCGGGGGGCTCGACGGCAGCCACCGCCGCTCCAGCACTCGCCATATGTGCCATAGCGCGTACCGGGCGCAGGAAGCCCAGCGCGTGCGCGGCATGCACGGCGCGCAACGGCAGTGGGGTGTCGCCGAGCCGCCGCGACCAGATTTCCTCGGCGAGCGCATCGAGTTCGGCGCGGGTGCGCCTCGCTGACTTCAGTGCTTCGGTACGGGCGCGGAATTCGGCGATGATGCGGGCAGCGTCCGCGCGCAGCACATCGAGCTCGATGCCGGCGGTACGCTGCCATCCGCCACGCGGCGGCAGCAGTCCCGTCCACGACGGCCCGGTGACGCCGGGCGGCACAGTGACCGTAGCTGTCTGCTCGGCGATGGAGTCGAGCAACTGGCCGGTCGAGACCGTCGCATCGAGGCGCGCGGCCTCGGTCAGCTCCCAGCTGCGGACGGCGAGCACCGGACCGAATGGCGGGTGTCCGAAGACGGCAAGCGCCGGGCCTGCCGCCTGCAGCCGTACCACGGCGGCCTTGTCCCAGTGCAGCAGGCGGGTGAGGAAGGCGGCGAGATCCGCCGCCTCCTCGGCACCCGTCAGACGCAATGCCGTCATGCCGCGACGGCCTCCCCTGGCCTCCCGCCGTCGGGGTCGCCGTCCGGGTTGTCGCTGTCCGGGTTGTCGCCGTCGTCGCGGTCGGCGCCATCATCACGGTATGCGTCGAGGAACTTGCGCTCGGCGGGGGTGAGTCTGCGCGGGCGCTGCTCCGCCATGTTGTACGGCACGACGACGCTCGTCGCCCTCGCGTACACCCGCTCCGCGTCCTTGATCTCATACGCGTAGGTAATGGAGGCGGCACCCATCTTCTCCACCCACGTCTCGACCGTCACCGGTTCGTAGCTGTGGAGGAGCGGGCGAAGGTAGTCGATCTCATGGCGGGCGACGACCGAGCCGCCGGAGAACGATCCATCGCCCTCTCCCGGTGCCAGCCGGAAGGTGAGATCGATTCGTGCCTCCTCCAGGTAGCGGAAGTAAACCGCGTTGTTGACGTGCCCGAAAGTGTCCATGTCGGACCAACGCAGCGGGCAGCGGTAGATGTGACGTGTCATCGGTTGCTCAGCCCCGGGTCAGCTTTTTGTAGGTGGCACGGTGCGGGCGAGCAGCCTCCGAGCCGAGCCGCTCGACCTTGTTCTTCTCGTAGGCTTCGAAGTTGCCCTCGAACCAGAACCACCTGGAGTCGCCCTCGTAAGCGAGGATGTGGGTGGCAACCCTGTCGAGGAACCAGCGGTCGTGGGAGACCACCACGGCGCAACCAGGGAAGTCCAGCAGTGCGTTCTCCAGCGAGGAGAGCGTCTCCACGTCGAGGTCGTTGGTCGGCTCGTCGAGAAGCAGCAGGTTGCCGCCTTGCTTGAGGGTGAGCGCGAGATTGAGGCGGTTGCGTTCACCGCCGGACAGCACACCGGCCGGCTTTTGCTGGTCCGGGCCCTTGAAGCCGAACGCGGAGACATAGGCGCGGGACGGCATCTCGACCTGACCGACGTTGATGTAGTCCAGGCCGTCGGAGACGACCTCCCACAGCGTCTTCTTCGGGTCGATGTTGGCACGATTCTGGTCGACGTAGGAGATCTTGACTGTCTCGCCGACCTTGATCTGGCCCGAGTCCGGCGTCTCCAGGCTCTGGATCATCTTGAACAGGGTCGTCTTGCCCGCGCCGTTGGGGCCGATGACGCCGACGATGCCGTTGCGCGGCAGCGTGAAGGAGAGGTCGTCGACAAGCACCTTCTCGCCGAACGCCTTGTTCAGGTGGTCGACCTCGACAACGACGTTGCCCAGGCGCGGGCCCGGCGGGATCTGGATCTCCTCGAAGTCCAGCTTGCGGGTCTTCTCCGCCTCGGCAGCCATCTCCTCGTAACGCGCGAGCCGGGCCTTGGATTTGGCCTGCCGCCCCTTGGCATTGGAGCGCACCCACTCCAGCTCTTCCTTGAGGCGCTTTTGCCGCTTGGCGTCCTTTTGGCCCTCGACCTTGAGGCGGGCGGCCTTGTTCTCCAGGTATGTCGAGTAGTTGCCCTCGTAGGGGATGGCCCGGCCGCGGTCCAGCTCGAGGATCCACTGGGCGACGTTGTCAAGGAAGTACCGGTCGTGGGTGACGGCGACGACAGTGCCCTGGTACTTGGCGAGGTGCTGCTCCAACCACTGGACGGACTCGGCGTCGAGGTGGTTGGTGGGCTCGTCGAGCAGCAGCAGGTCAGGGGCTTCGAGCAGCAGCTTGCACAGCGCGACGCGGCGCTTTTCACCACCGGAGAGGTTGGTGACGGGCCAATCGCCAGGCGGGCAGCCGAGGGCATCCATGGCCTGTTCCAGCTGGGCGTCGAGGTCCCAGGCACCTGTGTGGTCGAGCTGCTCTTGAAGCTTGCCCATCTCCTCGAGCAGTTCGTCGGAGTAGTCGGTGGCCATTAGCTCGGCGATCTCGTTGAACCGGTCGAGCTTGGCCTTGGTCTCGGCCACGCCGTCCTGCACGTTCTCCAGCACGCTCTTGGACTCGTCAAGCGGCGGTTCCTGGAGCAGCATGCCGACGCTGTAGCCGGGGGTGAGGAAGGCGTCTCCGTTGGAGGGCTGCTCGAGACCCGCCATGATCTTCAGCACGGTCGACTTGCCGGCGCCATTCGGTCCTACGACACCGATCTTCGCGCCAGGAAGAAAGCTCAGCGTGACATCGTCGAGGATCACCTTGTCGCCGTGGGCCTTGCGAGCCTTGCGCATGGTGTAGATGAACTCAGCCAAGAGAAACCATCCGGCAGATCTGGGGGGTGGGCAGACACACCCATCTTGCCGTACATCCAGCGCGGGGCGGAAACCGGTCGCCGCACAGCGGGCGAGGACCGGGATCCGTGGTCCGTACCGCGAGCGGTACGGACCACGGTTCAGGCCTCACTCCGGCGGGTTACTTCCCGGAGGGGGTGGCCTTGCGCTTGCGGAGGAAGAAGACCATTCCGCCGCCGATCACCACGAGGGAGGCCGCCGCACCCGCAAGGTACGGGGTGGCATTGCTGCTGCCGGTCTCAGCAAGGTTCTTGCCGGCCGGGACCGGGGCCGGGGTCGGGCTCGGCTTTGCCGAGTGCACCGAGACCGCCGAGTTGCCGCCGCTGCCTGCCGTCTTGCAGTTCAGCATGCCGGTGAAGACCTTCTTGAAGCCGTTGGCCCCAGTGAGCGTGATCGCGTAGCTCCGGCCCTCGGTCTCCGGAACAGTGATCGTCCGGGACTCGCCCGCCGCGACCGTGTACTCCTTGCCGGCCAGCTGGAACGTGAACGCCTCACTGCCCTGGTTGCCGACGCTGACATCCACGCCGCCCTTGGCGCAGTCCACCATCGCAGAGACCGCCGGTATCGCGCCCTGCTTCGCCCAGCTCACCGTGGCCTGCGCACTGACCGTACTGTCGCTGGATCCAGCAAGGATCTGCAACTGGCTGGCAGGCTTGCCCCACTGCCCGTCAAGGACGTCCTTGAATACACGGCCGACCGGCACAGTGGCAGTTGCCTGGACATTGAGCGTGGCACTGCCTGCCGGGGTGCCGGCCGGGATGTTGAAGTAGAGCTGCGAGCCGTCGACCGCAGAGCTGACCGGCTTGCCACTCTTGTCGACCACGGTCACACCGGAGCCGGCGGACTGCGCGGAGAGGCTCACCTGCACGCTCGGTGCGTCGGTGTGCACGGTGACCGGGCCTATTTGCGCACCGGCCTTGCCCGAGACAGCGGGCGGGGTGAGGTTCAGCGAGGCATTTGGTTCGGCCGTGGGCTGCGCAGCCTGGGTGAGGTAGTCAGCCAGCTTCTCCGCTGCGTCGTTGTCTGCGGTGACGTCGGCGTTGTCCGAGTAGCGCCAGATCGCAACCTGGGTGCCGGCGGCGGCGAGCTGCGGCGTGAGCGGCCCTGAGCCCGCTTCCTGCGCGAGCTGCTGAAGGTCGGTGACTTGCGGATACGAGTGGTGCAGGATCCACTCGATCTTGCCCGAGTTCGGGTTGGTGCCGAGCGAGGACGAACCCCAGGGAACCTCTTGGTACTGGGCGTTCGGCTGCGTGGCGTCGTGGAGGTCGATGCAGTACGTAGAGATGGTGCCGCGGCCCGCGACAGACATCTGGAACAGACCGGCTTCCACCTCGAAACGGTTGCCACCGTCGTGAATCGTCGCCTGGTCGAAAGTAGTCAGCTGACCGAGCGTGGCGGTCGCGCCGCCGGCCGCCGGCGCCGGGCTGTCGTCGGCGAGGGCGGACCCTGCGCCGGTTATCGCACCTGCCGCGAACAGGCCTGAAGCCAGCACAGCGGCAGCAAGGCGGGCGGTACCCCGCCTCCCTACAGTGAACATGAATTTCCCCTCCGGGCGAGACGGGTCATGAGTGCTGTCTCGCTAAAAAGTTCCGGTCCCCCGTGCTACGAAAAGGATCTTAGGAAGCAGTAGCCCCACAGCCATCCAGAATTCCAACCGATAACCAATTCGATTCTGAATCGTTATCGAGCACCAGCACGACACCCCGTATTGTCGATGAATCTTTTAATCGACCGCTACGGCCATCGCCGACGCAGAATTCAGCAAAACCCTCTTTCTTTGCCTAACCGTATTATTCATGTGCGCAAGACGTGAAGGGGATGAAAAGGGTTAACCCGGCACCGGTTCGGGCACCCCTCCGGAGGCCGCGTTCTCCTGCTGCCGTAGCTGCCGCTCCACAAGCTCCGGGCGCGCCCTGGACACCCGCCGGAACGCGGATGTGCCCCGGCTCAGATCGTGCCCCACCGCCACCGCCTCGATGGCGACGGTAACATGGGTGTTCCCTTTGTCCTCGCGCTTCTCCTCGCGCTTGTCCTCGCGCTTGTCCTCGCGCTTGTCCTCGCGTTCGAGCACTCGTAGCCGCCCCTGCACAATCACCGGCTCGCCGACCCCCAATGAAGCAGCGAGATTCTCACCGAGCATTCGATACGCCCACACCGTGAAAAAGCTCGTATGGCCATCCGTCCACCGGTCCGCCACTCGATCCCATCGGCGCTCCGTCGTCGCCAGCCGGAATCTGGCCATCGGGACGCCCGACGCGGTGTTCTTCAGCATCGGCTGTGTGGCTACGTTTCCCACCACCGTCACCAGAGTCTCGCTCATGGCGCTGCCCTCCCCTTCGCGGAAGTTCATCGGCTTTCGCCGGTGAGAACAGCGTGCACCCGAACCGAAGAACCCTGCCGGGCCCATCGAAATTCTGTGGACCACCAGCAGATTGTGGATAACTCGCCCACCCTCTCGGGTGACCTGGCATCGCACCCGGAGCCGCCCTCAACCCCCCGAGGCCACCCCGTACTGCGCCCGCACTTTGCGATAGCGCAGCAACTCCGCGGCCACCGGCTCGAGTACACATGTCCGCCCACACTCCGCCGCCGCATCCCGCAACCGGCGTTCCACCCCCTGCCCGTGCCTCCGCGCCGCCCCCCGGCTCCCCATACGACACACCCATGCCAGCGCCGGCCCCGCGCACAATCCGCCTGCCAGCAGCACCACCGGCATCCACAGCACCCCGACCATCGCCCCCCCACCGGCTCCCACGACCCCCCCCCCCCCCCCCCCCCCCCC
>JAFAUH010000274.1 GCA_019243445.1 Streptomycetaceae bacterium | reverse complement strand
ACACCGCCGCGCTGCTGATGATCTTCCTCGGCAGCCTGGTCATCTTCACGTTCACCCCGAACATCAAGGCCTGAGATGCAAACGCACACCTACCACACGCACGAATACCACACAGTCATCGTCGGCGCGGGTGGCGCAGGCATGCGTGCCGCGCTCGAGGCCGGTACCCGGTCACGCACCGCCGTGCTCACCAAGCTGTACCCGACGCGCTCACATACCGGCGCGGCGCAGGGCGGCATGTGCGCTGCGTTGGCGAACGTCGAGGACGACAACTGGGAGTGGCACACCTTCGACACGGTCAAGGGCGGTGACTACCTGGTCGACCAGGACGCCGCCGAGATCCTGGCGAAGGAGGCCATCGACGCGGTCCTCGACCTGGAGAAAATGGGCCTGCCGTTCAACCGGACGCCGCAGGGCCGGATCGACCAGCGCCGCTTCGGTGGCCACACCCGCAATCACGGCGAGGCCGCAGTACGCCGCGCCTGCTACGCGGCCGATCGCACCGGTCATATGATCCTCCAGACGCTGTACCAGAACTGCGTCAAGGAGGGTGTGGAGTTCTTCAATGAGTTCTACGTCCTCGACCTGCTGCTGAGCGAGGTCGAGGGGATGCGGCGGACCGCGGGCGTCGTCGCGTACGAGCTGGCCACCGGCGAGATCCATGTCTTCCAGGCAAAGGCCGTGGTCTTCGCCTCCGGCGGCACCGGCAAGTTCTTCAAGGTGACCTCGAATGCGCACACCCTCACCGGTGACGGCCAGGCGGTCGCCTACCGGCGCGGGTTGCCGCTGGAGGACATGGAGTTCTTCCAGTTCCACCCGACCGGCATCTGGCGCATGGGCATCCTGCTCACCGAGGGCGCCCGCGGCGAGGGCGGCATCCTGCGCAACAAGGACGGCGAGCGCTTCATGGAGAAGTACGCACCCGTCATGAAGGACCTCGCCTCGCGTGACGTCGTCTCCCGCGCGATCTACACCGAGATCCGGGAAGGCCGCGGCTGCGGCCCCGAGGGCGACCATGTCTACCTCGACCTCACCCACCTGCCGCCGGAGCAGCTGGACGCCAAGCTGCCGGACATCACCGAGTTCGCCCGCACCTATCTGGGCATCGAGCCGTACACCGACCCGATCCCGATCCAGCCAACCGCGCACTACGCGATGGGCGGCATCCCCACCAACGTCCAAGGCGAGGTGCTCGCCAACAACGTCGACACCGTGCCGGGCCTGTATGCGGCGGGCGAGGTCGCATGCGTGTCGGTGCACGGCGCCAACCGCCTGGGCACCAATTCGCTCCTCGACATCAATGTCTTCGGCAGGCGGGCGGGCATCGCAGCTGCCGAGTACGCGTCGCGCAACGAGTTCGTCGAGCTGCCCGAGGACCCGGCCGCGCTGGTGGTCGGCCAGGTCGAGTCGCTGCGCGAGTCGACGGGCAGCGAGCGGATCGCCGAGATCCGCAAGGCGCTGCAGGAGACCATGGACATGAACGCCATGGTGTTCCGCACCGAGCAGACGCTGAAGCAGGCCGTCGAGGACATCGTCGAGCTGAAGCAGCGCTACAAGAACGTAAGCATCCAGGACAAGGGCAAGCGGTTCAACACCGACCTGCTCGAGGCCATCGAGCTGGGCAACCTGCTCGACCTCGCCGAGGTGCTCGCCGTCTCCGCGCTCGCCCGCCAGGAATCGCGCGGCGGCCACTACCGCGAGGACTATCCGAACCGCGACGACGTCAACTTCATGCGTCACACCATGGCGTACCGGGAGATTGGCGAGGACGGCACCGAGTCGATCCGCCTCGACTACAAGCCGGTTGTGCAGACCCGCTACCAGCCGATGGAGCGTAAGTACTGATGAGCACCGCAACGGTGGAGAACAATCACTCCGCTGCGCTGGACACGGCCGAGAACGCCGCCTCGCACCTGATCACCATCACGCTGCGGGTCCGGCGCTTCAATCCCGAGATCGCCGCCGAGGCCTCGTGGGTCGACTACCAGCTGCAGATGGATCCGAAAGAGCGCATCCTGGACGCCCTCCACAAGGTCAAGTGGGAGATCGACGGCACGCTGACCTTCCGCCGCTCCTGCGCGCACGGCATTTGCGGCTCGGATGCGATGCGGATCAACGGGCGCAACCGGCTGGCCTGCAAGACGCTGTTGAAGGACATCAACCCCGGCAAGCCGATCACGGTCGAGCCCATCAAGGGCCTGACGGTCCTGAAGGACTTGGTGGTCGATATGGAGCCGTTCTTCCAGGCATACCGCGACGTCATGCCGTTCTTGATTACCAAGGGCAACGAGCCGATGCGCGAGCGCCTGCAGTCCGCTCAGGACCGCGAGCGCTTCGACGACACCACCAAGTGCATCCTGTGCGCGGCGTGCACGTCGTCCTGCCCGGTCTTTTGGAACGACGGCCAGTATTTCGGGCCGGCCGCGATTGTCAACGCGCACCGCTTCATCTTCGACTCGCGCGACGAGGGCGCCGAGCAGCGCTTGGAGATCCTCAACGACCGTGAGGGCGTGTGGCGTTGCCGCACGACGTTCAACTGCACGGACGCCTGCCCGCGCGGCATCGAAGTCACCAAGGCCATCCAGGAGGTCAAGCGCGCCCTGATCACGCGCCGAATCTGACCTCTGGGTGACCCCTGAGTGACCTTTGGAGGACTCGCGTTGCGGCTGCGCGCCGCTGGGTGGCATGGCATGCCGTCCAGCGGCGCGCAGCCGCAAGGCAGTCGGCGCTACAGGATCTCGAGCGGGATGGCGCGCGTCATGGCGCGCTGGCCGGCGTCGTTGGGGTGGAGGTGATCGCCCGAGTCGTATGCGGGGCGCAGGCGGGAGGGGTTGGCCGGGTCCGCCACGGCCGCGTCGAAGTCGATCACCCCGTCGAAGAGACCACTGCGTCGGATGAAGTCGTTCACCGCGCGCCGCGTCTGCTCACCCGTCGGCTCATAGTGGAGGGAACCGCCGTACGGGGAGAGGGTACCCGCGACGACGCGGACACCGCGCTTGTGAGCCCTGCTCACGAATACCTTCAGGCCTTCAATGATCACATCGGGGTCGTGGATGTGTGGGAGCTGCTGGATGTCGTTGATCAGGTCGGTGAGCACAATGGTGCGCACCCCTCGCACCGCGAGCGCCTCGCCCTCACGATGCAGGGCGCTGGTGCCGAGATGGCCTGTGCTGTCGGCGAGCAGGCGTGCGGCATTGACGCTGTCGTTGACGATGCTTCCGGGCACGTGCTCCTGCTGCAGCCGCATCCTGAGCAGGTACGGCCACGCGGTGCACTCGCCGCTTGAGGTGTGGTAGCCCTCGGCGATCGATGCGCCCACCACCACGGTGACCCTTTCCGGGAGGGCGGGTTGCGGCGCCCGCAATGGCCTGCCCCTGCCCCTGCCTCCGGCAGGAGGTACTCCCTGGCGCAGCCGGGGCATACAGCCGTTGTTGTGGTGTGCGGCGTAGTGGTGCGAGGCCTTCGCCAGACGTAACATCATCCCTTGGCGAACCGATTCTCTCGGGCTGCTGCTGGTCAGGGGCAGCCCCAGAGCGATGACCGCCGCCCCCATGGCGCTCGCCCGCAGGCCTGCCCGCCACCTCGGGAGCTGATGTCGCTGCCGCACCTCATGCCTCTCCCACTCCGGCTCTGGCTCCGGCTGCCTCAGTCTTGAGCTCAGTCTTGAGCTCAGTCTTCAGCTCGGCCTCGACCTCGGCTTCGGGACGACGACGTCGGCTGCGAAGCAACAGCCGTCTGCCGGGGCATTCCACACCCTCGTAAAGTACCCACGCCAGAGCCAGGGAGATGGTGAAGGCCACGCCTGCCGCGGCAAGCCCCTCGATCGCCGGAAGGCGCGGCGAGGAGATGAACAGGTGCGCCCCGGCATGGAGTACGAGTAGGTGAATCATGTAGAAGGCGAAGGAGAGTTCGCCCAGCCGCACCAGGATTGGGTGCCGCCACATGGAAGGTTCGCCCTTCAAGTCGGCGCACGCGGCGGCCGGTATGAGCAGCGTGAAGCCGATGATCGTCCCGGCGACGTGCTCGGGGCTGTCGCCGAGTTGCGGGGCGAGGAAGTAGCCGATGAGGGTGACCGCAAGAGAGGCTTCAAGTCGCGGACCGCGCCAACGGCCGAGTATGACGAGCCGGGCGGTTGCAGCGCCGAGGATGAATTCAGGGACTCGGGCAAGCGGGTAAGCGTAGATGTCCCAGCCCATGTGGTAGTGCCTGTTCACCCAGGGCAGGGCGAGGACGACCAGGACACATGCCGCAGTGAGCGCCGCGAGTGCGCGGGCGGGCAACTTCCGCAGCCCCCAGGTGAGAGCGGGGAAAAGTGCGTAGAAGAATGCCTCGCAGGCGAGCGACCAGCTGACTGGGTCGAGTGTCTGCCACCACGCGTGGACCCAGGAATGCACCAGGAGCAGATTGGCCGCGGCTTCCTCTCCGGTCGGCTTCATCTTCGGCGCCATCGTGTACGCCATGAGCAGCGCGAGTATCACCGTGACGAAGTGCACCGGGTAGATGCGGGCGAAGCGCCGCCGCCAGAATGCGGTCGCCTTGTCCTTCGGGCGTGTCGACCACATCAGGACGAAGCCGGACAGGATAAAGAAGAACGACACACCCGTGTCACCTGCGTCGAAACCCCAGGAGACGAACCCTTGACCACGGCCCGTGAAGTAACCGAAGTTGTGGATGTGGAGGCCGAAGACGAGTAGCGCGGCCATCCACCGCATGCCGGTGAGGGACGGCAGGTTCGACTTCGCGGCAGTCTGGGGCAGCTGCCCGGTCTGGGTGGTGGCACGCGGCCCTGTCATTACCGCTGTCATTGCCACACCTGCACTTCCGAACCAGCAAAAATCATGGAGAGTTACCTGTCGAGTGTCTTGATGGTGTTGTGATGGAGGGAGTTTGCAACTGCGAGCAGCGCTGGGGGCTTCCCTTTGCCTTCCAGGGGCACCTGCTGACGCGGTGTGCCCGGGAGCGCTCCCGCAGGGGCTACCGTGCAGCGACACGAGCCGCTGGCACGCCGGGCCCCCGCCGCAGAGAGGGAGTTCCAGACACAGCTCGCCAGAACGCATGGCCTTGAGGGGGCCGACAACCGCATGCCATTACCTAGCGTCGCAATCCTGGTCGCTGTCTGTGACCGTCACGCCTGCCCACCTCTCACCCTTGATCCGGGTTCGAGGTACCTCGATGACGGCCGTGCCTCATGGTGTCAGTCCGGAGCCCACTGGACAACAAACAGTCTCCATGGAGTGAACTGCTCCTTCCGCCGACAGTGTGCCATCTCACTCCGTTGGGTCAGCTTGCCGGTATTCTCTTATCGCCTCTTATTCGCTATCGCCCTGTACGTTCACTGGGTGCCATCGATTCACCCGGCTTTGTGCCGCTCCGCGCTCACTGTGTGTGCCGCCACCTTGACCGGCGGCACACTGCTTCCCGCTGCTGCCCCGTCCGCGCTCGCCGAAACCACAGAGCCCGCTCCGCCGACGCACATGTCGACGACTGGCGGTGATCTTCTGGGCAGCCCTGGCTCCCAGGTGCATCTGGCGCCCGGCGTCCCGGCACTGCCCATGATCACCGCGCGCTCATGGATCGTCTCCGACGCGGACACCGGGCAGGTGCTCGCGACGCACAACGCTCACTGGCCTCTTGCGCCCGCCAGCACCTTGAAGATGCTCTTTGCCGACACTTTGCTCCCCAAATTCCCGAAGAACGAGGTGCATACGGTCCAGGCCACAGACCTCGCCGGGATAGGAGACGGCAGCAGTATGGTCGGCATCAAACCCAACCTCCCGTACAGCGTTGCGGACTTGTGGCGCGGTGTCTTCCTGCGATCGGGAAACGACGCGGTGCACGTGCTCGCCGCGATGAACGGCGGCGTGAACAAGACCGTCACCGAGATGCAGCAACGCGCCAAGGATCTGCAGGCGTACGACACGCATGTGGTCTCCCCGGACGGGTACGACATGCCCGGCGAGCTGTCATCGGCTTACGACCTGACGCTGTTCGCGCGGGCCGGGATGCAGAACGCGGACTTCCGCGAGTACTGCTCGACAGCGACTGCCTCCTTCCCCGGTGCCTACAAGAACGGCTCGAAAGACCGCGACAGCTTCGCGATCCAAAACACCGACCGCCTGCTCAGCGGCGTGCACGGCATGCGGAGATACCCCGGCATCGCGGGCGTGAAGAATGGTTACACCACGCAGGCGGGCAATACGTATACCGGTTTCGCACAGCGCGACGGCAAGAAGCTGCTCGTCACAGTGATGCACCCGCGGACCGGTTCCGACGAGGTCTACAAGGAGGCCACAGCCCTGTTCGACTGGGGATTCGCGGCTGACGGCAAAGTCCAACCGGTCGGTGAGCTGGTGCAACCGAAGAATGCGCAGGTGCAGGCGTTGTTGGCAGCAGGTGCGGGCGGCAAGGGCAAACCCAGCGGTACATCGTCCGCTCAGGCCCGTACCGGCGGTTCGGGGCAGAGCACTCTGGCGATAGTGGCCGGGACCGGTGCAGTGGTGCTCGCGGTGCTCGGCGCGGTGGTGCTCGCCGTGCGCAAGCGATGGTCGGCGGCGGTGCAGGGACAGCTGCCCGACGACGCGGCCGAACGGCTTGCGCGGCTGCGGCGGCACGGCACCGGTTCAGGATCTACGCCGTAGTCTCGCCGTTCTGCGTAGTCTCGCCGTTCTGCGTGGCCGGGACCCCGGCCGCGCCCACGCCTGTGGCCGTCGCCGTCCAGGCCGCGCAGAACAGCAGCAGCTTGGCCATGAAGTTGATCCACAGCAGCAGTGCAACCGGGGTACCGAAGGCGCCGTACATGCTCCTGCCCGCGACGCTTTGGAGGTAGCCGCTCAGCGCGACCTTCAGCACCTCGAAGCCGACCGCACCGATCAGCCCGGCAGCGAGGACCGTACGGCGCCCGGGGTGCACCCCGGGCAGCAAAGTGAGCAGATAGACCAAGAGCAGAAAGTCGGCGGCGACGGCGATTCCGTAACCGGCGAGCACCAGCAGATTCGCGCCCACCCCACTGCCGGCGAAGCCGAATTGGCGCGCGACCCAGCTGACGGCGGTAGTGGCCAGCGCCGATGCGGTGATCGAGGCGAGTCCGACGGCGCCGAGCCCCAGCAGTACCACGCCGTCGGCGACCTTGCGCAGCACCGGATTTTCCTGCACGTCCTCCCGCCCCCACACGGTGCGCAAGGCATCGCGCAGCGATCCGACCCAGCCCATGCCGGTGAAGAACAGCAGCGCGGCTGCAATGGCGCCGACGGTGCCCGCATTCGCCGCGAACGAGCCAATGTCGATCCGCGAAGCGATAACCGGCAGCTGCTTGGCTACTCTCTCCTCGCCGCGATGGAGCTGACTTGTCGTCAGGAAGGTGGCGCCGATCGCGGCGCCGAGCGTGATGAGCGGGAAGAGCGACAGAAAACTGGTGAAGGTGATCGCCGCTGCAAGGCGAGACCACCGCACCCGCTGCAGGAGTTCGAACGCACGCCAGCTATGAGTGCGCATCAGCCACGCGATCCACGGCCCGATCAAGGGAAGTCGAGTCAGCCAATCCATGCGACGAGCCTGCCGCACACTCCCGCCCGTCGCCCGCCACCACCCTCAACCGAGGCGCTTCGCGCCACAAATGCATTACCCCTTACCCATCGGGTGGCGGAACGACACGCCGAGCGCCACACCGAACCGCACCAAGGCCATGACGTGCACGATCACACGCGAGATGTTATGCGAGGTGTGTTGTATGCGCACCTGCATCCGTCGGCCGGTGGTAGCCAGTCTGAGGCGGGACGACCGGGACGCCCTGTGCGAAGGGGCAGTCGCCCGTGGCACGCCACACGCCGTCCTCGCCCTGCTCGTACAGCGAGAAGCCCGCCACCGTCCAGCACGCGGAAAAACCGGCCAACTCCCGCTGGGCGCGGTCCATCGCCTCCTCCGCTATGCCATGCGCGATGGTGACGTGCGGGTGGTACGGGAAGTCGAGATCACGCCGTACCGGCCCGGAACGCACACGTTCTTGCAGCTCGGAACACTCCCGCATGCCCTCGGCGAGCTGGATGTAGACCACCGGCGACAGTGGTCGGAAGGTGCCGGTGCCCGACAGCCGCAGCCGGAACGCGGTCCCACCCGCCGCGACCCCGCCGAGATACTCCCGGAAGGCAGGCAGCACGGCGGAGTCCACCTTGGTGGGCGGCAGCAGCGTGATGTGGGAGGGGATGGCGCGGGCCGCGAGGTCACCGAAGCCGACCCGCCGCTCCTGGAGCAGGCTGCCATGAGGCTCCGGGACCGCGATCGACACGCCGATCGTGCAGCTCCGCACTGCGCTCCTCCTCTGGGCATGGGATGTCCGGCCGCCCGTCCCGTCGATCCTGTACGAATCAGTGCTGCTGAATCAGTGCCCGGCCGCCACCGTACGCGCCTTCTCCGCTTCCCTGGCAAGCCTCTGGCAAGCCCCTGGCAAGGATCAAGCCAAGCGTCTCCGGGCGTCCCAGTATCCCTGTCGTCGTATCCCTGTCTTCACTCGGGGAACGGTGTGACTCCTTCCATGAAATCCCCGGCCGGAATCGGTCTTCAGCGCACCGGGCCCAGGCCCTGTCCGGGCCTTACCACTTGGGGAGCAAGCGTTCCGAGCCCCGCTCAGCCCAGGTCGACGGTGGGGTAGAGGGGGTAGGCAGCGAGCAGATCGGCGGCGCGGCGCGCGACCTGCGCCGAGACCGCCTCGTCCAGCACATGCTGGGCTTTGGACGGCTTGCCACTCGCGGCCGTGGCCGGCTCGGTGCGGCGCAGCACGATGTCGATCAGCTCGGCGATCTCGTCCATCTCGCTCACGCCCAGGCCACGCGTAGTCAGCGCGGGCGTGCCGAGGCGGATGCCCGAGGTGTACCAGGCGCCGTTGGGGTCCTGCGGGATCGCGTTGCGGTTGGTGACGACGCCGGAGTCGAGCAGCGCCGCCTCGGCCTGGCGGCCGGTGAGCTCGTAGCCGGAGACGTCAAGGAGCACCAGGTGGTTGTCGGTGCCGCCGGTGACGAGCCGGGCGCCGCGCCGCATCAGGCCCTCGGCCAGCGCCTTGGCGTTGTCGACGATGCGCTGGGCGTAGGCGTGGAAATCGGGCTGCCGCGCCTCGGCGAGCGCGACCGCCTTGGCGGCCATGACGTGCGGCAGCGGGCCACCGAGCACCATCGGGCAGCCACGGTCGACGTGCTCGGCGAGCTCCGGGTCGCACAGCACCATGCCGCCGCGCGGACCGCGCAGCGACTTGTGGGTGGTGGTGGTGACGATCTGGGCGTGCGGTACGGGGTCGAAATCGCCGGTGAGCACCTTGCCGGCCACCAGACCGGCGAAGTGCGCCATGTCGACCATCAAAGTCGCCCCGACCTCGTCGGCGATCTCCCGCATGATCCGGAAGTTCACCAGGCGGGGGTAGGCGGAGTAGCCGGCAACGATGACCAGCGGGCGGAACTCGCGGGCGGTCTTGCGCAGCGCCTCGTAGTCGAGCAGGCCGGTGGCGGGATCGGTGCCGTAGCTGCGCTGGTCGAACATCTTGCCCGAGATATTGGGTCGGAAACCGTGGGTGAGATGCCCGCCGGCGTCCAGGGACATCCCCAGCATCCGCTGGTCGCCGAGTTCGCGGCGCAGCTGCGCCCAGTCCTGCTCGCTGAGATCATTGACGTGGCGGACTTGGGCGCGCTGCAACGCCGGGCTCTCCACGCGCTGGGAAAGCACGGCCCAGAACGCCACCAGGTTGGCGTCGATACCGGAGTGCGGCTGTACGTAGGCGTGGGAGGCGCCGAAGATCGCGCGGGCGTGCTCGGCGGCGAGCGACTCGACGGTGTCGACGTTGCGGCAGCCGGCGTAGAAGCGGCGGCCGATAGTGCCCTCGGCGTACTTGTCGCTCAGCCAGTTGCCCATTGCCAGCAGCACGGCCGCAGAGGCGTAGTTCTCGCTCGCAATGAGCTTGAGCGACGCACGCTGGTCGGCGATCTCCTGACCGATGGCGTCGGCGACCCGCGGCTCGACGCCTCGGATCACGTCGAGCGCGCTACGAAACGCGGTGGACTCCGTCGACTTGGTGGCGCTGGTGTTCACGGGGACCTCCTACGGTGACAGTCGTTAAGGACGGCCCAGGCGCTCGGCACTGCGCAGTTGCATCGCAGCTACATCACCACTGCATCGCAACTGCATTGCAACTGCATCGCTGCGTCGTGAGCCGCTCCCCGATGGTCGTTCCCATCCCAGCGCGCCAGTCACGGCTCACGTCTACTCTAGCGACATCTTCTCCCACCTCATCGACAGCCTTGCCGATCTCCGTTATGGCAAAGCCTCTTCGTCTCCTTCCCCACGCCGCGGGTGGACGATAGAAACGAGGCCCCACCACCAGGAAGGGAGCACCACCTTGCCCACATCCACGGAGCTGATGGAGCACGCCGAAGCGCACAGCGCGCACAACTACCACCCGCTTCCGGTCGTCGTCGCCACCGCGGACGGCGCCTGGATGACGGACATCGAGGGCCGCCGCTACCTGGACATGCTCGCCGGCTATTCGGCACTCAACTTCGGCCACCGCAACCGCCGGCTGATCGACGCCGCGAAGGCACAGCTGGAACGGGTCACACTCACCTCACGCGCCTTCCACCACGACCGCTTCGCCGCGTTCTGCTCCGAACTCGCAGCGATGTGCGGCATGGAGTCGGTGCTGCCGATGAACACCGGCGCCGAGGCAGTCGAGACGGCAGTCAAGACCGCCCGCAAATGGGGTTACCAGGTCAAGGGTGTGCCCCACGAACAGGCAAAGATCATCGTCGCGGACGGCAACTTCCACGGCCGCACGACCACGATCATCAGCTTCTCCACCGACCCGGAGGCACGGGCCGAATTCGGCCCGTACACACCGGGCTTCGAGATCGTCCCGTACGGCGACTTGGCAGCGCTCGAAGCGGTGGTCGACGAGAACACGGTGGCTGTGCTGCTCGAGCCGATCCAGGGCGAGGCGGGGGTGCTGGTACCGCCGCCCGGCTACCTCGCCGGCGTACGGCACATCACCGCCGAGCGGAACGTGCTGTTCATCGCCGACGAGATTCAATCCGGGCTCGGCCGGACGGGCAAGACTTTCGCGTGCGAGCACGAAGGCGTCGTGCCCGATATGTATGTACTGGGCAAGGCGCTCGGCGGCGGTGTCGTTCCGGTCTCGGCAGTCGTCGCGAACCGGTCTGTACTCGGTGTCTACCGGCCGGGCGAGCACGGTTCGACATTCGGCGGCAACCCGCTGGCGTGCGCGGTCGCCCTCGAAGTCATCGCAATGCTGCGCACCGGCGAATTCCAGCAGCGGGCAGCGGAGTTGGGCGACCACCTCCATGCGGAACTGGGTGCACTGGTCGGCAGCAGCGCGGTGAACGCGGTACGCGGTCGCGGCCTGTGGGCGGCCATCGACATTCACGCAAGCCACGGCACGGGCCGCGAGGTCTCGGAGAAGTTGATGGAACGCGGCGTGCTGGTCAAAGACACCCACGGCGCGACGATCCGCATCGCCCCGCCGCTCGTCATCACCAAGGATGACCTGGACTGGGGACTTACGCAGCTGCGCGCCGTGCTGGAGGTTTAGAGGCCGCCCCAGCGGCCTGCGCGCTGTGGGGATCACGCGATCGGCCGTAGAGTCCATATGTGCTTCTTGGTTTGCTGTGCGCTCTCGGGTCGGCGGTCTGCTTCGGTACGGCGTCGGTGATGCAGGCCGTCGCGGCCCGCCGCGCGGCCACCGGCGAAAGCGGCGAGAGCGGCAGGAGCGGCGTCGACGCGCGGCTGCTGATGCGTGCGCTGCGGCAGTGGTGGTACATCGGCGGGCTCGGCCTGGACACACTCGGCTTTGGCCTGGAGCTGATCGCACTGCGCCTGGTGCCGATCTACGTCGTCGGCGCGGCGCTGGCGGCGAGCATCGCGGTGACGGCGGTCGTCGCGTCGTGGCTGCTCGGGGCGCGCCTCGGCCGTACCGAGTGGGCGGCGGTGGGCGTGGTGTGCGTGGGGCTGGGGCTGCTGGCCGCGGCCTCCGGGGCAGAGGGGCACGGAGCGGGCTCGACGGAGCTACGGTGGGGCACGTTGATCGCTGCGGTGCTGGTGCTCGCGGCGGGGGCAGCGGCCGGACGACTTCCGGAGCGCGCGCGGGCAGCGGGCCTGGGCCTGGGTGCAGGGCTCGGCTTCGGCGTGGTGACAGTCGCGGTGCGGCTGATCCCGGACTTCGCCATCACCGGCCTGCTCACCAATCCCGCGACATACGCCCTACTGGTGGGCGGCACAGCCGCGTTCGCACTGCTGACGACGGCATTCCAACGCGGCTCCGTGACTGCGGCGACGGCGGGAATGGTGATCGGCGAGACGTTCGGCCCGGCACTGGTCGGGGTGTTCGCCCTCGGCGACCATACGCGGGCGGGGCTCGCCGGCGTCGCGGTGGGCGGCTATCTGCTGGCTGTGCTGGGTGCGTTGGCGCTCGCCCGTTTCGGTGAGGGCGACGAGGGTGGCGCGGAGACCGAGCCGTCGGCCTCGTCGGCCGGACATCACCTGGCGTAGGCGGCGGAAGGCAGGACGCCCAGCCCCAGCCCCCGGCCCTACTGGCTCAGGGCTGGGGGCTGGGCTGGGCTGGGCCCGCGGTATCTGCGGGTCAGCTGTTGGTGCAGGTGCTGCCGCCCGCAGGGTTGAGCAGGGCGAGGACGTTGACGGAGTTGCCGCACAGGTTGAGCGGGATATTGGGCACCACCTGGATGTTGTCCCCGGACAGGATGCCCGGCGAACCAGTAGCGGTGCCGACGGCGCTCGGGTCATTTTGTGCGCTGGCAGTTCCGGCGCCAACGGCAACGAGACCGGCTGCAGCAGCAGCGATGATGAGAGAACGCATGAATGCCTCCTAGGGCGTGGACGTGGATATCGCATCCATGCCACGCGGGAGGGAAGACTCGACCGCTTATATGGTTGATTCACCCCACCGGCCTTGGGGATCGCTCAGTCGGAGTGCAGGTGCGGCCCGGCTCGCGCCGATTGACACGAGCCGGGCCGGGCCACAGGGAACCGCTGCGGCGCTAAGCCGTCAGATCAGGCTCAGATCAGGCCGAGGGAGCGCACCGCGTCGCGCTCGTCGATCAGCTCCTTGACCGAGGTGTCGATGCGGCTGCGGGAGAACTCGTTGATCTGCAGGCCCTGGACGATCTCGTACGTGCCGTCCTTGGTGGTGACCGGGAACGACGAAATCAGCCCCTCCGGCACGCCGTAGGAGCCGTCCGAGACGATACCCATGGAAGTCCAGTCACCGTCCGCGGTGCCGTTGACCCATGTGTGAATGTGGTCGATGGCGGCGTTGGCAGCGGAGGCAGCAGAGGAGGCACCGCGCGCCTCGATGATCGCCGCACCGCGCTTGGCGACGGTCGGGATGAACTCCTCGGCGAGCCACTTCTCGTCGCCCACGGCCTCGGCGGCGTTACGGCCCGCGACCTCGGCGTGGAAGATGTCCGGGTACTGGGTCGCCGAGTGGTTGCCCCAGATCGTGAGCTTCTTGACGTCCCCGACGCTCGCGTCCAGCTTCTTCGCCAGCTGCGTGACCGCGCGATTGTGGTCGAGGCGGGTCATCGCGGTAAAGCGGTCGGCCGGTACGTCCGGAGCGGCGGCGCGGGCGATGAGCGCGTTGGTGTTGGCCGGGTTGCCGACGACGAGCACCTTGATGTCGTCCGCGGCATTGTCGTTGATTGCCTTGCCTTGCGGCTTGAAGATGCCGCCGTTGGCCTGGAGCAGGTCGCCGCGCTCCATTCCCTTCGTGCGCGGGCGGGCGCCCACCAGCAGGGCCACGTTGGCGCCGGAGAAAGCGATGTTCGGGTCGTCGGTGATGTCGATGCCGCGCAGCAGCGGGAAGGCGCAGTCGTCGAGCTCCATGGCGGTGCCCTCGGCGGCCTTCACAGCCTGCGGGATCTCCAGCAGGCGCAGCTTGACCGGTATATCAGCGCCGAGAAGCTGTCCAGAGGCGATACGGAAAAGCAGTGCGTAGCCGATCTGTCCGGCCGCACCGGTGACGGTGACGGTGACGGGAGTGCGGGTCATTGCGATCTCCTGCTGCACTTTGTTGTCGTTGGCGCCAGGCTATCGGACCGTAATCCCCCACTCCCGTCAGGGGCAGGGTGGATGGAGGCCGTCGGCCCACGGTGTGGCGCCGCTGCAGATGAGCCCCATGAACTCCCGGCCAGTCTGGACGTACCCCGTGCCACCGAGAAAGGCAAAGGCCACCACGGCGGCAACGACAGCGCGGCGACGACGCGCGCCGCGCTCGGCGAGCACCGGATCCACGAACTGGTACATATCCGATACCACACCGGGCCAGCCGGATAAGTCTCCCGGCGCATCCGGTGAATCGCTCCCCCTGTGCATGCTCACGCTCCCCCTACGAGACATATTCCCTCCTCTTCCCTTCCCATTTCCCCGCTGATTCCCTGATGCCCCATTCATGCGCTCCTACCTCCCTGCCCACTCCTACCCCATGCGCAGCAGCAACAGATCGGGGGAGGAGGGTGGTTTTGGTCACGGCGCGGTTGTGGTCACGGCACGGTGGTGGTCACGGCGCGGTTGTGGTCACGGCGCATCGTGCGCTGCACCGTCAGTCGCGGCTGACCGCGTAGCGCACGATGCTGTCGAGGAAGGGGAAGTGCAGGATTGGATTCGGCTCCACCATCAGCGACAGCAAGATGATCGCGCCCCCTACCGTTCCATAGGTGAGCAGATCGGTGAAGCGGCTGCGGACGGCGAGCATCCCCACCGACGGCAGCAGCCAGCGCATCACCGCACCGAGCAGCATAAACACGCCGATGACGATCAGCCCGGTCCGGAAGCTGCCCGCTGCGGTGATCGCCAGACCGAGCCCCACCCCGCCGAGCACCGTCAGCAACGGCCACTGGCGCGCCGGCGCCGAATGCTCCCCGCCTACCACCCGGCCCCCGCCCTCGGGCCGCGCGGTGTCCCGCGTGATCTCGGGGAACCGGCTGCTGCGGGCCTTCCGCAGCCCGGGATCCGCGCCGTTCACGCGCGCGCCGCCATCCGGCGCTTCCTGCGAGGTCTGTGCACCCATGAGTCGGCTCTCCTCCTCAGCCCGCTCGGCGTCGTCTCAGCCCGCTGCAGCAGCAAGCGCCTGCCGCTCGGCGGCCTCCACCACGTTCTGCACCAGCAGCGCACGGGTCATCGGCCCCACACCCCCCGGGTTCGGCGAGATCCACCCGGCGACCTGGGCCACAGCCGGGTGCACATCACCGAGGATCTTGCCCTGCTCATCCCGGCTGACGCCGACATCGAGCACGGCCGCTCCCGGCTTGACATCCTCCGGCTTGATCAGATGCGGTACACCCGCCGCGGCCACAATGATGTCGGCCTGATGCAACTGCGCTGCCAGATCATGGGTGCCGGTGTGGCAGAGGGTGACAGTGGCGTTCTCACTGCGCCGCGTGAACAGCAGGCCGATCGACCGCCCGACGGTGATGCCCCGGCCCACGACAACCACGTGCGCCCCGTTGATCGTCACGTCATGGCGTCGCAGCAACTCGATGATGCCGTTGGGGGTGCAGGGCAACGGCCCTGGCTGGTTGAGCACAAGACGGCCGAGATTCATCGGGTGCAGCCCGTCGGCGTCCTTGGCCGGATCCATCAGCTCCAAGACACGATTGGTGTCGATGCCCCTGGGAAGGGGGAGTTGAACGATATAGCCGGTGCAGGCCGGGTCCGCATTGAGCTCCCGCACGACGGCTTCGATCGCGTCCTGCGTCGCGTCGGCAGGCAGCTCCCGCTGGATCGACGCGATGCCGACTTGCGCGCAGTCGCGGTGCTTGCCCGCGACGTAGATGTGGCTGCCCGGGTCGTCGCCGACCAGGACGGTACCGAGGCCAGGCGCGATGCCGTTGGCCTTGAGCACCTCCACGCGGGCGGCGAGCTCGGATTTGATCGTTGCGGCTGTGGCCTTGCCGTCGAGAATCTGGGCCGTCATACCTCCATCCTCCCGGATGCGGGCGGAAACAGCCCAATCGGATTCAGCCGCCACGATCAAGCGCGCATTTCCGACATGAATACGCACGGCGAGCACATCACCACACGGTGATGTCACGCAGTGGTGCCACCCTAGTCACGCCTCGATAACGCTATATCCCCTCACATCATGTCAAATTACCGCATAGCGACTGACGTTGCCAATGTCATCTGGACACGGACCGTGTGGTACCAGGACGATGGAGAGGTCGGGCCGCGGGGGGCACGGGGGTGGAACGAGCCCTGAAACTCCGGACACGGTCCGGCTCGTCCCACATCGACACTCGAGGGAAATGACGTGAGCTACCCGCCCGGCCCGCAGGACCAAAACCCGCACGGCCAGCAACAGCCCGGCTTCGGCCAGCCCCAACAGCCCCAGCAGCAGCCGCAGCCGCAGCCGCAACAGCCTGCTCAGCCCCAGTACGGCTACCCGCAGCAGAGCGGCTACGCCCAGAACCCGTACCCGCAGCAGTCGGCGGCCGGTTACGGCTACAGTCAGTCGGGCGTCGGCGAGCCCGCGAAGTACGCGAGCTGGGGGCAGCGCTTCGGCGCATACTTGATTGACGGGCTCATCGTCGGCCTTATCCCGACGATCCTCATCGTTATCGGATACACCCAACTTATCTCGCAGGCTGTCCATACTGTGCAGGCATGCCAGGACCAGGACCCAAGCACCTGCCAGCCCGCGGCCCACTTCGGGGCCGGCACCGCGCTCCTCATCTACGGCGGCGCACTGTTGGCCTTCGCCGGCGGCCTGTGGCTCGCATACCGCGAGGGCAAGACCGGCGACACCCCCGGAAAGAAGGCGCTGGGCATAAAGCTGGTCCGCGAGTCCACCGGCCAGCCCATCGGCTTCGGTATGGCTTTCGGCCGCCGCCTGCTCCATTTCATCGACGCGCTTCCGTGCTACCTCGGCTTCTTGTGGCCGGCATGGGATGCAAAGAAGCAGACCTTCGCCGACAAGATCGTCAGCACCATCGTCATCAAGTCAAAGTGACCTCCCGTGACTGTGGTGACGTCGCGCGGCGGCGTCACCACAGTCACGCCTCGATAACACTACGCCCCGTCATATACCGCCAAATGACTCCATAACGACCGATGTGAACAATGCTATCTGGACACGGACCGTGTAGTGCTAGGACGATGGGGAGGTCGGGCCGCGGGGGGCACGGGGGTGGAACGAATCCTGGAACTCCGGACACGGTCCGGCTCGTCCCACATCAACGCTCGAAGGAAATGACGTGAGCTACCCGCCCGGCCCGCAGGACCAAAACCCCTACGGCCAGCAACAGCCCGGCTTCGGCCAGCCCCAACAGCCCCAGCAGCAGCCGCCGCAGCCACAGCAGCCTGCTCAGCCCCAGTACGGCTACCCGCAACAGCAGCCGGGCCCGGCACAGGGACAGGGGCAGGCGCAATACGGCTACCCGCAGCAGAGCGGCTACGCCCAAAGCCCTTACTCGCAGCAGCCGACGGCCGGTTACGGCCAGCCGGGCGTCGGCGGGCCCGCGGCGTATGCCAACTGGGGGCAGCGCTTCGGCGGATACCTCGTCGACTCCCTCATGGCAGGCGTGCCGACCGGAATCATCGAGGGCATAGCGGGGGCGACGCGCATCTCCGCCCTGTTGTTCCTCGCCTTCGTTGTGTGCATCGGCGTCTGGCTGTTCAATATCTACCGCGAGGGCACCACCGGCCAGTCGATCGGCAAGGGAGCGCTCAACATCCGCCTGGTGCGCGAGGCTGACGGCCAGCCGATCGGCTTCGGCATGGCCATCGGCCGCAAGCTCCTCCACATCGCGGACGCGATCCCCTGCTACCTCGGCTTCCTGTGGCCGGCCTGGGACGCGAAGAAGCAGACCTTCGCGGACAAGCTCGTCAAGACGATCGTCATCAAGTCGCAGTGACTCGGGTGACTTGGCTGTCGTAAAGAAGGCCGCACGCACCTGCCAACAGCGGTACGTGCGGCCTTCTTGCATCGCCGGTCGCCTCAGGCAGACGCATACGCCAGGAACGCAAGCAACAGGCGCGTCAAGTCCCATAAGAGGGGCTAGTTTGATGAGCCCGTTCACAAAGTACGTAATCGCCGTGACCATCGTCGGAGTCCTCTTCGTCCTGAGCACGATCTCATTCATCGCCGAGTGGCACTCGTCGTCGGATCAGTACACGAAAATCTTCGGCTCAGTGGGCTGCGCAGCAGGGTTGGCCTTCCACATGCTTGGATGGACGAAGCCCAAGAAGCCCAAGAAGCCCAAGAAGAAGTAGAGCCGATCGCGCTCAGCAGCGGCTGACCCGCTCCCGCAGCCCTCACTGCGCCCGGCGGCTGCCGTACTCCGGTGAGCTGCGGCGGCGCGGGTACCACATCGGGTTCGGTGCCTCGCCGACGCTCGGCTCCCCCTTGAGCCGAAGCCGTTCGCCCGTCCACGTCGCCGCGATGACCGTACCGACGGTAACGGCCAATCCCGTCCCTGCGATCCAGAGAATGACCGGATGCGGTTTCGTCCGGTCACCGAACGCCGGTGACGCCAATCCGTCCGGATCGATGGTGACGGTCACGTGCTGACCGATACGCGGCTCGTCACAGCGGATGGGCCGTGCGACGCGTGTCCCGTTGTGCAGCGTGATCTGACAGCTGGAGTAGGACGTACGTCCGTCGGTGTAGTTCGCATAGTCGGTGATGGTCGCCGACGAGACCACACCGCGGGCGGCGAAGATGGCATTCGACAGCGCAAAGCCGCCGACCATCGCGGCCAGCATCGCCGCGGGGAAGAACACGAAGCACTGCCCTACCGAGCCATGCAGCCAGTACAAGAGCATAACCATCGCGAGGATCGTCGCTACGGTAGCGGGGATGACATCGAGGAAGGCTGCGGCTCCGGCGTATGTCGCATGGCACCACTGCACGGCGATGGCCGCAACAACGGCAAGTGTGAACGCCAACACAATGATCCCGCGAACGCAAGCCGCGGCGTGCGTGGGCGAGCCGATCCACCCAGCTTCCCAGATCCGAGCCACCCGGCCTGGTTTCTTGTCGCGGGACTTCGCGATATCGACGCTCGTCACTCCGCTGCCCTGTTCTCTTCGTTCTCTTCGTTCTCTTCGGGTTCTGCAAAACTGACGGTGCGCAGGATGGCCGCCGCGATGTCGCAGAATTCGCCGAAATATTTCAACGCGCTGGTGTCGAGGGTGAAGACCGCGGTGTAGGGGCCGGTAGGGAAGGGGATGTGGACTTGGATCTGCCCAGAGTTGAACGAGATCGGTTCACCGCTCTTGGTGATGTCCGGGCCGAACGTCACCTCACGCACACTGATGCAGGAAACAGCCGGCCCGCACGGCAAGTCAACCCACCGGACGTCATTTCCTGGCTCGCTCGCCAGCGTCGCCCGTATCCCTTGCGCGGCCACTTCCGGGTCCGTGTGCCCGGACGGCACGGCAGCCACGGCGAGCGAGCAGTGGGCGATCCCCTCCTCGATGGCGAAAAGCCCGATGGCGGAGTAGGCGATACCGCCGACCACCGTCATCATCTCAGCGAGTTCGCCATAGAACGCAGCGACGGGCGCCCAGGATTCCTCATCCCCATTGGGGAAGCACTCACGCACGAACTCAGCTGCGAGCCGGGCACGTTCCTCCGGCGAATCGGCGAGTGGTAGCGCATGGAACGTTTCGGGGATGCTGAACCACAGAGGTGGGATGACTGTCTCGTCGTAGTCAGACAGGCTGTCTATTGCATCGACTGGGATGATGGGATATGTCACTGAATCTTCCCCACTCATAGTTCACCGCGCTGCGGGACGCCGTAATCTCCGTTCTCATCCATGAAGAATTGAAAAATCTCTGCCTTCTTCGATGGGACGTTCACCTGTACACGCACAACGCCACTCGGAAGGACAGTAATGAGCGGGAGTTCCGCATCAGAAGGCAACTTTGTAGTGTATTCTGCTAGTTTACGACGTTGCCCTGCAGACAAGTCAGACTCCCGGATAATCCGGTAACGCCCACTGAGAAAGTTAACCAGCTGCTTGCTGTGGTGAGCCTCCAGGCGTACCCAGGATTCATCCGTGAATGTGAGGCGGAGATCGCACTCCCCTTCACTGAATGGCATGACTTCAGCATTGGCGATGCATTCGCGTGGAACATCCCACAACTCAGAAACAGACTCCTTGGGCCACGAGCCCAAAATCAGAAGTCGCCTTTCAGTCAGTACCGCTTCTGTCTTATAGGCCGTCATGTGACGGGTCGGGCACCTGGCCGGATCGAGCTGCCAAGGAAGAGTTCGCGCGACAGTACCGGGAGCAGCCCACATGACAGGGAAGTCTTCGACCTCGTTGGCAGGGTCCTTGGAGTCTTCCTTTGGCTGGCTGGGGCCGCCTTTACCAAAGGGTGAACCTCCACCGCCCAAACCCGAGAGTAGATTCCCCACGATGGGCAGCACCGCAAGTAGCCCTCGGGTCGCAGCGTTTGCCGCCTGTTCACCCTCGGAATTCAGAGCGAACGTCGGACCCTCCGGCCACCCTACCAACTCATGCTGAATATCGCGCCGCCCAGTATCCCTGAACCATCGGCGATTATATACCTTTGACGCCAGCCCCGAGGCAAAACAAATCGACGTGCGCAACTGCACAGCATCTTCGGGAATGGAAAACGCGGACATTATTACTCCAACTCTCAGAAAGCGCTAGCTAGTTTATGAAACCGCGCACCGAACTCTTTGTGAAATTCGGGAGTCTGTCCATTGACCGTGTGCACAAGCTTCGCGGTTGCGATATTAGAGTCGATGGAATGCGCCAGGTTGGATGTCGTGTCGATCTTGTTTCCCAGGGCACCCGCCTTATCGCCAAGGTTGTTCAGCGTATGGAGTACCTTTCCGTCGCCAACAACTTTGGTGACAACCGAGCCGTGGAGGATGGATTGCATGCTGCCGAGGGCTTTCTTGGCGCCACCAGAGCCCCAAGTCTGGCCACCGACGATGTTCTTCTCATTCAGCATGGCCAGCCTTCCCTTCACCCCCTTTGCGGTCATCATTTGGGCCTGCTTCTTACCGAATAGAGCGACGCCCTTGAACTTCACGCCGCCTTCTACTTTCTTGGCCGATCCGACCCAGTTTCTGACTTCGCTAGCACCCGGTTTAATCTTGTCTCCGACTTTATATGCCTTGCCGAGTTCAGCGGCCCTGGTACCTGCTTCTACGCCGTCCTCGGCGACTTTCGTGCCTTTGCCGAGCACCCCGATCCCCGGAACCACTCCGAAGGCAGCCAGCCCAATGGATAGCCAACTGACGTTGGCACCACCTGCCTTGGCCACGAGATCGCCGACCAGGGCGAGACCATTGGCTGCCAAAGACAGTCCCTCAAGAAACGCGCCAAGCGGCTCGATAGGAGCAAGGACGATCGCGGCGATCTGGAGTGCCGCGCCGATGTCGCTGAGGAAGTCGGCGATTGCCTTGATCAGGTCGGCGTGTTTCTTCACCCAGTCGCAGGTCGCATCCCATGCTCCTGCCACCCCGTTGACAATGTCGTCGAAGAGGCCCGGTTCCGGCGGGGCGATGTGGCCGGCGTTGTCGAGGCTGCGGGCCACCACTCCAGCGGCCGTGATGTAGCGGTCGTGGAGCTCATGCGCGCGGTGGCGGACGGAATTGAGGGCGTTGCCGGCATCCGTGACGGCCTGCTGCTTTTGCTGCTTCTGCAGGTCCTGATGATCGGTGCCGGACGACGAGGGATTGGGACTGCCCCCTGCGGACGAGGATGGGGACGAGGCGTTGAGCGCGTGGTTCGCGCTGTCCAGCGCGCCCTGTTTCGCCGCGGCCTCCCGCTCCAGCGCGTCCGCCTCCGCTTGGAAACCCTGGAGTTGGTTGGTCCAGCGGTTCAGCGACATGGCGGCATTGTCAAACGACTGATGAGCCTTCCGGATCAGCGGCGTGATCTCTTGGCCCAGGTGGTCGCGGAAGGCAATCGCCGCCTTGCCAGTCCAGCCGGCAAGGTCGATCGTCGTCAGTTCAACCTGCATGGCGCCCAACTCATTGGCCAAGTTGCTGACTTGGCGGGCGAAGCTGCGACTCAGCTCGACATCGCCGGGCGTGGGATCGAAGCCCAGATGCGGGAAGTTGCGACTCACGTCAGGCCCCCTGTGGCTTGGTGAGGCTGTTGGCAAGCTTGATGTCCACTTGGTCGAAGGTCTTGCCGACCTGCTTGATCGCCTGGGTGGCGTTGTCGCAGTGCTGGCCGATCAACGTGATGCCGTAGCTCCAGTCATCGGCGAACCCATGCACTCCGTCGACAAGGTTGGACGCCCCAAGTGCTGATGCGTCAGCGTTGCGTACGGCACGCTGAACGGTGTCCATGCGCCCGGTGATAGAGCTGAGCTTCTGCTGCAAATCGTTCAGGAGTGCGCTATTGACCGTAAGGTCAGTCACGTCCCCACCCTCCCCGTTGTGCTTCTGAACTGCGTACACATTCAAACTACAACTTTGCCAAATCACAGGGAATTTGGCAAAGAAAAGCGCGAACTCGGATAGCACACTTGACCGAGAATGCATCTCGGCTATCACAGCGCTCAGCGCGATCTCGACAATGAGCGCACTTGGCTTGCTTGCGTCACACAATTAGTGCACAACAGGACACCCCATCCCCCCACGCCGTGCGCCACCCGCTCAGCGCCCGTCGGCACCGTCGCTGTCGGGCGTGTCGACTACGAACGTGCCTCGGTTCGGCAGCGTGACCACCAAACCGCGCTCTCGTAGCTCCCGCACGGCACGGCGCGCAGTTCCCGGTGCTACTCCGCCGTACTCCTTGCCGAGATCTCGTTCGTTCGGCAGTCGTGCACCCTTCGGGAGTCGCCCGGATGCGATATCAGCGGCAATCAAGTCGGCCACTTGTTCGTAGATGTATCGCGTTGGTTCAAACCCCATACCGCCATGCTCCGCCGTGGTGCGCGGCATGCTTCGACGAATGGCGCCATGCGGCGGTATGTGGCGGCCTATAGTGGATCTACTCAAAGAAAGACCCGGGCAACCGATACGAGCGGCCCCCGGGCATGGCCCAACGCTGAAAGAGAGCGTCAGACATGGCAACACTACTCCGCCGGATACTCGAAATCTTGTTCCGCCCAACGGGCAGGCATCGGGCAACCGGCCAGACTCCCGTCCCGCAGGAACGCCCTCCACTCCCCCGGCGTGCGAGGTGCGAAGTGTTCGACGGCAACGCCGTTGCACTCGTCAGGCCGTACCTCATAGCGCATGAGCAACGACGTGAGGCACATCGGCAACGGGAACGGCGACGGGCGTTGGTCCTCGCCATGATGGGAATCGACTACCCGGCGGAGGTGGCAGCATGAGGCGGGGATCCTTGGCGTTCGACACATCAAGCGGACGCGTAGGCGTCATCATGGGCGCCAGCAACTGCGAGGTTTACCTACGCCCGATCGGCGGCGGGTACGAATGGTCTGTGAAGCCGGAGTTCGTACGCCCCGCTACCCGCGCCGAGGAGTTGTCAGCCAAGAACGCTGCAGCAAACCGGCGCAGCAGAAGCGAGGCAACAACTCCCCTGCCCACCGGCATCTTCGCCGAACCGTGCACCCGGCCATGCCCAGTGTGTCACTGACCTCCTCCCGGGCCTGAAGGCCCGGGGTTCCTGCCACCCGCGTGGTGCGGGTCTCGGCGGGTTCCTGCTTCGCTGCCCACGGCCTCGGCTTGCGGGGTCTTACATGGGCTCCACAGGCGTTTTACCTCTCCGCAGGCCCTGCG
>JAFAUH010000154.1 GCA_019243445.1 Streptomycetaceae bacterium | reverse complement strand
CAGGCCAGTGCATCGTCATCCCCGACGACGAGAACCTGACAGGGGGAGCCGCGCTGATCGACGCCTGCATGCACTTGGCCACCGGCCTCGACAACAGCACGAAGACGTGGCCTGATCCGCAGGCCATCCACCGTGCCGCCAACCTGGTCGCGTGGGAGACCATCGCTGCGGCTAAGCCGAGGCACGTCCGCCGTGCCGAGTAGCCAGGTAGCCGGGTAGGGTTCAGCCGTCGTGGTGCCCGTACATCGCCAGGATTTGCTCCTTGCTTTCCCCGCGGTGATACACGTGGAAGTGCAGGTGCTGAGACTCTTGGTACAGGCCGACGTTCGTCGTGATCGAAGCCGCGCCGTGCTCGTCCTTCACCTGCGCCGCCACTTGCCGTACCACTTCCATGACCTTCGCCAGCAGATCTTCACCCCTATCCCCGAGGTCGAGCAGCGAAGGTGTGTGCTCCTTCGGCACCACCACCACGTGTACGGGGTACGCGGGGTTGGTGTGCTCGAAGGCGAGCACGTCCTCGGTCTCGGCCACCACCTTGACGGGCGTGAGCCCAGGAATGGCCTGGTGGCAGTAGAAGTCTGAAATCGACGAGGCCACAGCAGCAGTGGTCACAGTGGATAACTCTCCGTGTCCGGTACTTTGCCGCAACCCTACCGCCCAAGCCCGGCCAGTCTTGCAAGAAGCAAGTACGCCATCCTCGCTCCTACGGCGGCGGCTCGCCTCCCCGGGCTGAGGCCCACACACGGGCCGCCGCCCGAGCCGGACAGACCTGGACCTGTGAGCAGCAGGTGTTCGCCGGTCATGTCGTCCGTTCCTACGACGAGTTGGCGTTCTGTTCATCCCGACTCGTGAAGGTGGAGACTGCAGGCATTACCGTTCAGCAGACCCATGCGATGATCAAGGAGATCGTGTCCCAGCAGATCTCGGATGTCGTGCCATCGGCACCACCTCGGCGCGTGACTCGGCACGAAGCTCGACCTCTCTCAGACCCTTCAGGGATGAAGAGTCATCCCTGAACGTCGCCTCTGGGCTTGCGGGGTACCGGGGTCGACGAGCAGAACTCTGAGGAACTGGCGGTGCACCATTGCTGAGTCTCAAGACCACCGTCCGCCCCACGCTCTTACCCAGCCCGCGACCCGCTCCTGGTCGGGGATCTTGATCCAGTCAGGCCGGCCTTTCCAGGACCTTGCCTTGTGGCTGGCGACCACCAGCCATGGGTTCTGCCGGATCGCCGCGCAACCGGAGGCCGTCGAGACCGATCTGGCGACACCGGCGTTCCGGTGGAGCGGCGGCCGTGTGTCGGGGCGAAGAGTGCGCTCATGAGCGCGTCGCGCGGAGTTCGCTGACCGGGCCTGGCGCCGCGTGGGGGATGCCCCACCGCTCGTGGGCCCAGCGGGCGGCGAGTTCGGCCTGCTGATATCCCTGATCGCCCCAGCCGAGGAGCGCGGCCGCCTGGTCGGGTGTGGCCAGCAGTCGTCCGAAGGTGCGGCCGGTGGCCGGATCCACTCCGGCCGGGCCGACCGCCGTGATGGGAGCGGCCAGGCGAAGGCGTGCGCACGGGCCGATGCCGCCGTAGACGTCACCGGTCGCGTCGTACACCCAGCCCAGCCGCACGATGTCGTCTCCGATCGTCACCTGAGCCTCCTCCATGGCCTCGCGCCGCAGCGTCTCCTCCGGCGAGGCGTCCGTGAGCTCGACCGTGCCGCCCGGCAAGGCGGGAAGCCGGTCACCAGGGTCGACCACGAGGACCACGCGTCCGTCCGGTACGAACAGCCACCCCCACGCCTGCTTCACCTGCAGACTGTCCGGCACCGGCTCGGGGTGCCAGGGCCAGGTGCGGCCGGCGCGCGGCCGGACATACACCTGGTGGCGGTCCAGCGGCGGTACCTCGCCGACGTGCCGACCGCCTTCCAGGTGCGCGGTCGTGCCGGAAAGCCGGGCCCGCAGCGCGGCGAGCATGATCTGCCCGTCGACCGGGATCATCCGTTCCTCCGCCTGTGTCGA
Organism: Streptomycetaceae bacterium; assembly: GCA_019243445.1. Classification (GTDB taxonomy): domain Bacteria; phylum Actinomycetota; class Actinomycetes; order Streptomycetales; family Streptomycetaceae; genus Streptantibioticus_B. Next base: position 7,555 of record JAFAUH010000154.1, on the reverse strand, counting down.
GTCGATGAACTCGAAGCCCAGGAGCTCATCGGCGGGCACGCGCAGTGCCGCGATCTCCTCCTCATCGAGGGTGCCGCCGTCCAGGATGTAGCGGACCTCACCGGGCACGGCCATCCCGGCAGCGATGTCCGGATGGTCCGGGGGAAGCCAGTGCACGGCCAGCAACCGGCCCGGCGCCCGCTCCAGGCCGAGCTCTTCGAGGACCTCCCTTGCGCATGCCTGCGCGGGGCTCTCCCCGGGCTCGGCCGCCCCACCGGGAAGGAGCCGCTGCTGACGGTAGGTGGGTTGGACGAGCAGGATGCGGCCGAGTGGGTCGGTGAACAGGGCCGCGGCGCTGAGCCAGATCTTGTGCCGGGAGCGGGCGTAGTCGGCTGGCGACATCTGTTGCGGCGCGGGAGGACCAGCGGGCGAGGCGTCCATCAAGGGCTCCTTCTTCGTGTATGACGTGCGGCGTGCTGACGCGCGCCGCCGGTGCGGTGGTCAGCTCGCAAGCTGCGTCAGGCTGTCGGGGGAGTGGGTGAGGCCGATGCGGGTGTAGTACTCGGTGCCGATGATGCGGTGACGGATCTCTTCCGGGAGCCGGGACAAGATCCCCGGAAGTGGCCGTTCTCGTTCCACCTGGCTGCGATGCGCCTGGATCGCAGCCCACTTGTGTCCCAGCCAGGGCCGTACGTCCACGGTCGTGCTGACGTGCCCGTCGGGGACGCTCAACACGGTCTTGCCGACCCGACGCAACAGATCACCGAGGTCTCCGGTGCCCGAGTCGGGGTGGGTCGCGAGGTAGAGACCAGCCGGCTGCCACGGCGGCCCGAAGTCGCGGTACCGCTGGCCGAGCCCGGCTGCGGTCACCGCCAGCAGGGTCATCTGGTGGGTGTAGCGGTGGTCGGGGTGGCCGGTCAGCTGGCCGTAGGCGTCGTGCGTGACGACGACATCGGGCCTCACCTGCCGGATGTGGGCGACGATCTGGCCGACGGCCTCCTCCAGAGACACGTCGCACCATCGCGGCCGGCCAGGGGCGGACTCGGGGACGCGGTGGTCGGCGTAGCCGAGCATGCGGGGTGGCTCGCTCAGTCCCAGCGCTGTCAGGGAGTCGGCGAGCTCGCCAGCGCGCGGGCTGTTCTCCGCCCAGGTGGCGGTGACGACGGCCGTGCGGGCGCCCGCCTCGGCGTGCTGAGCCAGGACGCCCCCGCACATCAATGCCTCGTCGTCCGGGTGCGCGAGTACGGCAAGCAGGCTCGGCAACACGCCTTTCTCCTCTCGTTGTTGACCAGAAGCTGCGCCATGCCAGCTCATGCGGAGCTTCCGAACGGGGTTTCGGGGATCAGCGGCAGCAGGGAGCGAACGTCGCGCAGTAGGTTGCACTCGGAGAACGTGTGCTTCAGATCCAGCACCGGTTGGCCCGAGCGGTCCTCCACCCGGACGGTGACCGTCACCTCGCCGACGCCGTCGCGGGGCCCGTCCTCGGCCACGAACTGGCGGTACAAGCGGGCCTCCTCAGCGCCGACGGGGCAGGAGTGTTCACCGGCGTACTGGCAGGGGTGCCCTCCGTGGGGCTCCTGGAGGCGGGAGTGGACGTGTCCGAACGTCATGCTGTTGGAAATGTGCGAGCGGGGCGCGTAGTCCTCGACGAGCACGGTGTCCTCGCGGGACCGCCCGGCGGGCACTTCCATGCGGATCAACAGCAAGAAGTACGGGCGGCCGTGGGGGCCTACCTCGGAGTGCTGGCGTAACCTCAGCGGCCAGTGCGCTATGCCGGTCGTGAACGCGGGCAAGGACGCGCCCTCGCGCGGGCGGAAGCGCAGCACGTTCGTCGGATACGCGGTGTCGTCGTTCATCCAGTCGTCCCTGCACGCTCCCGACACAGGGGAGCTGGTTGTTCGTCGTCCACCGGCCCGTGCGGCGCGAAGGTTCCGCCGTGTTCCGCAGGCAGAGGTGATGTGGTGACGGTGCTCAATGAAGGGCGTCACGCAGGACCTCCTCCACCTCGCCGAGCCGGTCCAGCAGCATCAGCGCCGACTCGTGCCGCGCCCGCCCATACGCCTCGAGCGACGTGTCGACCGCAGCCGGGGCGTCCAGGGGCTCAGCCAGCGGATAGGTGGAGGCCAGCGTGTAGGCGCAGCCAACGGCCACGCAGCAGCGCAGGTCGTCAACGGGCACGCGCGGGTGCTCATCCCGATAGGCGGCCAGGAGCTCGGGCAGCCCGGTGAGCCACTCATCCCCGAGCAGGACCGTCTGCGGATCGCACCCGATCCGGGCCACCTCCCACGCCAGGTACCGCGGCCGCGGCGGCTGGAAGTCCACCACAGCCGCCACCTTGTCCCCTCGCAGCAGCAGATTCAGAGCCGACAGGTCACCATGGACGACCTGCTCCGTCAGCGCGGGGAGCCCGTCCAGGATGACCGCGACACGGTCGAACAGGGCCAGGCGCTGCCGTGCAGCATCCAGGGCCCACCGCTCGAACGGGCTGAGCTTGCCGCGGCGGCCGTACTCGCCGACCAGTCGCTCGAACCGCGCCCGGGCCCGCTTCAGATCGCACACCTCGGCGCCGTCCCGCGGCCGGGGTACGGTCGCGGGGTGGGTGGCCAGGTGCCGGTGCAGTCGTCCCAGAACGGTCCCGACCGCCGGCCACCGTGCGCCGGCCAGGCCGCTTTCGGCGGTCTCGGCATCGGCCACGAACTCCCACAAGGACATCGGCAACCGGCCCACCACCTCGACCAGGGCGCCCTCGCGGGTGGGATGCACGGCGGGCACCGGTACGCCGCCGTTGCGCGCGAAGGCAGCGAGTTCCACCGCTTCCCGCTCCCGCGCCATGGGGGCGCGGTCGTGGTAGACCTTGGCGAAGTACCGGCGCCCCGAGCGGTCGGTCACGGCGTAGTTGAAGGTCGCGGTGCCTGCCGGGATCTGGGTCACCTCAGCCGGGTTCACGCCGTATGCCAGGATCAGCGTCCCGGCGACGGCGGTGATCATCCGCTGCGCGTCACCCGCGCTCATGTGGATGCCGGCTGAGGTGCGTGCGGATCGGGGGCGAGCGTGACGGTCATCCACGGCACCGCCTCTTCGCGGAAGGAGTGCCCGACGGGGTCGGTGCCGCTGCGGTCGTCGAGGCTGAAGCCGGTCACCATGATCATGTCGGCGCCGTCGGCGACCGAGACGAGTTGGCTTCCGCAGCGCGGGCAGAATCCGCGGCGCAAGGTTGGCCAACTTGCGTACCACGTCGGCTCGCCTCCCGGACCGACCCACCTCAGGCTGTCCCTGCGGAAACCGACCCACAGGACAGCGGGCCCGCCAGAGATACGCGTCTCATGCCGGCACGAGCACAAGTGCGGATCGTCCGGGACGCCGGTCACCTCATAGCTGATGTCGCCGCACAAGCAGCGTCCCGTGCGCACCTCGGGCATCGGCGCAGCCGTGCCGATGCCCAGCGCCATGTCACTGACCGAACGGTTGATCGCGTTGGCGGAATTGGTAGGGCGAATGGGTCCGGAAGGGCGAGGTGAAGCGGGCATGGTCTCCTCGATCGATTCGTCTGTCGGGTTGCACGGCGGTCGGTCAGGGTTCAGATGACAGGTGGCCGGCCCGCCTTGGTCAGTCGCCATACGGTGCGCCAGCTCATGGGTCTGCGCTGCTGCTCGCTGCGGCGGGCCCGGCCCTCGCGCATGCCGCCCAGGGATTCGCCAACTCCGCCGCCGCGCAGAGCGCGCGCCAGGGTGATGACGGTCCAGACGGTCAGATACAGGGGGATCAGCGGGCCGGGCAGGTTGCGGTAGGCGACCGCGATCCGGTTGCGGGCGGCGAGCCGCCAAAAGAGGCGGTGCCGCGTCGGGCTGGTGACGGGATGGTGCATGCGGATGTCGGCCGCGTACCAGCCGCTGTATCCCGCTGACCAGCACCGATACGCCCAGTCGAGGCAAGTTAACTCGTGGTAGAGGAAGAGACTGCACTCCCACCCGCCGACCTGGTCGAAGACGCTGCGGCGGATGAGGACGACACCCTCTGTCATGGTGGTGATGGTCCCCGGCCGCCCAGGATCACTCGCCCTGAGGCGGGGCACCCAGCGGCGCGGCGTGGTCGTATCGTCCGGGCCGGTCAACCGGGGCTGGACGTAGGCGGCGTCAGGGTGCTCCTCGGCAGCGGCGATAAGCCGGGCCAGGACATCGGGGCGCGGCAGGCAGGCGTCGTTGTCCAGGAAGAACAGGTACTCCGCCGGGCTGCCGGCCCGCCGCAGCGCGTCGGCACCGGCGTTGCGCCCGCCGGGGATGCCGATGTTCTCCGGCAGGGCCACGGTGAGCGCCCCGGGCGGCACGACCTGCGGGACGCGCCCGTTGCCCACCACAACGACCCGCACCTCGACCTCGGCCTGGTCCAGCAGTGTCTTCTGCGCGAGTGCTTCCTCTGCGGGGCGGTCGTTCATGGTCAACAGGACGACGTCCACTCGTGGCATCACACGGCCTCCTGGACGGGCGAGGCGACGCTCAGGTCTTCACCTGTGGAGGGGGTGCGGCCCGGCCACTGGAAGACCAGCCGCGCGGAGGGCTTGTCGAGCACGTCACCGGCCGGCAACTGGTCATCGGGCGTTCCGGCCGGGTGGACGCTCATCGGCGGGTAACCGGACTCGCGCACGTCCCGGTCCCAGCTGTGCACGCACGCGGCGAAGCGCTCGGCCAGCTCGGCGGCGGCCGGGCCGTAGGCGTGGATGAAGAACTCGTAGCGGCGGTCGGCGGGCGCCGGACCGTCCTTGATCTTGATGTGGGTGAGGTAGGCGAGAGAGCCGTCGGCCAGCATCGCGGGCGCGTCTTGCTGCGCTACGAGCTTGGACCCTTCCAGGGCGGCCAGCCGGCAAAACCCGGGCAGTGTGGTCGCGGCGTAGACCTGCAGCGTCTCGAAGTTGAACATGCCGGGGACGACGAGACCGGTGCTGATCTCGTGCCGGGGACCGCGCAGAGCCTCCTCGAGCCCGGCAGTGTCGCCGGGAGCCCCGTCCTCCCACCGCACCGTGACGTCCCCGTCAGCCAAGCGGACGGCCGGAGCGGTGCGGGCAGCGGCACCGCGGTCACGCACGAAACCGCAGTACGTCCAGTGCTCAGCATGCAGCACATCGCCGCGCCTGACCAGGGTGATCGAGCGGGTGTAGCCGCCCATCTCCAGCGGCACCACCAACCGCGCCCCTTGGGCGAGTTGCTCCCGCCAAGCCGGGGCGATGTCCACTGCATTATGGGTGATCATCACGCCGTCGAACCCGTCCGCCGGGACATGGACGGGGGCGCCGAGGCCCCCGTCGCCGAGGACGGCCATGACACGGCCGCTGCCGGCTTCCGCGCACAGCCGCCGTGTTCGGTGCACCACGAACCGGTCGACATCCACGGTGATGACCCGGCCGCGGTCCCCGAGGACGTGCGCGAGGAGCTCCGCGTTGTACCCGCCCGACCCGACTTCCAGCACGGTCATCCCCGGCTCCAGCCGGAGTTGCTCGATCATGTCGGCCTGCAACCAGGCCGCCGAGACCGAGCTCAGCGCGGTCTCAGCGGACTCCCGGACCGTGACCACTGCGAGGTCGTCATGGTAGGCCGTCTCCAGCGGGGCCTCAGGGACGAACCGGTGCCGGGACACCGCACGCAGCGCGGCCTGCACCCGCGGGGAGGGCGCCCAGCCCTTGCTGATCACGGTGTCCGCCATCTTCGCGCGCAGCCGCACGGCCTCGGCCGGTTCACCCGCTACGGGCGGGATCGTGCTGGCGCACGGGTAGGAATGAACGGGCGGCAGCCCGGGCAGCACCCCGGGCCACACCGCGGCCAGGGTCTGTGCGGACGGCGCGAAGATCTTCCCGAGGCTGGCCAGGGTGTGCAGGTCGTGCCATTCCCAGCGTGAGAACCGGTGCGGCTCGCGCAGTTCGGGCTGCCCGTCCCAGGTGGTTACGCGGACCACGGCGGTGACCCGGCGCACGTCGCCCCGGTCGTCGTGGAGGATCGTGACGATGTGGGCGTCCTCCACGCGCGCCGTCAGCCCGGTCTCTTCCGACAACTCCCGTACGGCAGCAGCCTGCGCGGCTTCGCCCGTCTCAATCCGACCGCCGGTTCTCTAGGCTATTCTGTGCTGTCGGTTCGTTACGCTTCATTCCCCGGAGCTGCGCACGTGAACGTACTGGAACGCTGGACCGTCGACTTCTACGACTTCACCACCCCGCCACCTGTCACCGAAGATCCCCGGCTCCCCGACCTCGGCAACCTGCACACCAGGGCCGCCCTCAATGGCGCCCGCCACGGCACCCCCGTCATCCTGTCGCCGTCGGGGCGACCGGATACCCGGATTAACCTCTTCTTCCGTGAAGGCCGTATGGCGACGTCTCAGCCGGGAACCTGGCGGCGTTACGCCTACACGCTCGTGGTGTGGCTGGATTTCCTCGACGCCATCAGCACGACATGGGACCGGGCCACCATGCGTGACGTCGAGGCGTTCAAGGACTGGCGCATCACCGACTCACGCAACGAAGAACGGGTGAAGGCCACTTCCTTCGACACCGACCGGGCAGGGCTCAACAGCTTCTATGCCTGGGCGAATTCGCGGTTCGGCATCACGAATCCGGTCGCGACCGTGCGCGTCGGCGACGAGGCGCCGACGCGACAGGCGTACAGCCGGGGCCGCCGGGACCCGCTGCGTCCGGCGGGGTCCACAAGCCGTCAGGTGAAGTGGCTGCTGCGGGACGCCCTGGAGCAGTGGCGCGACATCGGCCTGCGTGGCTACGGCTTCGACGGACTGCGTCGTCCAGGCCACCGCGCAGGCTTCAACGAGGACCGGGACGCGGCCTTCGTCGACGGCCTGTACGGGACCGGGCTGCGGCTGCGCGAGTGGGCGAGCATCCTCGACGTCGAGCTTCCCGCCTCGGGCAGCGAGCGGATGGGGACGGCGTGGCTCGCGGCAAAGTGCATCAAGGGCGGGAGAGACGGGCGTACGTACTGGATTCCCCGGCGGGTGCTGCAGTCTGTCGAAGGGTACCTGGATCCGCTGGAGGGGTCCCGGACGGAGGTCATCCGCCGCGCGCAGCAGCAGGGGCGCTACGAGCGGCTGCACGGGGTACGTATCGTCACCAGCCACAACCCTCGCACCCGGCAGGTGTACCTCGCTTCGGCGCACGGCTCCCAGCCGGTGGCCCTGGACGATCTCTCGCCGGACGACCGGCGCCTGCTCTTCCGCCGTACATCGCATGGTCTCGAACCGCTGTGGGTGTGGTTGTCGGTGAACGGACTGCCGAAGAAGCCGCACAGCTGGGAGGACACCTTCGATGCGGCGAACCGGCGGATCGCCGAGGCATGGCTGCGGAAGGCTGATCCGGAGCGACGGCTGAACGAGGCGGAGCGCGAGCAGGTGCGGCGCGAATGTCCGCTGTGGATGACGCCCCACATGTGCCGACATTTTGTCTCTGCTTAGTTTTCGTGTGGTGATTACCTCCTCCTGTGCCGTTGGCCAGGGAGTTTGTGCTTTGCGCTGAGGCGTGTGGTGTTCCTACTGTCGCCACCCATGATCCTGATTTTCTTCTCGTCCCAGGGCTGGGAGTCCTGGG
>JAFAUH010000144.1 GCA_019243445.1 Streptomycetaceae bacterium | reverse complement strand
ACGTGCCAGCCGTAGGCCTCGTACCGCTTCAGCACGTCCTCGCTGAACGCGGTCTCGGTGTCACCCTCGATCGAAATGTGGATGTCGTCGTACAAGGCGATCAGATTGCCGAGTTTTTGATGGCCGGCGAGTGAGGACGCCTCGGCGGAGATGCCTTCCTCCAGGTCGCCGTCGGAGACGATCGCCCAGATCGTGTGGTCGAAGACCGACTCGCCGACCGGGGCCTGCGGATCGAACAGACCGCGCTCGTAGCGGGCGGCCATCGCCATGCCCACCGCGTTGGCGATGCCCTGGCCGAGTGGCCCGGTAGTGGTCTCGACGCCGATGGTGTGGCCGTGCTCGGGGTGGCCGGGGGTGCGGCTGCCCCAGGTGCGGAAGGACTTCAGATCGTCAAGCTCCAGGCCGTACCCCGACAGGTACAGCTGGATGTACAGCGTCAGCGATGTGTGGCCCGGGGAGAGGATGAAGCGGTCGCGACCCGTCCAGTCCGGGTCGGCGGGGTCGTGCCGCATGAGCTTTTGGAAGAGCAGGTAGGCGGCGGGCGCCAGGCTCATGGCTGTGCCAGGATGGCCGTTGCCGACCTTCTGGACGGAATCCATGGCCAGGATCCGGGCGGTGTCGACTGCGCGCTTGTCCAGATCGGTCCACTGGAGGTCATCTGTGGTGGTCGGCTGCATGCTCACCCTGAGTCAGGGCTCCTCTCCACACGTCTTTCGCACGTGTATGTGTTGTCGGTCACTGACTGTGGACCGGCTCCCGCCGCGGCAGGGATACCTCCCGCCGCAGGCAGGGGGAGGCTGATGTCGCTTTGAGCCTACCCTTGAGGGGGTAAGAGGCTTTGTCGGCCTCTTGCACAACAGTCCGATGGGTTTGTTCATTCCCGGCACATAATCTCACGCGGGCTTGAACGATGCGCTGCTATCGGCTTGCTCACAGCACCAACACGGGGTCCCCCGGCGGCAGAGCGGCTTGGTGCAACGTCTAGAGTGGCGTGGTACGCGCAAGGACTTACCCAGTTTTCACAGCTGGGAGGGTCTTGCTGGTCTTTCTCCCTCCCAGAGGTGTTCGTGACGGCCGTCGAAACCCGACCCTCAGGGGTCGTCGGGACGAGCCCCCGGCACCGGCCGCTAGGGGCCCGTGTCAAGGCGTTCGTGGCGCTGACCAAGCCGCGCATCATCGAACTGCTGCTGATCACCACCGTCCCCGTGATGTTCCTGGCCGCTGACGGTGTCCCGAACTTGTGGCTGGTGCTGGCTACGATGCTCGGCGGATACCTGTCTGCGGGCGGCGCCAACGCGCTGAACATGTATATCGACCGTGACATCGACGCGCTCATGCACCGCACCGAGCAGCGGCCCCTAGTCACCGGCATGGTCTCGCCGCGCGAGTGCCTGGTCTTCGGCATCGCACTGTCGGCCGTCTCCACGGTCTGGTTCGCGCTTTTGGTCAACCCGCTCTCGGCGGCACTGTCGCTGGCGGCCATCCTCTACTACGTCTTCGTCTACACCCTGGGGCTCAAGCGGCGCACCGCCCAGAACATCGTGTGGGGCGGCATCGCCGGCTGCATGCAGGTGCTCATCGGATGGTCGGCAGTCCGCAACGACCTCGATTGGGCGCCCTTCGTCCTCTTCCTTGTCCTTTTCTTCTGGACGCCGCCGCACTACTGGCCGCTGTCGATGAAGGTCAAGGACGACTATGCGCGGGTGGGCGTGCCCATGCTGCCGGTCGTGGCGGGCAATGTGGCGGTCGCCAAGCAGATCATCGTCTACAGCTGGGTGATGGTGCTCGTTTCGCTGACACTGTGGTGGCCGTTGGGTGCGACCGGCTGGCTGTACCCGGTGGCAGCGGCGGTGCTCGGCGGGTTCTGGCTGAAAGAGGCGCATGCGCTGTACGGGCGTGCCAAGGCCGGAGTGGCCGGCCCGAAGCTGAAGGAGATGCGGCTGTTCCACTGGTCGATCACCTACGCGACGCTGCTGTTCGTCGCAGTGGCCGTGGATCCCTTCCTCCGGTGATGCCGCTTCCGCCATTTACTACTCGCGGGTAGTATTTCGTTCATGGGACAGACCACGGTTGGCAAACCCGCCGTCGATGCGCCTGAGGCATCCGACGCCCGGGCCGAGCGCCGCGCGCACAAGCTCGCCAAGCAGATCGGCGTCTTCGCCCGTTCGCACGGCGGCAGCGCCGAGGGCCAGATCGCGTACATAGGAGAGATCGGCACCCGCATTGTGCTGGTGGGCGAGAACGGCGAGTGGGGCGACCTCGTGGCGCCGACCTACGAGATCGCGCGGCGCGCCGTCGAGCTCGCCGGGATCACTGTGCACGATGAGTTCGGCGGCGAGATCGCAGCCAAGGTCCGCACCGGCCAGTACGAGTGGACGCGGATGGCAGGAATCCAACTTGGCGGCCCGCCCAACACCTGACAGCGTTTTGCCCGTTAAGACTTGCGAGGGACCATTACACAAGGTTCCGTCCGGCGGTCCGAGGAGGCGCGATGGGCGCGGGGGGACAAAGTGAGAGCAGGCAAGAGTGGGCCGACCAGGCCCACGCCCGCCGACAGGCGGCGAGGCTCAGCGTCGACGGGATTCATGCCATCGCCTTGACCTGGGTCGACAACGCCGGAATCGTCCGGGTCAAGGCGGTGCCCACCGACCGGTTGCCGCACGCCGCCAGGCACGGCGTCGGCATGTCGCCCGTCTTCGATGTCTTCACCTTCGACGACGACATCACCGCCTCCCCGTACATCGCGGGCCCCGACGGTGACTTGCGGCTCGTCCCTGACCTCGACCGGATCACGCCACTGGCCGCCCAGCCCGGCTGGGCTTGGGCGCCGGCGGACCGCAACACGCAGCCCGGTGAACCGCACCCGGCCTGCCAGCGGCATTTCGCCCGCCGCATGGTGGCCCGCGCCGCGGAACGCGGCCTGGAGCTGCAGATGGGGTTCGAGACCGAGTGGGTTGTGATGCGCACGGGCGGAGAAGCGAACGGAAGTCCCGCTGTTGAGTACCGAGGCCCGGCCTACGGGATGACCCGGCTCGTCGAGGCCTCCGACTACCTCCGCGACATCGTGCAGGCACTGCGAGCCGAGGAACTGACCGTGCTCCAGATCCATCCGGAGTACGCCCCAGGGCAGTTCGAGATCTCCACGGCTGCCGCCGATCCTGTCCGAGCCGCCGACGATCTCATCCTTGCCCGCGAGACGGTACGCGCGGTGAGCATGCGCCATGGCCTGCAAGCCGTCTTCGCACCGAGCGTCGTGACTGGCCACGTCGGCAACGGCTGCCATCTGCACCTGAGCCTGGCCCAAGACGGGGTGAACCTCTTCCGAGACGGCACAGTTGAGGGTGGTGGCGGGCGACGGGAGGGCGGAAGCGGACCGCACGGCATGACCGCCACCGGCGAGTCCTTTCTCGCCGGGGTGTACGAGACGCTGCCCGCGCTGCTCGCCGTCGGTGCACCATCACCCGCCAGTTATTTGCGGCTGCAGCCGTCCCGTTGGGCCGGGGCGTTCCACTGCTGGGGCCTGGAGAACCGTGAGGCGGCGCTGCGCTTCATCACAGGCCCACCCGGAGAACCGGACGCCGCCAACGCGGAGATCAAGTGTTTCGACGCGGCGGCCAACCCTTATCTGACGGTCGGGTCGGTCATCGCCGCCGGGCTCGGCGGCCTCGACGCCGAGCTGCGGCTGCCCGCCCCTGTCCAGGGTGATCCTGCGGAACACAGCCCGCCCGTCGAACGGCTGCCCAGTACGCTCACCGAGGCCACCGACCGGTTCGAGCAGAGTGCGCTGCTGCGCGAGGCGCTCGGTGAGGTGCTGCACAGTGCGGTGCTCGCCGTCCGCAGAGCAGAGGACGAGAGATTCGCCGCGAGCAGTCCCGAGGAGATCACCTCGGCCACGCGTGGGCGTTACTGATGCTCGAACTGCCACCGCTCATCGACCACCACTGCCATGGGGTCGTCCGCGGCGACCTCGGCCTCGGCTCCTTCGAGCCGTACCTCACCGAGTCGAACGCCCCTGCCGCACCCGGCACCACATTCTTCGACACCCAGACCGGGTTCGCCATACGCCGCCTGTGTCCGCCGCTGCTCGGCCTCGAAGAGCACTGCCCGAACACCCACTACCTCGCCAGACGGCGGGAGTTGGGCGCGTACGAGGCCACCCGGCTACTGTTGCGCGGCGCTGGCATCGGCACCTTTCTCGTGGACACCGGGCTGCCGGGCGACCTCACAGGGCCCGGCGAACTCGGGGCCGCGGCGGGTGGGAACGCGCACGAGATCGTGCGCCTCGAATCGCTCGCAGAGCAGGTCGCCGATGCCTCCGGGACGGTCAAGGGGCTGCTCGCCGACATCGGTGAGGCGGTCCACTCGGCCGCGTGCACGGCGATCGCGTTCAAGTCCGTTGCCGCCTACCGGTACGGCCTCGCCCTCGCGCCCGAACCGCCGCGGCCTGCCGAGGTGCGGCAGGCCGCGGGACGATGGCTCACCAGGAGGGAGACAGGGGGCAGACTCACCGATCCCGTACTACTGCGCCATCTGCTGTGGGGAGCCGTCGCCACCGGGCTGCCGCTGCAACTGCACACCGGATTCGGCGATCCCGATCTCCGCCTCGACCACGCCGATCCGGCGCTGCTGACGGAGTTCATACGGGCGACGGCCGGGCTCGGCACCCAACTCGTCCTGCTGCACGGCTATCCGTACCACCGGCAGGCAGCCTATCTTGCCAATGTCTTCCCGCACGTTCACACCGACGTCGGACTCGCCCTCACCCACACCGGGGCCCGGGCGTCCGCGGTCCTGGCCGAGGTGCTCGAACTCGCGCCGTTCGGCAAGGTGCTCTTTTCCACCGACGCCTACGGGTTACCCGAGCTGTACGTCCTCGGGGCGCGGCTGTTCACGCAAGCGCTCGGGCGGCTGCTCGACGAGTGGGTCGCCGAGGGCGCGTGGTCGGCAGCCGACGCGGAACGCGTCGCCGTGATGATCGCGGCTGACAACGCCCGGCGTGTCTACCAACTGGCGAGCGGAGACTGAGACCCCGCGAGATCAGACGGAGGCGGTTGGGACGGTCGGCTCCTGCGCCGGAATGGCAGCTGTCTGCGCCGCCTGTTCAATGTCCTGCACACGGTACGGCCGCTCGCGCAGTGCCAGCGCCACCCGCAGCACTGCGATCCACACCAGGCACGAGCCGAACATATGGAAGCCGACGACGACTGCCGGAAGGTGCGTCGCGTACTGGACGTAGCCGATGACGCCTTGGCTCATCAGCACCGCGAAGAGTTCAATGACCCTTCGTCGAGCAGGAGTTGGCGCCTGAACGGCTCGCAGTGCGAACCAGAGCGCGACCGTCAGACCGAGCACGAGGTAGACGAAGTCGACATGTAGTTGGGTGATCTCGCGCCAGTCGATCGGAATCCGGTGCACCGTGCGGGCATCCCCGGCGTGCGGCCCTGCCCCGGTGACAGCTGTGCCGATCACGATGAGCACACCGGATGCGGCCACCAGCGCCCAAGAGAGCTGGCGCACCGGCCGCACGACGAGGTCGCGTGCGCCGCCGCTGCCCTCGCGGGTTCGCTGCCACATCACCACAGCCACCGTCAGCAGCATGCTGGAAAGCAGGAAGTGCGAGCCCACCAGATACGGGTTGAGCCCGGTCAGCACGACGATGCCGCCGAGCACCGCGTTCCCCATCACCACCCAGAACTGAACCCACCCCAGCCGGGTCAGGTCACGCCGCCAAGGGGTGCGGGCCCGGGCTGTCACGATGGCCACGCCGATGACCGCGCACAGCACGTAGGTCAGCATGCGGTTGGTGAACTCGATCACGCCGTTGATGCCCATCGCTTTCGTGGGCGTCAGGCTCTGCGGGGTGCACGTCGGCCAGGTCGAGCAGCCGAGCCCCGACTCGGTGAGCCGGACCACTCCACCGGTGACCACGATGACCACAGCCATCACCATGGTGGCGAGCGCGGCCCTGGTCACGAACCGGGGCGAGGGCTGCCACCGTTCGGCGATCAGCGCGAAGGGATTGAGCGTTTTGGACACCCGCTCATCGTAGGCACGTGCTTGTGCATTCCTTCACGAGGGGTGCGGGTTCGTCATTCCCAGCGGAAGAAACGTCCCGCCGCGGTCAGTCCCAGTACCGCCCAAACCGCCAGGATCCCCAGATCTCCCCAGGGCATGCCCGCACCATGCTGGAGCACCTCGCGCAAGCCCTCCGCCAGGGCCGAGATCGGCAGCATATGCAGCGCGGTGGCGACGCCGTGCGGGAATGTGCTCAGCGGCACTATTACCCCGCCGCCCACCAGCAGCAGAAGGAAGACCAGGTTGGCGGCGGCCAGCGTCGCCTCTGCCTTCAGCGTCCCCGCCATCAGCAGTCCGAGCCCGGAGAACGCAGCCGTGCCCAAGACGAGCAGCAGCGCCACCGAGGTCGCGTTCCCGTGCGGCGACCAGCCCAGCGCCAGCGCGATCACCGTTAGCAGCGCCACTTGCAGCACCTCGGTGACCAGCACGGATCCCGTCTTCGCGGTCATCAGCGCCCAGCGCGGCAGCGGGGAGGCGCCCAACCGCTTGAGCACCCCATACCTCCGCTCGAATCCGGTCGCGATCGCCTGCCCGGTGAAGGCCGTCGACATCACGGCGAGCGCCAGGAGCCCGGGGGCAAGGAAGTCAACACGCTTGCCGGCGCCTGTGGTGACGATGGGCGCGGCGCTGAAAACCACGAGCAGCAGCGCCGGGATCACGATCGTCAGCAGCAGCTGCTCACCATTGCGCAGCAGCATCCGCGTCTCGAGCACGGTCTGCGCGGCGATCATGCGCGTCAGCGGAGCCGCACCTGGCTGCGGAGTGAAGGTTCCGGTGGCCGTTGCGGTCCTCGCTCCGGTGGTGGCGGTCATGAGCGCAACTCCTTGCCGGTCAGCTCAAGGAAGACGTCCTCCAACGTGCGCCGTTCGACCGCTATCCGGTCCGGCATCACACTGTGCTGTGCGCACCAGGAGGTGACGGTGGCCAGCATCTGCGGGTCGACTTTGCCCTTGACCCAGTAGCTGCCCGGCGTCAGCTCGGCCGCGGCGGTGTCGGCGGGCAGCGCCTTGAGCAGTGAGGCGAGATCGAGCCCGGGGCGCCCAGAAAAGCGCAAGGTGTCCTTGGCACCGCCGCGAGCCAGCTCCTCGGGCGCACCGTGGGCGATCACCTTGCCGCCGTCGATGATCACGACGGTATCGGCGAGCTTTTCCGCCTCGTCCATGAAGTGGGTGGTCAGCACGACGGTCGCGCCGTCGGCGCGCAGCTCGCGCACCAGATCCCAGGTGGCCCGACGCGCCTGGGGGTCGAGACCGGCCGTCGGTTCGTCGAGGAAGACCAGTTCGGGGCGGCCGATGATGGCCATCGCGAGCGCAGGCCGCTGCGGCTGGCCGCCGGAGAGCCGCCGGTACGGGATGCGGCCGCAACTTCCGAGGCCGAGCCGCTCGATGAGCGCATTCGCATCGAGCGGCTCGCGGTGAAGCTTGGCGGTGTGCCGCAGCATCTCGGCGGCCCGCGCACCGGGATAGATGCCGCCGGACTGCAGCATCACCCCGATCCTGGGCCGCAGCGAGGCCGCCTCGGCGACCGGGTCGAGCCCGAGGACGCGAACATGGCCCGCGTCGGGACGGCGGTAGCCCTCGCACGTCTCGACGGTGGTGGTCTTTCCGGCGCCGTTGGGGCCGAGCACGGCAGCCACACAGCCGCGCGGTACGGAGAGGTCGAGCCCGTTCACTGCGGTCTTCGCCCCGTACCGCTTGACCAGGCCGGTGACCTCGACCGCGGGGGTGCTCTGCATGGGCCAGAGTTTACGACCTGGGGGCCGTCCGGATTCCTGGCAGGGGGACCCCTCGTGCCCTCAGCCGATTGACGTCGGCGGGCGCCGTGCAGAGTGTCCGGTTCCGGTTGGTTAGGTGCGCCTTACGTGATGAAACACACGGTCCGTGATCTGAACGCCGCTTGTACGTTGCCGAGGAATTACGCAACAATGGTGTTGTGAAATACGCGCGCGAGGCTTCCGGGGAGCAGGCGGTCGTACCGACCGCCGCCTCTGCGTTGCCCGCTGTCGAGCAGAGTGAGGCCGAAGGTCACCGCGGCACCCGCAACCGGGTCGCCCGGTCCATCCTCGACCACGGCCCGTCCACTGCTGCTGATCTTGCCGAGCGCCTCGCGCTCACCCCCGCGGCCGTACGCCGCCACTTGGACGCGCTTGTTGCCGAGGGAATCGTCGAACCTCGCGAGAAGCGTGTGTACGGATCGCGCTCCCGAGGTCGCCCGGCGAAGTCATTCGCGCTCACCGACTGCGGCCGGGATGCCTTCTACCAGGCGTACGACGAGCTCGCCGCCGATGCACTGCGCTGGATCGCCGAGTCGGCGGGTGGCGGGGAGAAGGGCGAAGCCGCAGTCGCGGTGTTCGCCCGGGCCCGGATCGCTGCGCAGGCCGAGCGCTACCGCGCCGCTGTCGAGGCCGCGGCCCCCGAGGAGCGCATGCAGGCGCTCGCCAAAGCGCTGACCGAGGACGGGTACGCTGCTACTACGCGTGGCGCGCCGGCGGTCGCCGGCCGCGTACACCGGCCGGCCGGTGAGCAGCTCTGCCAGCACCACTGCCCGGTGGCGCATGTCGCCGAGCGTTTCCCGCAGCTGTGCGAGGCGGAGGCCGAGGTCTTCTCCCGTCTGCTCGGAACTCACGTCCAGCGTCTGGCGACCATCGCCCACGGTGACGGCGTGTGCACGACGTTCGTACCCCAAGCGAACCAAGCCAATCCGCAAGCCAACCCTGCATCTGCACGCACGTCCGGGAGGAACCCCGCATGACTGCTCCCACGGAGACCACTCACCCGGAGCTCGAGGGCCTGGGCACCTACGAGTACGGCTGGGCCGACTCCGACGTGGCGGGCGCCTCGGCCCGGCGCGGTCTTTCCGAGGATGTCGTCCACGACATCTCGGCGAAGAAGTCCGAGCCCGAGTGGATGCTGAAGCGGCGGCTCAAAGGTCTGAAGCTGTTCGCGAAAAAGCCGATGCCCACCTGGGGATCGGACCTGTCGGAGATCGACTTCGACTCCATCAAGTACTTCGTGCGCTCGACGGAGAAGCAGGCGGAGTCCTGGGAGGATCTGCCCGCCGACATCAAGAACACCTACGACAAGCTGGGCATCCCGGAAGCGGAGAAGCAGCGTCTGGTCGCGGGTGTCGCTGCCCAGTACGAGTCCGAGGTCGTTTACCACAAGATCCGTGAGGACCTCGAGGAGCAGGGCGTCATCTTCCTCGACACGGACACCGGGCTGCGTGAACACCCGGAACTGTTCAAGGAGTACTTCGGCACCGTCATCCCGGCGGGTGACAACAAGTTCGCCTCACTCAACACCGCAGTGTGGTCCGGCGGATCGTTCATCTACGTGCCGAAGGGTGTGCACGTGGAGATCCCGCTGCAGGCGTACTTCCGGATCAACACCGAGAACATGGGCCAGTTCGAGCGGACGCTGATCATTGTCGACGAGGACGCCTACGTCCACTACGTCGAGGGCTGCACCGCGCCGATCTACAAGTCCGACTCGCTGCACAGCGCCGTAGTCGAGATCATCGTCAAGAAGGGCGCCCGCTGCCGCTACACGACCATCCAGAACTGGTCGAACAACGTCTACAACCTGGTGACCAAGCGCGCTGTCGCCTATGAAGGCGCGACCATGGAGTGGGTCGACGGCAACATCGGCTCCAAGGTGACGATGAAGTACCCGGCCGTCTACCTGATGGGCGAGCACGCCAAGGGCGAGACTCTTTCGATCGCCTTCGCCGGCTCCGGCCAACACCAAGACGCCGGCGCCAAGATGGTCCACATGGCCCCGAACACCTCGTCCAACATCGTCTCGAAGTCCGTGGCGCGCGGCGGTGGCCGCACCTCGTACCGCGGTCTGATCGAAATCGGCGAGGGCTCCAAGGGTGCCAAGTCCAACGTGCTGTGCGATGCGCTGCTGGTGGACACCGTCTCGCGCTCGGACACCTACCCGTACGTCGACGTGCGGGAGGACGACGTCTCCATGGGCCACGAGGCGACGGTCTCCAAGGTCAGCGAGGACCAGCTGTTCTATCTGATGAGCCGCGGTCTGACCGAGCAGGAGGCCATGGCGGTGATCGTCCGCGGCTTTGTCGAGCCCATCGCACGCGAGTTGCCGATGGAGTACGCACTGGAGCTCAACCGGCTGATCGAGCTGCAGATGGAGGGCGCGGTCGGCTAGTGCCGCAACGATCCTGCCCCCATCGCGCGAACCTTTCGCTGAACGAGAAAGAGAGCAGTACGACAGCCATGGCTGACAACATCCCGGCCGGCAGCACCACCGAAGGTGCCATCCAGGTTGGCCAGCCCCCCCAGCAGCCCGCCGACGCGCGGGTGAGCGCCTTCGCCTCCTACAACGTGGCCGACTTCCCCGTGCCCCACGGGCGTGAGGAAGAATGGCGTTTCACCCCGCTGGAGCGGCTGCGTGGTCTGCACGACGGCAGCGCCGAGATGACCGGCGGCCTACGGGTCGAGGTGACCGCTCCTGAAGGCGTCACCGTCGAGACCGTCGACCGCAGCGACGCCCGTCTCGGCAGGGCCGGCAAGCCGGTGGACCGGGTCGCGGCCCAGGCGTACAGCTCCTTCGAGAAGGCGTCGGTCGTGACGATCCCGAAGGATGCCGTGCTCGCCGATCCGGTGCGGATCGCGGTGCACGGCGAGGGCGGTGTCGCCTACGAACACGTCCAGATCGAGGTCGGTGCGTTCGCCGAGGCCGTTGTGGTCATCGACCACACCGGCGATGCGACGCTCGCCGCAGGCGTCGAATACGTGCTCGGTGACGGCTCCAAGCTCACCGTCGTCTCCGTCCAGGACTGGGACGACACCGCGGTGCACGTGGCGCAGCACACCGCGCTCATCGGCCGTGACGCCGGCTTCAAATCCGTGGTCGTCACTTTCGGCGGCGACTTGGTGCGCCTCCACCCGCGGGTCATCTACGGCGGACCTGGCGGCGAGGCGGAGCTGTACGGCCTGTACTTCACCGAAGGCGGCCAGCACCAGGAGCACCGCCTGTTCATCGACCACGACACTCCGCACTGCCGCTCCAACGTCGCCTACAAGGGCGCCCTCCAGGGCAGAGATGCGCACGCGGTGTGGATCGGCGACGTGCTCATTCGCGCAGCGGCCGAAGGCACGGACACCTACGAGCTCAACCGCAACCTCGTCCTCACCGACGGCGCCCGCGTCGACTCGGTCCCCAACCTGGAGATCGAGACCGGTGAGATCATCGGCGCCGGGCATGCCTCGGCGACCGGCCGCTTCGACGACGAGCAGTTGTTCTACCTGATGGCCCGCGGAATCCCGCATGACGAGGCGCGCCGTCTGGTGGTACGCGGCTTCTTCGCTGAGCTCGTCCAGCAGATCGGCATGGCCGATCTGGAGGAGCGGCTGCTGGGGAAGATCGAAGAGGAGCTGGAGGCATCCGTTTCATGACCACAGCCAATGGCTTTGTCCGCGTCTGCGCGCTGAGTGAGCTCGAACAGGACACTCCCAAGCGTGTCGAGGTCGGTCAGACACCCATCTCGATCGTCCGCACCGAGGGCGAGGTGTACGCGATCAACGACATCTGCTCGCACGCGAACGTCTCGCTCTCCGAGGGCGAGGTGGAGGGCTGCCAGATCGAGTGCTGGCTGCACGGTTCCAGCTTCGACCTGCGCACCGGCAAACCGTCCGGGCTGCCCGCCACCCAGCCTGTCCCCGTATACCCCGTCAAGATCGAAGGGGACGACGTGCTCGTCTCCGTCACCCAGGAGTCCTGAGGCACCCATGGCAACGCTTGAGATCCACGACCTGCACGTCTCCGTCGAGTCCGACTCTTCGGCGGATGGCCTCCGCGAGATTCTCCGCGGAGTCGACCTGACCGTGAAGCAGGGCGAGACCCACGCCATCATGGGCCCCAACGGCTCCGGTAAGTCCACACTCGCCTACTCGCTCGCCGGACACCCGAAGTACACGGTCACCGGCGGTACCGTCACCCTCGACGGCGAGGACGTGCTCGCGATGAGCGTCGACGAGCGCGCGCGGGCCGGCGTCTTCCTCGCCATGCAGTACCCGGTTGAGGTCCCGGGCGTCTCGGTCTCCAACTTCTTGCGCACCTCCGCCACCGCCGTACGCGGCGAGGCCCCGAAGCTGCGCACCTGGGTGAAAGAGGTCAAGGAGACTATGGAACGCCTCCAGATCGACCCGTCCTTCGCCGAACGCAACGTCAACGAGGGCTTCTCCGGCGGCGAGAAGAAGCGCCATGAGATCCTTCAGCTGGAGCTGCTCAAGCCGAGCATCGCGATCCTCGACGAGACCGACTCCGGCCTCGACGTCGACGCACTGCGTGTCGTATCCGAGGGCGTCAACCGCGTCCGTGAGACCGGCGAGGTCGGCACCTTGCTGATCACCCACTACACACGCATCCTGCGTTACATCAAGCCGGACCAGGTCCATGTTTTCGCCGGCGGCAGGATCGTGGAGTCCGGCGGCGCCGAACTTGCCGACAAGCTGGAGAACGAGGGCTACACGGCATATGTGAAGGGAGGTACCTCAGAGTGATGAACATGCCGGGCCTCCTTGATACCGAGGCGATCCGCAAGGACTTCCCCATCCTGGACCGGCTGGTCCATGACGGGAAGAAAGTCGTGTATCTCGACAACGCGGCAACCTCGCAGAAACCGCGTCAGGTGCTCGACGCGTTGAGCGACTACTACGAGCGCTACAACTCCAATGTTCACCGCGGTGTCCACGTTCTCGCCGAGGAAGCCACGGCCGCCTACGAGAGCGCCCGCGACAAGATCGCCGAGTTCATCAACGCGCCCAGCCGTGATGAGGTCATCTTCACCAAGAACGCCTCGGAGTCGCTCAACCTGGTGGCGAACATGCTCGGCTTCGCCGACGAGCCCTACCGTGTCGAGCGCGGCACCGAGATCGTCATCACCGAGATGGAACACCACTCCAACATCGTTCCGTGGCAGCTGCTTTCACAGCGCACCGGCGCAAAGCTGAAGTGGTTCGGCCTCACCGATGAGGGCCGGCTCGACCTGTCCACCATCGATGAGGTCATCACCGAGAAGACCAAGGTCGTCTCGTTTGTGCTGGTCTCCAATATTCTCGGCACCGTCAACCCGGTCGAGGCGATCGTGCGCCGCGCCCAGGAGGTTGGCGCGCTGGTGGTCGTCGACGCCTCGCAAGCTGCGCCGCATATGCCGCTCGACGTGCAGGCGCTGCAGGCTGATTTCGTGGCCTTCACCGGTCACAAGATGTGCGGGCCGACCGGCATCGGTGTGCTGTGGGGCCGTCAGGAATTGCTGGAGGACCTGCCGCCGTTCCTGGGCGGCGGCGAGATGATCGAGACGGTCTCGATGCACTCCTCCACGTACGCCCCGGCGCCGCACAAGTTCGAGGCGGGAACGCCGCCGATCGCCCAGGCGATCGGACTCGGCGCCGCCGTCGACTACTTGGCGTCGATCGGCATGGAGAACATCGCTGCCCACGAGCACGTGATCACCGGTTATGCGCTCGAACGACTCGCGAGCGTGCCGGATCTGCGGATCGTCGGGCCGGTGACAGCCGAGGACCGCGGTGCCGCGATCTCGTTCACCCTCGGTGACATCCACCCGCACGATGTGGGCCAAGTCCTCGACGAGCAGGGCATCGCGGTACGGGTCGGACACCACTGCGCGCGGCCGGTCTGCCTGCGGTACGGAATTCCTGCGACTACGCGGGCGTCGTTCTATCTGTACTCCACTCCGAGCGAGGTCGATGCCTTGGTCGAAGGGCTCGAGCACGTACAGAACTTCTTCGGCTGACGACGAGGGCGCTTTGCTGTGAAGCTCGATTCGATGTACCAAGAAGTGATCTTGGATCACTACAAGCACCCCCACGGACGCGGCCTGCGGGACGGCGACGCCGAGGTGCACCACACCAACCCCACGTGCGGTGATGAGATCACCCTGCGCGTGAAGCTCAACGGGTCGACGATCACGGATGTGTCGTACGAAGGCCAGGGCTGCTCGATCAGCCAGGCCAGCGCCTCCGTCCTCAACGACCTGCTCGTCGGGAAGGAACTCGCCGAGGCACAGAAAGTGCAGGAGCTCTTCTTGGAGCTGATGCAGTCGAAAGGCAAGATCGAGCCGGACGACGCGATGGAGGAGGTGCTGGAGGACGCGGTCGCGTTCGCCGGCGTCTCGAAGTACCCAGCACGCGTGAAGTGTGCTCTGCTGAGCTGGATGGCGTGGAAGGACGCGACAGCGCAGGCGCTGGCCGATAGGGAGACAGAGACAGCATGAGCGAGGAATCCGCCACCACCAAGCTCGCTACCGAGGACGACATCCGCGAGGCGCTGTACGACGTGGTCGACCCCGAGCTAGGCATCGACGTCGTCAACCTGGGCCTGATCTACGGCGTTCACGTCGACGAATCCAACGTTGCCACCCTCGATATGACGCTCACTTCGGCGGCGTGCCCGCTGACCGATGTTATTGAGGATCAGGCAAAGGCGGCGACCGAGGGCATCGTCGACGACCTGAAGATCAACTGGGTCTGGATGCCGCCGTGGGGCCCCGACAAGATCACCGACGAGGGGCGCGAGCAGCTTCGCGCACTGGGCTTCAACGTCTGAGCTTGTCGCTTGATGTCCGCCCGTGGGTTAGCTCAACGAGCCGACCCACGGGCTTCGCTGTTGTGGAATGGGTCATTTCGGATTCCGGTATACGGGCGAGTTGGGCATGCGGCGGGGGAGCGGTTAGCGTTCCAGCATGACTGCTTCGACTGCTACCGCTGATCACCTCGCCCCCCGGGCTGCCGGCGCTGTCGCCGCCGGCCTTGCCACCATCGCCGACGACGGCACCGTTCTCGACACCTGGTTCCCCGCGCCCGAACTGGTCGACCAGGCCGACCCCGCCGGCACGGAGCGGCTGACCGCGGAGCGGGCCGCCGAGCTGCTGGGCGAGGCTGTGCAGAAGGCCATCGGGCCCGACGCCCGGCGCGGAGTCGAGGTGGTCGCGGTACGGACAGTCATCGCCTCCTTGGACGACAAGCCGCTCGACGCACACGACGCATATCTGCGTCTGCACCTGCTCAGCCACCGCCTGGTCAAGCCCAACGGCCAGAACCTGGAGGGCATCTTCGGGCTGCTGGCGAATGTGGCGTGGACGACGATCGGCCCGGTCCCGGTGGCCAATGTCGAGCGTGCCCGTCTCGCGGCCCGTGCCGAGGGGCTTCACCTCGCCGTCCACGGCGTCGACAAGTTCCCGCGGATGACCGACTATGTGGTGCCCTCCGGGGTACGGATCGGCGACGCCGACCGGGTGCGGCTCGGGGCGCACCTCGCCGCGGGCACCACCGTCATGCACGAGGGCTTTTGCAACTTCAATGCAGGCACTCTTGGCACCTCGATGGTCGAGGGCCGGATCAGCCAGGGCGTCGTGGTCGGTGACGGCTCCGACATCGGCGGTGGCGCGTCGATCATGGGCACGCTCTCCGGCGGGGGCAAGCAGATCATCTCGATCGGTGAGGGCTGCTTGCTGGGCGCGCAGGCGGGGATCGGTATCTCCCTCGGTGACGACTGCGTAGTCGAGGCGGGTCTCTACGTCACCGCGGGCACCCGCGTCACCCTGCCTGACGGCCAGGTCGTCAAGGCGCTTGAGCTCTCCGGCGCCGCCAACCTGCTCTTCCGCCGCAACTCGGTGACGGGCGCCGTCGAGGTGCTGCAGCGCAGCGGCTCGTGGGGCGGCCTCAACGCAGTCCTGCACAGCCACAACTGATCCGCCCCCACGGGCCCGTTTCTGCTGTGGCGGCTGGCGCCAGGCCTTGTCCGGGGCCGCGAAGATTTCCCGGACAAGACCCAGTCCCTTCGCGCAGGGATTGTTGCGTCTACGCTGGACCACGGTCCCGCCTGGTCTTGAACCTGCACGAGGAGAACGCCTCACATGGCTGCTGACAGCCTCGACATGCCGCCAGTGCGGCTGCTTCCCGACGCCGACCTCGCGCGGCTCGCTCTCGGCGCGCCGCTCTTCGGCCGTGCGGTGCGCCTCGCCCGCTGGGCGGCACCGAACGTACGGATCAACGCGGCGGCGGAGCTCGTCAGCGGGGAACTGGAGCGTGCTGCCGTCGAGTTGGGACTCACCGAGGAACCGGAGGGGGCGGACGACACCGCCGATGCATGGGCGCTCGCGGTGGACATCGGCCTCGTCGAAGTCGAACTGCCGGAGGATGCCGCGACGACCGAGGATCTCGACAGCCCGGCGGGCACGGCGGTGCCGGGCAAGGGTCTCGAGGCGCTCGACTCCGGCAGTCCGGATGAAGTGATCGGCTTGTGGCGCACCAGCTTCGACGCGGTCTTCGACGAGGCTGTGATCTCGGGGTTCGCGGACTTCATCGACGAGGCGGCGGCCGTGGAGGGGGAGAGCGGGGACGGCACATTCGCTCTCGGCGATCTCGCCTGGGACCCGGAGGAGGAGGCCACGTTCCTCGACGGGGCGCTTGCCAACCTCTATCTGTTCAGCGCGCTGGAGGATCTCGAAAGACGCCGTGGCGATGCGGCCACGGATGTCTCCTCGGCCGGGGTGCCGCTGCCCGTGCTCGCCGCCTCCATGCTGGTGCCGGACGAGATGGAAATCCCGACCGACGCCGTCCTGGAGGAGGTGTCGGACGTGATGATTCGCCTTGACGAGTACTTCCGGATGCTCGCGCCGACCGGCCTCGTCGAGTATCGGCCGGTGGATGACGCGCTGATCATGGAGGAAGACGTGCCGAGTACAGCGGATCCGGCCGCCCTGCCGCAGGGTGACCTGGGGAAGCTCGGTGAACTCGGTGAACTCGATGAGGAGGAGGTGGCGCGTTACGGCATGGTGCGGCTGACACCGCTCGGTGTGCTGGGCATGCGCGAACGGTTGCGCGACGCCGGGGTGCATGTGCCGGTCCTCGGCGACCTCACCGGGCAGGACGCCTCTGCGCTGCTCTCCGCGCTCATCTTTTACCCGGAGGAAGCCGTGGCAGCCGAGAGCGCGCTGTGGCTTGCCGAGCGACAGCCTGTCGAGGCGGCGCGTCAGCTGCTTGCAGCCGCGCGCGGCGACGATCTGGAAGCGCCCGCCCGCCGTCTCGTCTGCCAGCAGACCCTGGCCCAGTTCGGTACAGAGGCGGAGCCGGCGCTGCGCGAGGTCCTCGGCGACCGGGAACTCGGCGGTCTGGCGCGAGTGTGGCTGACGGAGCGCGGGGCCGGCGACGTACCCGCACCGGATCCGGCGATGGTCTTCTGGCTGACCATCGACACACTCGCCGCACAGCTCGAGGTCGACGACGACCCAGAGCTGCTGAGTGAACTCGTAGGTGACTTGGTCGCCCATCACGAGACGTTCTTCGACGAGGCATGGCGAGTGGACCACCCCTCGACCGCCGATGTGCTGGAGGCGATGGGGCGACTGCACCCGGACAAGAAGATCGCCAAGGAAGCACGCAAGGCGGCTTTCAAGGCACGCTCGGGCGCGGGAGCGTAGCCCGCCGCCGCGCACAGAGGGCAGGAAGAGAGGGCAGGACAGGTGTCGGCGTCGCCGTGTTGAGCGGTCGCGGGGCACAGTGCAGCTATCGTGGGCGCGGCTCGGGCACCTGTCATGTTTCGCCGCAATCAGAAGGGCCACTGCCTGTCATGTCTCGCCGCCTTGCATTCCGTACCGCCGTCACCGCGATCACCGCTGCCGCGGTAGCCGTGCTCGCGGGCTGCGGCTCCGGCAAAACAGCCGCGTCCGGATCGGCCTCGACTCCGGGCTTTTCTACGATGAGCGACGCGAAGAACACACAACACGCGGTGATGGCCGTGCCGAGCACGCCGCGTATCACCGCCGAAGGCCGCACCACCGCGCCGCCGTGGGACGCCCCGGCCGATCCCTCGGCACGCGTCGCTGCCGCGGGCCTGGGGATGATGGGCGCGGAGGGAAATGTGATGCACATTCACGCGCATCTTGACGTACTCGTCAACGGCAAGCCGGTGACCGTCCCCGCGTTCATCGGCATCGACGAAAAGGCGAAGCAGATCAGCCCGGTGCACACTCATGACCCGTCAGGCATCATTCACATCGAATCACCTGCCAAGGCGACCTTCACCCTCGGCCAGTTCATGACCGAGTGGAACGTGGCGCTCGACGCCGACCGCATCGGCGGGCTGAAGGCAGGCGGCGGCAATCTGCTGCGCGCCTACGTCAACGGAAAGCAGATCAAGGGCGACCCCGCCGCGATTATGCTGCACGCTCACGAAGAGATCGCCCTTGTCTATGGGCCGGCCAATGAGAAGGGGAAGGTGCCGGCTACCTTCCCCTTCCGCGCCGGTATGTAGTTACTTGATCGGAACGAACGGGGCCCGCGCTCCGATGAACTCGGGGCGCGGGGCCGGTGCCGCGAACGGCTCGACCGCGGCGTTGTCCACGCTGTTGAAGACGATGAAGACATTGCTGCGCGGAAACGGGGTGATGTTGTCACCGGATCCGTGCATGCAGTTGCAGTCGAACCAGGTTGCCGAGCCGGCCGGGCCGGTGAGCAGCTTGATGCCGTGCCGGCTCGCCATCTCGGTGAGCGCCTTGTCTGATGGCGTGCCCGCCTCCTGTATCTGCAGCGACTTCTTGTAGTTGTCCTTCGGCGTCGCACCCACGCAACCCAGGAACGTCTTATGCGATCCCGGTATGATCATCAGGCTTCCGTTGGTGTCGTAGTTCTCGGTGAGCGCGATCGAGATGGACACTGTGCGCATCCGCGGCAGACCATCCTCGGCGTGCCAGGTCTCGAAGTCCGAGTGCCAGTAGAAGCCGCTCGCGCCAAAGCCCGGCTTGACATTGATGCGGCTTTGGTGGACGTAGACGTCGGACCCCAGGATCTGCCGAGCGCGGTCCAGTACGCGTGGATCACGCACCAGACCAG
Organism: Streptomycetaceae bacterium; assembly: GCA_019243445.1. Classification (GTDB taxonomy): domain Bacteria; phylum Actinomycetota; class Actinomycetes; order Streptomycetales; family Streptomycetaceae; genus Streptantibioticus_B. Next base: position 5,024 of record JAFAUH010000144.1, on the reverse strand, counting down.
CGAACACCTCGCTGATCTTGTGTACCTCGAAGACCGATCGCACGTCTTGTGACGTCGGCTCGATGATCGAGCGCTCGTCCGCCCGCATGTCCGGGTCAAAGATCAGCCGGTCGAGCTCGGCTCGGTAAATCGCCACCTCCTCCGGGCTGATCAGCGGGTTGACCGTGAGGAAGCCGTCGCGTTCGAACGCCTGGAGTCCGGACGGGGGGATCGGCCCCGCGGCGCCCCTCTCGGACCACACCACTGGATCCTGACGCGGTGTGAACACCTCGATGGCCCCGCGAGTCGGGTACAGGTCGGTGGTGCGTTCAGGTGCGGTTGTCATGGTGATGCCTCCCTCTCCTCTCGTACGGCCCTGATCGGGGTAGCCATCTCCGTGAAAGCCGGAGCAGTGCCTATTTCGGCTCGCTTTTCCACCTACAGTTTCTTTGTTCGCTGCTTTGCTCGCTCACTCAGTCATCCGTGTCCTCGGTGAGCAGCGGGTACACGCCGTTCTCGTCGTGGTCCTCCCGGCCGGTGACCGGCGGGTTGAAGACGCAGATGCAGCGGAAGTCGGTCTTCGGGCGCATAGTGTGGCGCTCGTGATCGTCCAGCAGGTACATGGTGCCGGGCGTGATCCAGTGCTTCTCGCCAGTCTCGTCGTTGGTGAGCTCGGCTTCGCCCTCGATGCACAGCACGGCCTCGATGTGGTTGGCATACCACATCGACGTCTCGGTGCCGGCGTAGAGCGTGGTCTCGTGCAGGGAGAGGGGGTTGATACTGGTGGAACATCGGAACGAAAAACCGGCGCTAAGCCTCGATCGGCGCTGGTGGGCGGTTGATGGGCTGTAGGCGGCGGGAGGGGGCTGAAGTCGTGCCACAGATAACGCCCTATTATCTGTGGCATTGCTGATCGCGACCTGCGGTGACGGTTCCGGGCCCTTGCGTGAAGCGGCCCTGTTATCTGCGGCAAGGGGGAATGTGGTGCCCACCGTCGTCCAGCTGCCGACCGGCAGGATGCTGACCGTCCGTTCGGCGGCCGACGCCTTCCTCGACTCGCTCGGCAACCCGAATACCGTCCGGAACTACGGGATCGGGGTGGGCAAGACCGCCGCGCGGCTCGGCGAGGCCCGTCCGCTGGCCACGGTGGCGGACGACGAGATCGGCGAGGTGCTGGAGCTGCTGTGGGGCAACTCGGCGGTCAACACCTGGAACGCCCGCCGGGCCGCGGTGCTGTCCTGGCTTACCTGGTGCCGCGAGCGCGGCCATGATGCCCCGGCCGTACCGGCCTGGACGAAGCGCCTCGCGGTGCCGGACTCGCAGACTCCGGCCCGCTCGAAGACGGCTATCGACCGGCTGATCGCCCGCCGCGAGGTCCACCTGCGGGAGAAGGCGCTGTGGCGGATGCTCTACGAGACCGCGGCCCGGGCGGAAGAGATCCTGAGTCTGAATATCGAGAACCTTGAGCTGGCCGGCCGCCGTGCCCAGGTCAAGGCCAAGGGGGCCCGTGCCAAGACCCGCCGCCGTGGGCAGGCGCGCGAGGACTTCGTATTGGAGACCGTGTACTGGGACGCCGGCACCGCCCGCCTGTTGCCCCGGCTGCTGAAGGGCCGCAGCCGGGGGCCGGTGTTCGTCACCCACCGCCGCCCAGGTCCCGGCAAGGCCGTCTCCGCCCGGGACGTCTGCCCGGAGACCGGACTGGCCCGCCTGTCCTACGGTCAGGCCCGCGCCCTGCTGGACGAGCACACCGCCGTGCGCGGGCCGGGCACCGGCTGGGACCTGCACGAGTGGCGTCACTCCGCCTTGACCCACCTCGGCGAGCAGGGTGCCTCGCTGCTGATGCTCATGGCGAAGTCCCGGCACAAGAAGCCGGAGAACGTCCGCCGCTACTTCAAGCCCTCCCCAGAGGCGATCGCTGAGGTCACCAGCCTGCTCGCACCCGGCGACATCAAGCGGTGAGGCCGCGGTTCCAAGCCGAGACCCCGGGATAGTGGCCGCTCTTGACAACTCCGTGGCCGCGGGATCGAGAGCGCGGCACCACTCGTGCCCGCCTGCGGTCTGCGCCTATGGAGACGATCAGGTGATAGCTGGCTGAACTGTCGACCGGCCTTGACCGTCTCAGAAGGGGCACCTCGCCCGCTGCGAGAAGGCCGATAGCTGCCACGGGGCTCCGGTGACCGTTGCAGACCACCCGCAAGAACCTTTGGAGAACTGGATGATGAACCGTCACGGGGACGGGTCTAGAGGCGAGAAGCGCACCAGGAGACGGGTGTCGTTGAAGAGCGCCATGACGATCACTGCTGCGGCCTTGGCGCTGGCAGTGCCTTGCGCCGGAGCCTCGTTCGCGACGTCCGCAGCGCCGAAGCCCAAGGTCGCGGGGGCCGCTACTGCGGTTGGTCAGAGCGCCTCGGCCAAGCAGCGGGCGTACGCCTCGACCGTTATCAGGAACGGGGTAACGGTAACCCTCCGCATCACTTTGGACCCGGCTCCCTCGGGCTCCGCGCCGACGGCGGGCAAGACCGGGCACGACCAGCTGTATGTCTCTCTCACCTCCCGTCTGGCAGCGGCGCAGGCCCAGACGTCGGCCCCAGCGGCCACGCGCAACGGGCCGTACCTGCTGTACTGCAACACGAACCCGACCTACACCAACGCGGCAGGGACACTGGACGCGCGCTTCAACTGCGCGTACAGCGTGATCAACTGGGGTCTCCGGATCGCTCCTAGCGTGCAGTCCAACATCACGGGCGACGTCACCGAGCACGGTGTGTGGTGGTGGAAGAATGGCGTGAGGATGCCAAAGAACTCCCCTCACCCCGAGCCCAAGGACTACATCTTCCACGGTACGCTCAAGCCGGTCAGGAACGGCGATGTCGTCCAGTTCCAGGACTACATGACGTTTCCGGTGCGGATCAACGGGCGGACCGGCACGGGCACCCTGACCTGGGCCACCGAGGTCCGGGCCAAGGACTAGCGGAGCACGAGGTGACAATGCGCCGCACTACCGCCACCGTGCGAGGCTGGGCAGAAACGATCCTGCACCAACTCGGCAACCCTGGTTTCCGCTCACTCGAAGTTGAAATGACGGAAAGAACCATCGAGGAACCCATAGCTCCTGCTTCCGGCTCAGCGTTCGTCTCGTGGTTGCGGATCACCGAGGGCGAGGAGTCGGACGAATCGACGAACGCGCGTGGGACGGATTCCGAACTCCTCGTCACGCTGAGGTTCAAAGACGGCTCCTGGTGGGGAGTATGGGTCGAAGAATTCCTCAGCGATGCTGAAGTCGTGGTCAAGCTGGCTGATCAGCTCCAAGACGGTGTGCTGGAGGCCACGGGTGGCGCGCCGTTCCCGCCGTGCCCTGGCCATGGCCATCCCGCTGTAGCAGAACTGATCGACGGCGTCCCCTCGTGGAAGTGCCCGAAGGGTGGCTCACTCGGCCCGATCATCCCTGGTATAGCGGCTTGACGAGACCCGACGCCAGCCCCGGTGGCTGACCGTCTAGACCCGGCCCTGCCGTCCGCCACCATGATGGCGGACGGCAAGGCTTCAGCTGTCGACCGAACACCCGTGCCATATTGTTGCCGATCACATCACGGCCCGGGACTCCCAGCTCTGCCCCCAGGGGAAAGGTAACCGGCGGGTAGCTTTCGGATAGTCAGATGACTCGTTTCTCCGTCTCGCGTGCCTCGTTGGGCTGTCCGAGTGAAGCCCGAGATGTGAGGAAAGGGGCGGGCGTGCGGCAGGAGTGGTCGCCGGAAGAGCTCTTGGCGAGCTGGACGCTGGTCGACGATGACTGGAAGTTGGTGGGGAACAAGACCGGTGCCACGCGGCTCGGGTTCGTTATCTGGAGTCCATGAGGCTGTGTCCATCACGTCCAGCACGTACGAGTGAAGGCCCCTCGGCTCCGTCCTGGATGGGATTACCTTCCGTCATCCACCACGGATGAGCGGGAGGTTCCATGCGGGTGCAGCGCGTGCTGATGCCGGACTCGGCGGCCGAGTCGTGGACGGTACTCGGGGACGACCACGTGCCGGTCGAGCCGATCGAGCGGTACCTGGCCTACTTGGCCTGGGGCGAGAAGTCACCGAACACGGTCAAGGCGTACGCCCACGATCTGAAGGACTGGTTCGTCTACCTGGCCGGCCGCGGGCTGGACTGGCGGTCGGTGACGCTGGAGGACGTCGCCGGGTTCGTGGGCTGGCTGCGGCTGCCGCCGCAGGCCCGGGACGGGAAGGTCGCGGTGCTGCCCACGGCGGACCGCCACTGCGCGGAGTCCAGCGTGAACCGCAAGCTCGCCGCCCTGTCGTCGTTCTGCGAGTTCCACGCCCGCCACGGGGTGCCGCTCGGCGAGCTGATGGTGACGATGCGGCCCGCCGGCCGCCGTGGCTGCGGCAGTTCCTACAAGCCGTTCCTGGAACACATCGCCAAGAGCCGTCCGCAGAGGGCCCGCACGATCCGGCTGCGGCAGCCGCGTCGGCGACCGGTCGTGCTGTCCGCCGGAGACGCCCAGGCAGTGCTTGACGGGTGCGAGCATCTGCGGGACCGGTTGCTGTTCGCGCTGCTGCTGGACACCGGGCTGCGGATCGGCGAGGCCCTTGGCCTGCGGCACGAGGACATCGCGCTCGCCGAGCGGCAGGTGAGCGTGATCCCACGGTCGAACGCGAACCGGGCGCGGGCGAAGTCGGGCCGTTCACGGGAGGTCCCGGCCAGCGCGGAGCTGATGCGGCTGTATGCCGACTACCTCAACCGCGAATACGGAGCCCTCGACTCGGACTACGTGTTCGTCAACCTCTGGGGCCGCCCGCACGGCCGTCCGCTCACCTACTCCGCCGTCTATGACCTGGTGGAACGGCTGCGCCGCCGCACCGGCATCGACTTCGAGCCGCACCAGTTCCGGCACATTGTCTCTGCTTAGTTTTCGTGTGGTGATTACCTCCTCCTGTGCCGTTGGCCAGGGAGTTTGTGCTTTGCGCTGAGGCGTGTGGTGTTCCTACTGTCGCCACCCATGATCCTGATTTTCTTCTCGTCCCAGGGCTGGGAGTCCTGGG
>JAFAUH010000385.1 GCA_019243445.1 Streptomycetaceae bacterium | reverse complement strand
CTCCCGGCCGGAATCAATTCCCGGCACGTGGCCCACACATCAGGCCCGACCGGTTCCTCAGGTCGTTGCCCCATCACACCTACAAGTGTGGTCCCGGACCGCAGGATCCGGGACCAGTACAAGGCAAGATCTTCAGAATATTCCTAGCCCCGTAGTTCGCATGTAGCTCGTTCGGGTCGGGTCAGGGCTCTGGCCAGCGTGGCTGGATGGTCTGGATGCCGAGGAGTTCGAGTAGGTGGACGTGGATTCCTCGGGCGAACAGCACGGTCGGGGGGTCCAGGATGTTGCCGATGTGCAAGTCCAAGGTGGACAGGTGATACATGATCATGCGGGCGGTGGGGGCGACGCGTCGGTTGTCGGGGTAGAGACCGGCCATCTTTCCGTCGCCGCCCAAGGCGGCGCGGACTTGGCGCTCGATGAGGCAGAACACCAGCAGTGCCAGGCAGATCACCTGGATCAGTGCGGCGACGCGGTTGTTCTTGTGGACGAAGATCGGGGTGACGGCCAGCGGGCCTTTGAAGTCGCTGTAGCGGCGTTCGACCCCGGATTGGCCCTTGTAGTCCAGCAGCACCTGTTCGGCAGTACGCGGTGCGGGTCCGGCAGGGTCCGGCAGCGGGGTGACCAGGGCGTACCAGCCGTCGGCTGCTGCTTCGGCGGCCACCGCTTCGGTGTCGAAGGACCAGGTGAACGTGGGTTTTCCGGTGTCCGGGTGGGTGCCGATCGCGGTATGCAGCACCTTGGCGACGCGCCGGGTCTTGGCGATCACACCGGCCCGGGCGGCGATCTTCTCGCCGGTGTTGTAGTACCGGCCTCCGGCCCCGGCTGCCAGCTTGTCCAACTCGGCGGCGGCCTTGGCCAGGCGCTTTTCCCGGGCCTGCTGCTGCCCGGCGGCGTTGCCGGTGGAGTGCACCAGTACCCGGCGCAGCGTGACCGGTTTGTCCTTCTTGCGTGGTCCGGCCAGGGTGACGGTGTCCTCCAGCACCCGGTAGACGTCCCGCTTGTCGGGGGGGATGTTCTCGGCCCGGAGCGGGATGTGCTCCACCACGCGGGCTGTGTCCAGGTCGAGCCCGGCATAGAAGCCGTCTTCGACGCGGGCGGCCGGCAGTGGCGCGGTGAAATCCACACCGGCGGCGCACAGTGCGGTCACATTCGCCCAGGACACCAGCTTGGAGTCGGCGACCATCAAGAACCTTCTGGGCCCGGCTATCTGCTTGAGTGCCTTCATCGTGTCCACGACCTGCGACACCTCGGCCGCGCCGCCGTCGAACACCTTGGAGAACACCGGGATGCCGCCGTCACCGGTTACGCCCAGCCCGGCCTGGATCTGCTTGAGATCGAACCGGCGGTCCTTCGGGTGGCCGTGCTTGATCTGCGGGAACGCCGGGTCCTGCTCGGCGTCGGGGTAGGCGCCGGATACCGACATGCTGGTCATGTCCCAGTGGATCTTCGCCACGTCGATCCCGAACTCGTGGATCGCGGTGGCAGCGACCGTACCGGATATCTCCGCCAGATGCGGGGCGATCGCGTCCAACGTCCGAGCCAGCCGGTCATCGTTGAGCAGCACCGCCTCGGTGCCGAACACTTCCTCCACCGCCCAGGCCTCGGCCCAGTCCCCGACCCGTTGCAATGGCATCGGGCTGGTCAGACGGTTGGCTATCAACACCTCGACCACCTGACCGTGCGTGAGACTGGCATCGGCGCGCACCGGGCACAGCTCATCGACGATCTCGGCCACGTCCAGTCGACGCAGGATCTCCGCGACCGCCGGCAGCCCGCCCAGGCGCTTCTTCACCCCGGCCTCGACCACGGCGTTCATGACCGGGCGCACCGTCCGCGCCCTCCGCGACTTCGATTCCTTCTTTGACACACCCGACCAACGAACACGGTCTCGGCGCAGGCACGGCCCGCCAACAGAACCAACCGAAACCGCTACATGCGAACTACGGGGCTAGCCGCTCGTTGACAGCAGTCAGCTCCTTCTCCAGCAGTTCTTTCCGTGCTTCCAGTCTGGGTACCTCCTCCCGCAGTTGTGTGATGGTGGATTCGATTCCGCTGTCCGTTGTGGTTGTCACCATTGGTTGTTCCTTACGTTCTGCCGTCAGACCAAGACCGGCCGGGCACTCTGCGCGGCTGTCGTCAGCCGCCCTGCTACAGCACCTTTGTTCCGCTCCACACGAAGATCATGGCACTCGATGAGCGCTGACTCGCAGGCTCGTCGCACATCGCCTCCAGGCGGTCCTCCTCTGCCAGGTGTTCCGCATGGTTGAGGTGGCCGAGCACCTCCGCCTCGACGCTGACAAAAGAGGGCGTCTGGGCGCGGAGAGCTGCGAGTAACTCTATGACCGATAGATTGCGCACCGTCGGGGTCGCCGGTGCTGGTGCGGTTGGTGACGGACACGAGATGGGGCTGGAGGTCAATGCGTGTGGACCGGGTGGAGTTCATGCAGGGCGCTGTCCGGGTAAGGCCATGATCGGTGGTGGTGAAGAGGCCGAAGGCGGCGGCGTAACCGAGCGGGCCGATGTGGTGGACAAGATCGCCGTAGGTGCGCTGGCCTGACTGGAATGTCCGCACCCGCCCAGAGGTGGCCCGCATAGGCTGAAGTGAATGACGTGACTCCGCTATCTGAGGGTGGGGGCTTCCAACCCGAGGGTGGAGGTCCAGCCCGAACGATCCCTTGTGGAACGCACAACGTAGCACAAGCCAGGGAAGCGATTCCCCCACCGGCTTCACGCCGTTGATCCCCTCGCTAGGAGCCTGATGGAGACCCCGGAGCACCTGACAGGTGGCCACCTCAACGCTACGGTCTGCCGCATAGGCGACCGGGTCCGCCGCCCGGCAGGGCCGTGGTCGCCCGCCGTCCATGCGCTCCTGGCGCATCTGCGGCAGGCCGGTCTGACCCTGGCTCCCGCCCCGTACGGTATCCAGGACAGTGCTCAAGGACCGGTGGAGGAGCTGAGTTTCCTGCCCGGCCAGGTCCCCACCGGCGGGGCCGAGCCCGACTGGCTGTTCACCGATGACACGGTGATCGGTGTCGCAAGGAGCCTTCGCCATCTTCGAACGTGCTGGTCGGAGGCTCTGGCGTGACGCTCGGTCGGGGTGCTCATGCTGGTCGTGGGCGGGAGTCTGCGGACTTGATCATCCGTCAGCGGTTGACCTCGAGGTTGGTCAAGACGAGCAGAGCGCGCAGGAGAGCGGTAGCGCGGCCCGGGTCGGTGCGGAGCTTGGTGAGGACCCGCCACGCCTTCAGGTTCGCGAAGCCGTGTTCGACGGGGGCGCGTCCGGCGGCCAGCACGCGGTTGGCCTGCTTCTGCCCCGGGGTGAGCTTGCGCCAGCGGGTGGCCTTGTAACCGGTGACGATGACCAGGTCGTCGGGGTCGCCGGGCTTGTCCACGCCGAGGAAGCCCAGGTCGGCGAGCGCGCCGAGACCGGCCGCCTTCAAGTGCTCGACGATCTTGTCGTGGCGTGCGGCGGTGGCGTCGTGAGTCCGTCCCGGCCGGGCGGCGGAGATCCACAGCAGCTTGCCCTTCTCGTCGGTCAGGGCGAGAAAGTGCAGGCCGTGGGTGTGGTGCTTGCCGGAGTAATTCTTCCGGTCCGCCGCTCCGGTGCGGCGCTGAGTGGGGATCACGGTGCCGTCGATCAGCACCACCTCCCCGCCCCCTCTGGCTATCTTGCGCAAGGCGCGGTCCAGGCGCGGGGCCTTCGCGGCGAGCAAGCCGATCATCTCGTCGCGCCAGCGCCGCAAGGTGGACTCGGGCACGCCGTTGCCGCCGGCAAGGTCGAGCAGCCGCTGGTCGTGCCGCAGCATCGCCAGCACGAGCACCGCGATCCGCCCCGGTGGCAGCGACCGATAAGGGGAGCGGATCACCTTCAGGTGGGAACGCAGCAGGTCCGCGAGGTAGGCGATGGTGCTCGTGGACACGTTCAGCTTGCACTGGTAGACAAGGGAGACGCCCTCGGCGGGCTCGTTGGTTTTGCTCACACAATCTCAACGACCGTCGGAGGCACCGCAGTTACGACTCGCATCGGCGCTCGCGGCGGCGGTCGGCAGCGGTGCTGGTCACAGGCGCACGGTGAAGCGGCCGTCGGGCAGCTTGCGCAGCCAGCCGCGCTCGGCGAGCTTGGTCAACTTCCCCCGTAGCGGCTCCAGCTTGCCCCGCGGGCCCGCCTCCAGGCCCAGTGCCTCGCCGACCGCCCGGGTCGCCACCGGTGCCCCGGCCTGGCGGACGACGGCGAGGATGCGCTGGTATTCCGGCGGTAGCGCGGTCTCGGCCATGCCGCCTTCCTGGTGCGGGACCAGCAGCACCGAGCGGCCCGCGACCTGGGCTGTCACCGGCGCGGCCACTGCTTGTTCGTCGGCGAGCTGCTCGGCCATCCGGTGCCAGACCCTTTCGGCCACGGCGAGTTCGTCGCGCTCGGCCCGCACTTCCGCAAGCTGCTTGGCCAGCCGCTCTTCCAGTTCGTCCAGCTCCGCACGCCGCGCGGCGATCCGTTCCGCGATCTCGGACTCCACCATGAAGCGGATCGTAGGCGGCACCGGGGCAGCGGCGCAGAGAAACCGGCGAAACCGCCCCGGCCCACCCCGTCAGATGATCAAGACCGCAGACTCCCGCCCACGACCAGCACGAGCACCCCGACCGAGCGTCACGCCAGAGCCTCCGACCAGCACGTTCGAAGATGGCGAAGGCTCAAGGATGGTCAGAGCCTTCCACGACGCCACCGCCGGATGGTCCCCACCGCCCACCGCGCGGTGGAAGACCGATGGCGCCGCCGACCAGCGCGAGGCCACCGGTGACTGGGTGGTGTGCCACAACGACCTCGCACCATGGAACACCACCTTCACAGAGGGACAGCCGGTCGCGTTCATCGACTGGGACCTGGCTGCCCCCGGCCCCAGGATGTGGGACATCGCCTTCGCAGCGTGGCACTTCACCCCGCTCTACGAAACCGACCAGTGGCCGACGGACCCGTTCGTGCCACGCGGGCAACGGGTCCGGCTCCTCGCCGATGCCTACGGCTTGGAGTCCGCCGCGCGCATAGCCCTGCCCGCGGTGGTACTCGCGCGGATGGAACACACCTGGAAGGTCTTCCACGACCAAGCCAGAGCCGGCGACCCCGCCTACCAACGGCTATGGCAAGCAGGAGCCGGAGACGGCATCCGCCGCCAGATCAACTACGTCACCCGAAACCGGAGCGCGCTTCACGACGCCCTGGCATGACTGCCGGGCACGCCCTGAGATAACCCCCGGTACCTGCTCGCCGCTGGCCTGAAGGCTATCGACATGCACACTGTGATCCCGCTTGAGGAGCCCACCCTGATCGGCAGCATCCGCAGCACCGGACGGGCGGTCGTCATCCATGAGGCGCCCGGGTTTACCGAAGTCTGCTTCTGCCACCTGGAAGCGCCCATCCGCCGCGTCGCCGACATCGACACCTTGTACCCGGCGCCGCTGCTGGAGCAGCACTACCTGCCCAACGCCGACCGCGTGCTGGACGCGGCTCATTCCCTGCTGGAGTACGCATGAGGAGCGGGAGCGCCGCGTCAGCGGTCCTTCACGATGATGCCGAGCGCTTGGGCGAACGACGGTGCGAGGTCCAGCAGTTGCGCACTGTCGATGGTGGCACCCTTCAGCGCCTCGATCCCCTCTGCGATCCCCAGCATCGCAGTTCCCCGCAGGTCGACCTTCTTCAGCTGCGCCTTGCCCAGCCGTACCTCGTCCAGCGTCGAGCCGGGGAAGGTTACGCCGTTCAGCGTCGCGCCGCCGAAGTCGACATCGCGCAGCAGGCAGTCCACGAACCGCACTTCTTGCAAGATGGCGGTGCGCCAGTTCACCGAGTCGAACTTGCAGTTGAAGAAGGTGACCCGGCGCAGTCCGGCGCTGAACGCCTCCACCCCGGCCAGGGCCCCTGAGATGATCTCCGCGTCCAGCCAGTGGGTCTCCGCGAGGTCGGTGCCGACCCAGCGCACGGTGTGCAGCCACACGTCATTGAACCGGGCACGCTGCATCCGGCAGCCGGTGAAGGTCACCGAGGAGAACGCGGACTCGGTGAACCGGGCGCTGTCGGCGTCGGCATCTTCGAAAGCGTTCCCGTCAGCATGGATCGTGTCGTAGCCGCCCTCCCGCTCCAACTCGCCCCTCAACGGCTCCAAGTAGCTCGCATACGGCAGGTCAGCGAGTTCGCGGGGCGTAGGCGTGGGCATGGCGGACCTCACAGGTGTCGAAGACGGCATGGACACGCGGGGCCTGCGGCCTACGAGGCCGCGTGGGTCAGAGACGGAACTCTTACCTCTGGTTAGTTAGTTAGGGGGTGAGGACCGGACAAGAGCGCCCCCCTGACTTTATCGGCACCGCCAGTTCCCAGGAGAATATGCTGCTACCTCGATCCGCGTCCCGAGCCCGGCCCTGCGGCGCGTTCCGGCTGCACGGTGCTGCCGTCACCCTCATTTCCTACCGCCCCTGGCGTTCACCGGATCGGGCAGCCCAAGGGAGCGGCCGATCAGGTGATGTGACCGTTGTAGCTGTTGGAGTCGCGGGCGAGTCGGCGGAGGAGCGGCCCGTATTCGGGGTGTGCCAGCGCGGTTGCGAAGTTGGCGACGAGGTAGTCCGCAGGGTTTCCAGTGTCGTACCAGCGGCCGTTGAGGACCTGCCCGTACACCGTGCGCCGTGCCGCATAGGCGTGGATGGCGTCGGACAGATAGACCTCACCGGTGCGGTGCTCATACCAGCGCCTGGTCTGCTCACGCAGTTCATCGATAATGCCGGGGGTGATGACATAACCTCCGATGGCCGCGAACTGCGAGGGAGCGTCGGCGGGCTTGGGTTTTTCCACCAGTCCGATGATCCGCAGCAGGCCACCTCCGAAGTCTTCCTTGACCACGGGCACGCCGTAGCGCTGGGAATCAGTCGGGTTCATCGGCAGCAGTGCCAGCACTGGGCAATTGGTGGCGTCGTACGCCTTGATCAGTTGCTGGGCGCGGGGCACCTCGGCGACGAAGACGTCGTCGGGCCAGAGCACCAGTACCGGTTCTTCGAAGTGGCGAGCAGCGTTCAGCACGGGCGTGCCGTTCCCGTAGGGGCCGTGCTGATGGAGATAGGTAATGTGGCCGCCTCGGGAGAGCTCCGCGACCTCTTCCACGGCGTCCGCGTACGCATGCTTGCCGCCCGCGCGCAGTTGATCGGCCAAGGCGGGGTTGGGCCGGAAGTGCTCCTGGATGAGGGATTTCCCTCCGGAGACGACGATGGTGATGTCCGTGATACCGGACGCCAGCAGCTCGCGCACGGTGTGCTCGATCACCGGTTTGTCGCCGACCGGCAGCATCTCCTTGGGCGTCGCTTTGGTCAGCGGCAGGAGCCGGGAGCCAATCCCGGCGGCGGGGATCACTGCCCTGCGGATCGTCGTGGCCATCCGGTCTTCCTCGGTAGAGCGGCATGCCCCGCCGACCGGCACGGCACATCCTGATGCTGCCAATGCGCCAGGCTCGGCCCGTGCCGGGCACGGCCCGGTGCCCGCGATGGACGAGGTCCAGCCGGGACGCTTCCGTCCCGGGCGAACCCGAACCCCGGCTATCGCCTCGCTTTCTCCTACAGTAGAGCCGGTGCGTGTTGCCGGGGCCCGTGCGGCCGTTGACGAGTTGATCACGGCTCAGATCCTGGCAGGCTTGTGCCGGGACCGAGAGGAATTCGCTGAGCACGACGAGTCGGGCTGGCGTGCGAGGAGCACGGCCGCCGCTCACGACCCCTCGCGGGTTCCTGCAGTACCCCGGACTTCAGACGCCCCGATACCGAGGGTAAGCATGCATTCACGAGGAATTATGTCTCGTGGTGACGTCGCGTGATGTCTGCTGGTCAAGCAGGCTGAGCGATGGGCGGCATCCAGAGGTTGCCGGTGAAGGCTCGGCGGATCGCGTCGAAGGCGTTGATGCCGTGCTTGCGGGCGGAGTCCAGGTAGGAACGCACGGCGAGCCAGGCCGCCGCGCCGGTGTCGGACTGGTGGCAGCCGGACCCGGTTCGGGTATCCGGATTGCAGGGTGGAACCTGGAAGCGGCTGAGGAGCCGGGGAGCCGTCATGGGCATCGCCGATGTGATCGTCCCTGTGGCCGCCGTGGTACTGATCGGTGGCCTGGGCTGGTTCTTCTTCGGTCCGCGCCGTGCCCGGTCGGCGCAGTTGACGGGCGGGGTGCAGCGGACCCAGATGAGGGCGATCACCACGGTCTCACCCGGGACGGGCACGCCGAAGCCCTCGACGAACACGACGAACACCACAGCAGCGACGCCCAGGTCGCCCCAATGGTCCAGCAGCGGGACGAGGCCGGCCGGGACACCGGGGAGCGAGGGTGGGGCCACCGGCAGGGTCTCCTCGGCCGTCGGTCAGCGGGCGGCGTGGGCGCCTGCCGGTGCGGCGGTCAGCGCCGGCTGCAGTACCCCAGTGCGCAGGCGTGTCACGAGCGGGACGGCGATGCGGCCCAGGGTCCGGCTGGTCAGATAGGCGGCGGGCAGGGCGATCAGGGCGGCGACGGTGGCGAAGGCGGTGGTGCTGTGGCCGCTGGGGAAGGCGTAGTCAGTGCGCGCGGGACAGGCGTCGACGAAGTAGTCGTGGGGCAGCGAGTAGCACGGCCGCGTCTCCGCGACGAGTTTCTTGGCCACCTCGGCGACGGCGAAGGCCGCCAAGCACGGGCGGGCGTTCGGCTCCTACGGCTTCTACAAGAGCATCGGCTACACCGCAGGCCCCCTGATCGGCGGACTCCTGGTAGCCGGGGGCGGGCTGCCGCTGCTGTTCACCGCCATGACCGCCCTCGCAGCGGCCGTCGCTGCCTGGGCCGCTGTCGCGGTGCCCGCCATACCGCCGCTGCCCAAGGCCCGGCAGACCGTACTCGACCTCGCCAGGCGGCTGAGCCAGGGCAGTTTTCTGAAGCCGACCGCCGCACTGGCGCTGGCCACCGCGGCACTGGTCGTCGGCGTCGGCTTCCTCCCGGTCGCCGGAGCCGCCGCCCACCTCGGTCCCGTCGTCACAGGAGCCGCCGTCTCCCTGCTCGCCGCGAGCGCAGCCCTCGTCCAGCCCCGCGCCGGAGCCGCACTCGACCACGGGCGCATCACCGCCACCGCCGGGATCCGCACGGGACTGGCGATCACGGCCGCAGGTCTCGCCGCGGCGGCCCTGCCCGGCCTGCTCGGCCTCCTGCTCGGCGCCATCCTGATCGGTGCCGGCACCGGCTTGATCACCCCGCTCGGCTTCGCCGCCCTCGCGGCGGCCAGCCCGGCCGAACGGCTCGGCCAGACCATGGGCGCCGCCGAACTCGGCCGCGAACTCGGCGACGCCGGCGGCCTCGTCCTCGTCGCCGCCCTCGCCGCGGCCACCACACTCAGCGGCGGCCTCGCCGCCCTCGCCGCTCTGACCGCCGCCGCGCTGGCCATCTCCCGCCCCGCAGCCGGCGAGTCGGCCACCGACCGCACATCAGGTGATCTTGCTGAACAATCGACCGTTACATGAACCAGATCAAAAATCAGCCGGATGTCAATGTCCGCAGTCGCGTGCACTGGTGAGCTGGGAGTCCGCCACCGAGTGCAGGGAGCCTCCGCCATCTTCGAACGTGCTGTTCGGAGGCTCTGGCGTGATGCCCGGTTGGGGTGCTCGTGCTGGTCGTGGGCGGGAGTCTGCGGTCTTGATCGTCTGACGGGGCGGGCCGGAGCGGTTTCGCCGGTTCCTCCGCGCACTTGCCCCGGTGCGGCCTACGATCCGCTTCATGATGGAGTCCGAGATCGCGGAACGGATCGCCGCGCGACGCGCGGGACTGGACGAACGCGAAGAACAACTGGCCAAGCAGCTTGCGGAAGTGCGGGCCGGGCGCGACGAACTCGCCGTCGCCGAACGGCGAAGGCTCAGTGCGAGCCGATGGTGGTCATCGGGCTCTCGACGTCACCGAGGTAGTGGCCATTCAACCAGAACCCGGCGGAGATCACGTACGAGCCCGCTGGCGCATCCCAGGTCTGCCAGCCCCAGCTGCGGTACGGATCCGCCCTGCCGGGGTAGGCCATCCCCTGCTGGTCGGCAGTGGTGTGGTCGCAACCGAAGTCGTGGGCCCAGGGGCCGCCGGGGTTGTGAACATTGATCGCGTGCGCACAGTACGTAACAGCGCTGCCGGAGTTGTTCTGGTACGGGATCCAGCCCCAGATGGTGTAGCCGTTGCCTTCGACGTAGGGCATGTTCGGAGTTGTGATCATGTGGCGGGATGGAGGCTGCGCAACCAGATGACTGCGCCGCGCAGTTGGAGTCCTGCCATGTAGCTGTCGGGCCTCTTGTCGAAGCGCGTGGCCAACCCCCTCCAGTCCTTGATCTTGTTGATGCACCGCTCCACGGTGTTGCGCTCCTTGTACAGCTCGGCGTCGTGCGAGACCGGGCGCCCGCCCCTCGATCCCTTCTTCTTCCGGTTGGCGGCCTGGTCGGCCTTCTCCGGGATCACCGCCTTGATCTTCCGTTTCCGCAGGTGGGCGCGGTTGGCGCGGGAGGAGTACGCCTTGTCACCGGCCGCCGCGTCGGGCCGGGTGCGCGGGCGCCCGACCGGCCCGCGCACCCGCACTCCGGCCAGTACGGCGGAAAACTGCGGGCTGTCGGCGGCCTGCCCGGGGGTGAGCACGAACGACAGCGGGCGGCAGCGCCGTTCGGCCGACAGGTGGATCTTGCTGGTCAGGCCGCCGCGGGAGCGGCTCAGGGCCGCCGCCTTCAAACGGGCCCGGCGTCGGCGCCGTATCCGGCGGCGCTGTTCGCGCTCCGGATCGGGCTCGGTATCCTCGGCCGCGGCCTGCCGCTTGCGCCGCTTTTGTTCCTTTCGTGTGCCCCTTTTCGGTCTCGGCAGCCTTCTCCAGGGCGGACAGGACATCCTTGTCGACGACCATGCCGGCCGCGTCGTGGTGGGCGCGGGCGATGGTGGAGTCCACGCTGACCAGGGACAAGTCCACTTGCCCGCGGCGGGCAGCCTCGGCGATCACGGCCTCCATCACGGCGGCGAACACCCCGGCATCGCGCCACTGGGCGAACCGGTCGTAGACCCTGGACCAAGAGCCGAACGCCTCCGGCACGTCCCGCCACGGGCTGCCGGTGCGGAACC
>JAFAUH010000176.1 GCA_019243445.1 Streptomycetaceae bacterium | reverse complement strand
TTCCCCGCCGTCGGGGGGAAGGGGTCACTGGACACGTGTGTCTGGGAAGGCCGGCCGCGCAGGGCGCTTCACCCGTCAGCCAGGAGACCGGCCACGGCACCGCGCGTGACCCATCCACGAGGTGCTGGAGAGGCTGGCCCCAGATGACCCTGCCCGAAAACTCTTCCCCGACCGCTGTCCTTCCCGGCGCGATACCTGCCACACCGATCATCCGCTGGGAGCGCCGGGACTGGTGGCGCACCGGTGGGCTACTGGCCGTGATCGCGGCGCTGCACCTGGTGGCGTTCGGGATCTTGGCCGCGCTGGTGGCCCCGCACCATTACAAGATCGGCACCGAGGTCTTCGGCCTCGGGCTCGGGGTGACCGCCTACACCCTCGGCATGCGGCACGCGTTCGACGCCGACCACATCGCCGCGATCGACAACACCACCCGCAAGCTCATGGCCGACGGCAAGCGCCCGGTCTCCGTCGGCTTCTGGTTCGCACTGGGCCACTCCACCATCGTTGTGCTGCTGGCCGCCGGGATCGCTGCGGGCGCACGGCTGGCGACGACGCTGACCAACGACAACTCCAGCGCCCGCCAGGACCTCGGCATGGTCAGCACTCTGGCCTCCGGCACCTTCCTCTACCTGATCGCTGCCCTCAACCTGGTCGCTTTGGTGGGCATCTGGCGGGTCTTCAAGGCGATGCGCGCAGGGCAGTTCGACGAGCGTGAGCTGGCCAAGCACCTGGACAGCCGCGGCTTGATGAACCACATCCTGGGTCGGCTCACCAAGTCCATCTCCCGCCCGGGGCAGATGTACCCGGTCGGTGTGCTCTTCGGGATCGGGTTCGACACCGCCACCGAGGTCACGCTGATGGTGATGGCCGGCTCCGGCGCCGCCGCGGGACTGCCGTGGTACGCGATCGTCTGTCTGCCGCTGCTGTTCGCCGCCGGGATGAGCCTGTTCGACACCCTTGACGGGACGTTCATGAACTTCGCCTACCACTGGGCGTTCTCCAACCCGGTCCGCAAGGTCTACTACAACCTCACCATCACCGGCCTGTCCATCGCGGTCGCCTTCCTGATCGGCACGATCGAGCTGGTCGGCATCCTCCACGATCAGCTCGGCCTGACCGACCCGGTCACCGGCTGGATCTCCGGGATCGACCTGAACAACGTCGGCTTCGTCATCGTCGGCCTCTTCATCGTCGTGTGGGCCTGCGCTCTGGGCTACTGGCGCATCGCGAAGGTCGAACACCGTTGGAACCGCACAGGCAGCCAGACCAGCACCGGCTGACAGCCCACCCGGGCATCCCCCAAGGGCTCCGCCGGGAACTACTCGGCGCCGCCGTCCCGCCCGCCGTGGCGACGAGGCACCGACGATCCGGCCATGGCCGATTTCTGATCCGGTCGGCTGGCGAACGAACAGGAGCCATCGGCCTCGGAGCGGGCTACCACGAGCGGTGCATCACGACGCGCGTCATGGGGGCTCCGTCCGAGCTGTCATGAACGAGTCGGAGAGTGCGCCAGCCGCGGGAGTGGTAGAGAGCAATGGCCGGGGCGGCGCCTGGGTGGGTGGTCAGCCAGCGCGGCCCGGGCAGGGTGGCCGCGGTCAGGACGTCGTGTAGCGCGGCCCCGGCACCGTGTCCGCGGGCGGCGGGCAGGACGGCGAGTTCGCGGAACTCGAACGGCGCCGGGCCGGACGTCGGCGGGTGTTCCACGAGCGCGGCCAGGCGGCTGCTGGGCACTCCGTAGGCGAAGCCGATCATGCACTGGCTGGCCTGCGCGACGGTCAAGACGAAGCCGGGATGCCAGGAGTCCGCGCACATGCGGCCGATCAGGCGGGCGGTATCCGCGGGAGTCTCGCACCAGGGCCGGTGCGCGAAGGCCCCTGCCGCGATGGCGCCGATGCTCTCAAGGTGAGTCCGCCACCAACGGAACCGTCCGCCCGAGTCCGTGAGGTTCACACGCTGAGGAGGCACCCCACAGCGGCCCCGCCCCCGCCCACGGCACGTGGGCGCAGACCAGGGGATCCGGCAATCCAGGCAATAGGAATGTTCTGAAGATCTTGCCTCGTACTGGTCCCGGATCCTGCGGTCCGGGACCACACTTGTAGGTGTGATGGGGCAACGACCTGAGGAACCGGTCGGGCCTGATGTGTGGGCCACGTGCCGGGAATTGATTCCGGCCGGGAGTGTGTTCGCGTTCCTGGCCGAGCTGTTCCCGGAGGGGATGTTCGCGGACTTGTATCCCTCGCCGAACGGGCGGCCCTCGGTGCCGCCGCAGATCCTGGCCACCGCGAGCCTGCTGCAGGTGCTGTTCAATCTGACCGACCACGACGCGGTCGGCGCGCTGCGCTGCGATCTGCGGTGGAAGGCCGCGTGCGGACTCGGCCTGCTGGACAATGGGTTCGATCCCTCGCTGTTCATCTACTTCCGGCGGCGTCTGGCCGCGTCGAGGGCGCTGCACCACCTCAAAGACCGGCCGCGTGCTGACCGTTCACCCCCAGCACCGGCAACTGGCCGACGCCCGTGCCGCGGCTACCGCCCCGGCCTGGCAGCACGAGTACCGCACCTGGCGACCGCTGGTCGAACGCGGCATCGCCTGGCTTACCCACGGCACCAGACGCCTGCGCTACCGAGGCGCCGTCAAAAACGACGCCTGGCTCCACCTCCGGGCCGCCGCCCTCAACCTCCGCCGACTGATCAACCTCGGACTCGACCACCACAACGACACCTGGACGATCACCGCGGCCACCACATGACCGAAGGGGCCCCCCGGCCCACAACCGAACAGCCCCCTCACAAGATCTTCAGAATATTCATAGGGGGCACTATTCTCATATTCTCGGCTCGTCATTGCCTCATGGACTGCTCACGGGTCTACTCCAGGCCGGGAGCGCACCGCGGACGAGGGAGAACCGGACCGATGCACAGTGCAGCCGCCACCGCGCGGACAACCGCTGCTGACGGGCTTGTCGTGGCGCTGGACATCGGCGGTACGAAGATCGCCGGTGCCCTGGTGGACGGCCGCGGAACGCTGCTGTTGCGCGCCCAGCAGCCGACTCCGGCCGCGGAAGATGCCGAGTCTGTGATGAAGGTGGTGACGGAGGTGCTCGGCGAGCTCGCGGTCGATCTGCGCCGGGCATCGGCGAGTGCCGTCGGTATTGGCAGCGCGGGACCTGTCGACGCCTCGGCCGGTACCGTAAGCCCGGTCAACATTCCCGGCTGGTGCGGCTTTCCGCTTGTCGAGCGGGTACGGGAAGCGACCGGCGGCTTGCCGGTGGTGCTGACGGGGGACGGTGTCGCGATCGCCGCCGCCGAGCACTGGCAGGGCGCGGCACGCGGCTACGACAACGCGCTGTGCATGGTCGTCTCGACGGGGGTCGGCGGAGGTTTCGTCCTGGGTGGCGTCCTCCATCCTGGACCCACCGGAAACGCCGGCCACGTCGGTCACATCAGCGTGGATTTGGACGGTGATCCGTGTCCGTGCGGCGCCCGCGGATGCGTGGAACGCATCGCCAGCGGTCCGAACATCGCCCGTCGCGCGCTGTATGCCGGGTGGAAGCCGCCGGAGGGCGTCGAGGCGACCGCTGCGGCGGTTGCGGAATCCGCGCGAGCCGGGGACCCGGTGGCCAGGGCGTCCTTCGAACGTGCCGCTCAGGCTCTGGCTGCCGGGATCGCGGCAGCGGCGGCGCTGGTCGAGATCCAGGTCGCGGTGGTCGGCGGGGGCGTTGCGGGCGCGGGCGAGCTGCTGTTCGGCCCGTTGCGCGAGCAGCTTCGCCGTTACGCCACCTTGTCGTTCGCCGCAGGGGTGAAGGTCGTCCCGGCGCAGCTGGGCGCCGATGCCGGTCTCGTCGGTGCGGCGGCTGCGGCCTTTGGCGCCCCCCTCGCGGCACCGCCGGCCGGGCGCTAATGATCTGGGGAGACGTACGTCGGCGGGCCCGCGACGGCTTGTGCGCCGCGTGCGTACCGGCGGATACCTGCCGTGCGCGCCCGCTCGTGCGTTTGCACGACCGGGCGCTCGGGGCATTTCTTACATGAGGTGCGCCGGGGTGCGACCGAGGAGGGGGCAATTGTGATCGTTTGGCTGAACGGGGCGTTCGGCGCGGGGAAGACCACTGCCGCGGGCGAACTGCTCGACCTGATACCCGGCAGCATCTTGTACGACCCGGAGCTGATCGGCCGCGGCCTGCGGCGATTGCTCCCGCAAAAGCGGCTCGGGGAGGTCGATGACTACCAGGACCTTCCGTCGTGGCGGCAGCTTGTCGTGGACACCGCAGCGGCATTGCTGAGGGAGGTCGGTGGACCGCTCGTGGTGCCGATGACGCTGCTGCGCCAGGAGTACCGCGACGAGATCTTCGGGGGGCTCGCATCTCGCGGCATTGAGGTGCGGCATGTGCTGTTGGACCTTGAGGAAACGATTCTGCGCGAGCGTATCGAGCATCGCAAGGAGGTACCGAGCGACCCCG
The DNA here is from genome assembly GCA_019243445.1 of Streptomycetaceae bacterium. Taxonomy (GTDB): domain Bacteria; phylum Actinomycetota; class Actinomycetes; order Streptomycetales; family Streptomycetaceae; genus Streptantibioticus_B. The sequence goes on along the minus strand of JAFAUH010000176.1, from coordinate 13,179 downwards.
GGGCGAGTGCTGCAGTACGCCACTGGTGCCTGGGCCATCTGGCCGCATACCGCACCGCCCTGCCCTGGTTGACGCATGACGCGTATGTCATCGACACCAGTGCGCTCACCCCATTCCAGGCGGCACAGCGTGCTGCGGCAGCCGTACGGGAAGGCGCCGGATCTTGCGGCATCGTCCAGACACCCGAGCCGACCGGCGAGACGGTGGCAGCCGGGGTGCTTCTCTTCGACGAGCAGGACCGGGTACTGCTCGTCGACCCGACCTACAAGCCGGGCTGGGAGTTCCCCGGGGGGGTCGTCGAGCGCGGTGAGCCGCCTGCGTGCGCCGGTGTACGGGAGGTTGCCGAGGAACTCGGTCTTCAACTCGTACGGGGACTGCGGCTTCTCGTCGTTGACTGGGAGCCGCCGCGGCCTCCCGCGTTCGGGGGCATACGGATGCTCTTCGACGGCGGCCTGCTCTCCGCCGCGGACAGCAGAAGATTATTGCTGCCCGCCGCCGAACTGCGGGATTGCCGCTTCGTCACCGAGGACGAGGCCGCCGTACTGCTGCCCAAGGAGCGCTACGCCCGGCTGCACTGGGCACTGCGTGCCCGTGAGCGTGGCCGGGCCTTCAATCTGGAGGCGGGCGAACCGGTCGAGTGACCATGAACGACGCGCGTAAGTGGCCGGCCGACCGTGACATCAGCCGCCGGCGCGGCAGGCGAGGCTGTCCGCGGAACCCGGGAGCGGGCGGAGAAGCGAACACCAGAGCATCGTTCGCCACCGGGCGACGGCACTTGCCACACCGATGCCCGGCGGCGAACGGCCTCAAGCGCCCTTTCCCCGCGCGTAGTTGACGAGGAAGAGCGCTTCGGCGAGCGAGAGCCGTTCCAACTCCTGCGGCGAGACACTCTCGTTGACGGCGTGAATCTGCGCCTCGGGCTCGCTGAGTCCGATCAGCAAGATCTCCGCCTGCGGGTAGAGCGTGGCCAGCGTGTTGCACAAGGGGATCGAGCCGCCCTCGCCCGCGATCTGCATCTCGGCGCCGTCGTACGCCGTGCGCAGTGCGTCGGCCATCGCCGCATACGCGGGGCTGGAGGTGTCGGCACGGAACGGCTGGCCCTGGCCGCGCGGGGTGACTTCGACCCGCGCCCCCCACGGGGCCGCCGCCACCATGTGGGCCGCCAGAGCCTTCTGGGCTTCGGCGGCGTCGATGCCCGGCGGGACCCGCAGGCTGACCAGTGCTCGCGCCCTCGCGAGCACCGACGGGGTGGCACCCACGACCGGCGGACAGTCGATGCCCAGCACTGTCACCGCCGGGTGGGCCCACAGTCGGTCGGCAATCGTGCCGACGCCTATCAGGTCCACCCCGTCGAGCACCTTGGCATCGGTGCGGAAGGCGTGCTCCTCGTATTGCAGCCCGTCCCACGCCCCCTGCTCCTCAAGGCCCTTGACCGTGGTGGCACCGGACTCGTCGCGCAGCGAGTCGAGGATGCGGATGAGCGCGGCCAAGGCATCTGGGGCGGCACCGCCGAACTGGCCCGAGTGCAGATTTCCTTCGAGCGTCTCGACAGCCACCTCCACCATCGTCATGCCGCGCAGGGTCGCCGTGACGGTGGGCAGGCCGAGCCGGAAGTTACCGGTGTCGCCGATCACGATCGCGTCGGCGGCGAGCAACTCGGGGTGGGCCTCGGCGTAGCGCTCCAGACCTCCGGTGCCCTGCTCCTCGGAGCCCTCGGCTATCACCTTCACCGACACGGGGACTCCGCCGTTTTCACTCAGGGCGCGCAGGGCCGTGAGGTGCATCAGGATGCCGCCCTTGCAGTCGGCGGCGCCTCGTCCGTACCAGCGGCAGTCGCGCTCGGTCAGGAGAAACGGAGGAGAGAGCCACGCATCCTCGTCGAGCGGGGGCTGGATGTCGTAGTGCGCGTACAGCAGGACCGTCGGCGCGCCCTGCGGCCCGGGCAGGTGACCATAGACGGACTGAGTGCCGTCGGGGGTGTCCAGCAGTGCCACGTCCTCGAAGCCTTCCGCCCGCAGGGCCTCGGCGATCCAGCGGGCGGCCTTCTCGCACTCGCTCACCGGGAACTGCCGGGGGTCTGCGACTGAGCGGTACGACACCAGCTCGGCGAGTTCGGTTTGGGCTCTGGGCATCAAGGCGGCGACCGTCTCGGCAAGAGCGACGGACCGGGCCTGGGACATGAGGGCTCCTCACGGGTGCGGCTGTGGTGACCACGGATGCTTACGACCTGGGAAATAATTGGGAAGTAATAGGGAGTGGATCGTCACCTTGATGCTCCCACAGCGGCGGTGCGGAAGAGGCGCCATAGGATGCGGGGAAGGCGGCGAGACGAACAGAGCGGAAGATCACGTGAGCAGTGACGGCGCAGGCCGGGACGGCGGGAAAGCACAGAGCGAGGACGTGACGGTGTGGGACGTCGTCGTGATCGGCGCCGGGCCGGCCGGTGCGAGTGCTGCTCACGCGGCGGCCACCGCGGGACGCCGAGTACTGCTCCTGGAGAAGGCCGAGCTGCCGCGCTACAAGACCTGCGGCGGCGGCATCATCGGCCCGTCCCGCGACGCGCTGCCGCCGGGGTTCGAGCTGCCATTGCGTGACCGGGTGCACGCGGTCACCTTCAGCCTCAACGGACGCCTCGCACGCACCCGTCGCTCCCGCCAGATGCTCTTCGGACTGATCAGCCGCCCCGAGTTCGACGCCGGTCTCGTCAAGGCAGCCGAGCAGGCGGGCGCCGAGGTGCGTACCGGGGCGGCCGTCTCGCGGGTCGAGCAGCACGGTCCGGCCGTTCCGGATCGCAGGACGGTCGCGGTCGTGCTCAACTCCGGTGAGACTTTGCTGGGTCGAGCCGTCGTCGGCGCGGACGGCAGCGCGAGCCGCATAGGAGCCCATGTAGGCGTCAAGCTCGATCAGGTGGATCTGGGTCTGGAGGCAGAGATCCCGGTACCGACGTCGGTAGCCGAGGACTGGGCAGGACGGATTCTGATCGACTGGGGCCCGCTGCCCGGCAGTTACGGATGGGTCTTCCCCAAGGGCGACTCCCTTACGGTCGGGGTGATCTCGGCGCGCGGCGAGGGTGAGGCGACCAAGCGCTACTTCGAGAACTTCACCGCGTGGCTCGGCCTCGCCGGATTCGAGCCCAGCATCTCCTCCGGCCACTTGACCCGTTGCCGAGCGGACGACTCCCCGCTCTCTCGCGGCAGGGTGCTTGTCTGCGGCGACGCGGCTGGGCTGTTGGAGCCCTGGACTCGGGAGGGCATCTCGTACGCACTGCGTTCCGGACGGCTCGCGGGGGAGTGGGCAGTGCGTATCGCCGAGGCCCAGGATGCTGTGGATGCCCGTCGTCAGGCCCTCAACTATGCGTTCGCCGTGAAGGCCGGTCTTGGCGTGGAGATGGCAGTCGGCCGCAAGATGCTGGCGCTCTTCGAGCGACGTCCCGCAGTGCTGCATGCGGCGCTGACGGCCTTCCCGCCCGCGTGGCGCGCCTTCACAAGGATCACCCGTGGTACGACCTCGCTGGCGGAGCTGGTGAGGACTCATCCGCTCGCGGGCCGGGCGCTGTCGGGCTTCGATCGCGCGTAGTCGCACCGTTGATGGCCCGCGCGGCCTCTTACGGTCCGGGAAGCAATGGGGAAGCAAGAGGGAGTGGATCACTGAGCTTGCCCTCGTCCGCCGGCCGGGACACGTTGCGGTCGGCTCCGATCAACGCCGTCCCTATTTTGTTTCGACTTGGCACAAAGTGAGAATGGGGTCGTGACGCAGACCCGTACGACGCAGACCCGTACAAAGCTCGAGAGAGGGCGTTCGGCACTGGGGCCCGCGCTGACGCTCGTGCACACCGGCAGTGCTCCCACCCGTGCCGTGCTCACCACGGAGCTCGGGGTGACCCGCGCGACCGCCGGTGCGGTCGCCGCCGAGCTGCAAGTACTCGGTCTGATTCGGGTGGACACTCGCCCCACCGTTGTCGCCGGTTCGCAGGGCCGCCCCTCCCATCGACTCGACATCAACCCCGATGGACCCGTCGTCCTTGCTGCTCAGGTGCACGCCGACGGGTTCCGGGCCGCACTGGTCGGGCTCGGCGGGCGCATCGTTGCCACGAGGGCCGGCTGCATGACGGTGGCCGCCGACCCGGCAGACGTCCTCGGCGTCGTCGTGGCGGCCGGCGCCGAGTTGTTGAAGACGACGGGTCGGCGCTGCTTGGGGGCGGGCCTCGCCGTGCCCTCCGCGGTCGCCGAGCCCGAGGGCACAGCCCTTAATCCGCTGCACCTTGCGTGGCCTGCGGGCGTACCTGTATCTCAGGTGTTCGCCGAACGGATTCTCGCCCACGGCATCACGAACCCCGATGGTGTGCCGGTGGCCTCCTTTGTCGGCAACGACGTCAACCTCACCGCACTCGCCGAGCACAGGCACGGGGCGGGCCGCGGGGCGCGTCATCTGTTGGTCGTGGCCACCGGGCACAGCGGGGTCGGCGGTGCGCTGGTGCTCGACGGGAGGCTGCACACCGGAAGCTCCGGCCTCGCCCTGGAAGTCGGTCATCTCACTGTCAACTCCGAAGGTCGCCCGTGCCACTGCGGTGAGCGCGGCTGCTTGGACGTCGAGGTCGACCCGCTCGCCTTCCTGCAGGCCGCTGGGCGCGAGCCGGGCCCCGAGGTCTCGTTGCTCCATCAGTCGGCTGCGCTGTTGCGAGAGGAGTACGCGGATCCGACGGTGCGGGCGGCGGCGGAGGCACTGATCGACCGGCTCGGTCTCGGTCTTGCCCGACTGGTCAATGTGCTCAATCCCGACCGCATCGTTCTCGGCGGGCTCCACTGCCATCTCCTTGACGCCGACCCCGAGCGGCTGAGCGCCGTGGTCGCCGACCGAAGCCTGTGGGGGCGCAGCGGATCGGTGCCGATTGTGGGCTGCACGCTCGACCACAACACCCTCGTCGGCGCGGCTGAGCTCGCATGGCAGCCGGTCCTGGACGACCCGCTGTCGGCACTCGCGGCATAAAGCTCAGGCGAGAGAGACCGCGATCGCCTGAGGCCGGGTCTTGCGGGGCTTGATGGTGACCGCCGCGGGCATCGGGACGGCGACCGCGGCAGGTGCGGTGGCGGGCGGACCGGCCGGTGCGCAGAGGGTGAACCACACCACCTTGCCGTCGCCGTTCGAACTGGGCAGCGTGCCCCAGCTCTCGCTGAGTGCGGCGACTATCGCGAGGCCGCGCCCCGAGGTGGCGAGTGGCTCCATGGGGCTGCCGAGACGCGGTGGCCTGAGGTCGTTGTCGGTGACCGAGACGGTCAGTCGGCCGCGGCTGAAGACGATCTCAACGGAACAGCGCTTGTCCGTGTGGGCGTGGTGGTGGACGTTGGCGAGCAGCTCCGTTATGCCAAGCAGCGTGGCGTCTATGAGCGGATGGAGATTCCAGTATCTGAGCTTTGCAGAGACAATTCTGCGGATCTGGCCGATCCGGTGCGGCAATGCCTCCAGTTCCAGCGAGCACTGCCATGTGTGAGGGTGGGCAATCACGGCTACGACTCCCTCCGCGGTGGGGCCGACCTCGTGTCCGGGGCCTGGTCCCGGCCCGCTCGAATGGGAAAGCCTGAGCATGAAATGCATACAGTGAGGACACATCTACTCCGCGTGTGTGACCAGAATCACCCCGCGAACTGAAATCCGCAACTCCCGGCGCGGATCCCACTGATTCGGCTCTCGGATGCACGCTCGTAGGCCAGTGCCTGACTATGATCGACCTGTGCCTGGCACGATGCGCAGGCGCAGATGCGGGGCGAGCGGAGGCCGGAAGCAAGTGAACACCGTCGAGCAGGTCGGCGACCGTGACGTCGTAGGAAGCGGGGCCCCCGCCGCCACTGTGGATGTGGACCGCTCGGACGAGCGGTACCGTGCCTGGCTGAAAGAGGCCGTGCGCAGGGTCCAGGCCGACGCGAATCGCAGCGCCGACACGCATCTGCTGCGCTTTCCGCTGCCTGAACACTGGGGAATCGACCTGTACTTGAAGGATGAGTCGACCCACCCGACGGGCTCGCTCAAGCACCGCCTCGCCCGTTCGCTCTTCCTGTACGGGCTGTGCAACGGGTGGATCTGGCCCGACCGACCTGTGATTGAGGCGTCGAGCGGTTCAACGGCCGTCTCTGAGGCGTACTTCGCCGGACTCATCGGTGTGCCGTTCATTGCGGTGATGCCACGCACGACCAGCCGTGAGAAGCAGCGCCTGATCGAGTTCCATGGCGGTCGATGTCATCTGGTGGACGACTCGCGAACGATCTACGAGGTCTCCGCACGCCTCGCGGCGGAGTCCGGCGGCCACTACATGGACCAGTTCACCTATGCCGAGCGGGCGACCGACTGGCGTGGCAACAACAACATCGCCGAGTCGATTTATCAACAACTCGACAAGGAACGCCATCCCGAGCCGGCATGGATCGTCGCAACGTCCGGCACCGGTGGCACCTCGGCCACCATCGCCCGCTATGTGCATTACATGCAGTACGACACGCGGGTCTGTGTAGCCGACCCGGAGAACTCGTGTTTCTTCGAGGGCTGGGTCACCGGCGACCCCGAAGTGGCCTGTGAGCGCGGTTCGCGGATCGAGGGGATCGGCCGACCGCGGATGGAGCCGAGTTTCGTCGCGACCGCCATAGACCGGATGATGAAGGTGCCGGACGCGGCCTCGGTCGCCGCGGTGCGTGCGCTGGAAGGAGCGATCGGCCGCAAGGCGGGCGGCTCGACCGGTACAGGGCTGTGGGGGGCGCTGCGGATCGTCGCGGAGATGCTGGCGCAGGGACGGACCGGGAGTGTGGTCACGCTGTTGTGCGATCCGGGCGATCGCTATCTCGACAAATACTACTCCGACGAGTGGCTGGCGGAACAGGGCTTGGACATCGCTCCTTACGCGGCCGCGATCGACGGTTTCCTTGTCACCGGCACCTGGTCGGGCTGAGCCGGTCTACGATCAGCCGCGGGGTGGTGCCGAGCTTGACGACCCGTCAGGTGATCTCCGCGGCAAGCCGTTCATGCCTCGGATGCTTCGTCCCTCTCGCCCGCGACGACCACATCTGCCAGATGCTCGGCGATCTCCGCGCGCACCTCGAAGGGGATACCGGCGTCGGTCACCAAGACGGAGACTTCCTCCAGCGCGGCAAAGGAACTCAGGCCTACCATGCCCCACTTGGTGTGGTCGGCTATTACCACGACGCGCCGTGCCGAGCGCATGAACTGCCGGTTGGTCTCCGCCTCTGCAAGGTTCGGTGCGGAGAGTCCGGCGTCCACCGACAGGCCGTGCACACCGAGGAAGAGCAGGTCGAAGTGGAGTGAACGGATCGCATGGTCCGCGACCGGACCGACCAGGGAATCCGATGGGGTCCGCACTCCGCCGGTCAGCACCACCGTAGCGCTCCCCGGGCGGACCGCCCGCTGCGCTCCTGCGCTCACGCGCTGCTGTCCGGTATGGAATACATCCGCGACGCGCACGGAGTTGGTGACGACAGTCAGATCCGGGATGTCGAGCAGATGGTGCGCGAGCGCGTATGTTGTCGTGCCGCCGGACAGGGCGATGGCGCTGCCGGGCACCACCATGGAGGCGGCCGCGCGGGCGATCGCCTCCTTCGCACCGGGTTCCAGGCCCGCCTTTGCCTCGAACCCCGGCTCATGGGTGCTCGCCTCGGCGACCAGGACAGCTCCGCCATGCACTTTCTCGACCATGCCCTGGTGCGCGAGCACGTCGAGATCGCGCCGCACGGTCATGTCCGAGACGTTGAGCTTGCGCGTCAGCTCATTGACGCGCACCCCGCCCCGTCGCCTGACCTCCTCGAGAATCAGGGCACGCCGCTGCTCGGCCAGAAGGTTTTGGTTGTCGCCCACCCCGAGCCCCGTCCCTTCTGTCGTCTTGCGTCGTCTTCTTCGGTGCCGCAGCGCAAACATCTTCCCATGGGGAGCCGATATTGTGACCCGTCGGAGGAGGGCATTTGCACCGGCACGGCAGCGCCCCGTCCGCGAGGGGCTCTCAGGGGAGTTCCGGGAGATCCTCGGCGTAGAGCAGCTGCAGATCCTCATGGCTCGGGTCGGGAAGCTGGGCGACGCGGCCCGCGTGCCGTTCCACCATGGCCTCGAAGGTCAGCCTGGCAGTACGCCCGTTGCCGAAGGAAGGGCTCTTGGGCAGTGCTGTGAAGTACTTCAACAACGCCTCATCCGTGCCTTCCCCAAGGCGGTACTCCTGCTCGTCGGCCTGAGACCCCACGATCTGCAGCAGCTCTTCGGCGGTGTAGTCGCCGAAAGTGATGGTGCGTGAGAAGCGGGAAGCCACCCCGGGATTGGATGTCAAAAAGCGCTTCATCTCGGCCGTGTACCCAGCGACGATCACCACGACCGCACCCCGGTGGTCCTCCATCAGCTTCACCAGGGTGTCAATGGCCTCACGGCCGAAGTCGCGCCCCGAGTCCTCCGGCGCGAGCGCATACGCTTCATCGATGAACAGCACGCCGTCACGGGCACGTTCGAATGCCTCCTGGGTGCGAAGGGCGGTCGAGCCGATGTGCTCGCCGACGAGATCGACGCGGGAGACCTCGACGAGGTGCCCGGTCTCCAGCACGCCGAGCGACGCCAGAATCTCGCCGTACAGCCGGGCGACCGTCGTCTTGCCGGTGCCGGGGGAGCCGGTGAAGACCAGATGGCGGCGGGGTGAGGGCGCCTTAAGACCGGCCTGCTGCCGGCGGCGGCCGACGGCTATCAAGTCGATCAGGGCACGCACCTCGCTCTTGACGCTCTTCAGACCTACCAGTGCGTCGAGTTCGCTGAGTACGGCCTCGGCCGGCCGCGCGGGCGCAGGTGCACCGGCGGCCATGGTGTCGGCGGGCCGCGGCAGCGGCACCCCGCCCAGCAGTCCGTACGATCCCGACCCGGTGGCCGGCATCGCAGCCGGAACCGTCGAGGAACGCGCTGACATGCCCTCAGCACGGCCGCTGCCTGGCGGGCCGGGACGGGCGGCGTCATCGGGGACGGCGCGCAACTCCGCGCTCTCGTCGCTGGTGCATTCCTTGACGGCCGGACCCGGCTCGGAGAACTCGTAGCCGCCGCGCGCGCAGCGCTCGGTACGGCACCGGGTCATCGTGGAGCGGCATCCGTCGATGACGTGGAATCCGTAACCGCGGCTACCGGTGACCCGGCAGCCGGTGAACGTGCCGCGCCCACCCGCGGAGACGTAGAACCCCGCCTCGGCGGCGGAGCCGATGGTGCAGCTTTCGATGGTGGGATCCGCGCCCTTGGTGACGATGACGCCCGTTGCCACGGTGTCAATGGTGCAGTTGGCCAGGGTGCCTCCGCTACCGTGGTCGCGGAACCAGGCGCCGGTCGTCACCTCCCGGATCCGGCAGTCGCCGAATTCCACGGTGGCGCCGTCGCTGACGGAGACGGCTGTATTGCGAACCTGGGCGATGTCGCTGTCGACGACGTCGGCGCGCGAGCCCCGGTCGAGGACGAACAGGGCGTCGGGTACATCGTGCACACGGCAGGAGTCCAGTACGGCTGCGGCGCCGTCGCTGATCCACACCGCCGGATAGTCGCCCTCGCTGTCGTGGATCTCGCACTGGTTGGCGTCGGCACGGGTGCCCGGGTCCCATACGGACAGACCGTTGCGGCCGAAGCGGCGCACGGTCGAGCGGGTAAGGGTGAGTACGGAACGTGACCGCAGATCGATCGCATTCTCCGGTATGTCATGAATGTCGCAGTCGGCGAGCGTGACGACAGCGTCGGTGTCGAGGGTGATGCCGTCACCGGTCGTGCGGTGGATCTGGCAGTCGGTGAGATGAGCCGCGGCTCGGGCGGTGATCTGCACGCCGGTGCCCTTGATCTCGTATATCTCGCAGCCGACGGCTTCGGTGACCGTTCCGTCGCCGGCCATCGTCAGGCCTGCGCCGCTCGCATGATGGATGCGGCAGCGGTCGAGACGCGGCGAGGCGCCGCCGTGGACCGCAAAGCCCGACTGGCCGGCCGACACCACTTCGCACTCCTCGAACAAGCCGCCCGACGAATCAAGCACGCTGATGCCGAGACCGGCGGGGTTGTCCACGGTGCAGCGGCGCACGGTCGGGCGGGCGCGGTCGCGCACCTCTATACCCACGGCGGAACGGGTGATGACCTTCAATCCCTGCAGTTCGGGCGTCGATCCTTCGATGAGCAGTGCGGCGGCGGAGGTGTCCTGCCCCTCGATGTGCAGGTCCTGGACGGTGGCGGAGGCTCGTACGGTCAGGGCGACACCGCCGGGCGGGGCGATGCGCACTGAGCCGGGGCCGTCCGCTCCGCGCAGCGTCACGGCACGTTGGACGACGATATTCTCCCGGTAGGTGCCGGGGATGACTGCGATGACATCGCCGTCGCCAGCCGCTTCCAGGGCGGCGGCAAGCGTTTCGTACTCGCCTGTGCGCCGCCGCCACCGCGACGTACCGGTATGCGTCACCTGAGCCACGCCCTGTGCCATGGTGCTGTTCTGCCCCCACCTCTTGGGTCTGCGGACCGGGGCTCCACGGTAGCGCGCCGAGGGCTCCGATCGAGGAGCGCGGATCCGGCACGACGGCCGGCGGCGGCGTTGCTCTGAGGTGCTACTCCAAGATGGTGAACGCGTCACCGACGCGCAGGGTTCCGCGGTTCTCCGGTATGAGGTTCTGTCCGAAGATGAGACCGCCATCGAAGCGGCGGTGCCGGGCCAAGGTGACCAGCGGCTCCTTGCCCCGTCCGGCGGTGTGCTGGTCCGTGGTCGTGATGACGCACCGGCTGCACGGCTTGGCGATGCGGAAACGAACCTCGCCGATGACTATCCGGCGCCAGCCGTCCTCCGCCCATGCCTGCGTACCTTCCACCACGACGTTCGGCCGGAAGCGGTTCATCGGCAGCGGACTTTCGTGCGGATGATCTCCTTGCACGATCAGGGAGTTGAGGGAATCGAGCGAGGCAGCGGAGGTGAGCAGCAGCGGATAACCGTCGGCGAAGGTGACCATTTCGCCCGGCAGGGCATACCCGGGGTCGACAGGCCGTCTGCGCGCCGGATCATCCAAATGGATGAGGGTGACGCGAGTGCCAAGGAACGTCCCGAACCACTCGGCCGCTTCCGGTGCCGCGGCGACTGCCTGCACCTCGTCGCGCCATATGTGCACGGATGTGGTGGCGCACGGCTCCGGCACGGCCACGTCCAGCGGTTGCATGCCGGGTGCGGCCACCCGTATTGCGCCGTGCGCCAGCAGTTCGGCACGTATCAGCGTCATCCGTGGCCACTGACGCTGAGTGAGGAAGCGGCTGTCCTTGTCGACCAGCATCCACCTCCGGTCCCCGGCGAGCCCCCACGGCTCGACAACTGTCTCACCGGGCGCCGATCCCGCGACCGACTTCACCGGATAGATATGCAGTTCCTTCAGTCGTGCTGCTCTCATACAGTCATGCTGTCAGCCCGAGCGACAACCTCGTCCGGGCGGCTCGGCATAGCTCAGTAGCTCTGCCCGTTGTTGGGGCGGCGGTACTGGTCACCGCCGTACGGACCGGGTGCCGCAGGCCGGGGAGGTGCCGGGCGCGGCGGCACCGGACGTACCGCGTTGTACCCCCCCGGACCACCCTGGTATGGCGCCTGCGGCACCTGCGTTGCGTGCACCTGCGTTGCGTGGGGGGCCTGTTGCGGGGAACCGCCGGTGTAGCCGCGCGCTCCACTTGCCTGCTGCGGAATGTACGGTGCGGGGGCGGGATAGGTGGGATACGAGGCGGGCTGCGGCGCCGGGGGGTAGGCCGGTGTGTAGCCGGTGTATGTACCGTGCTGCGGCGTATACGAAGAGGATGCCGAAGACGCAGAGGGGAGCGCGGGGAGTGCTGGAAGCGCCGGAAGCGTAGACATACTGCCTGTCTCGTATGGCGGCGGAGGCACCCGGATCGGGGCGATCTGGGGGGCGCCTCGCTCTGCGACCAGACTGTCGTAGATCGGGGTGTCCGGGAAGGACGGCGAGGTGTAGTAGCCACCGCCGTAAGAGCTGAGGGGGGAGGTCATGCTCCATTTAAGCCCACGATGTGTTGGAAGGGGAGGCTGATAAGAGTGTTATTTAGCGCGCTGCCAGCGAAGCAAGTTCCCTAATGCGATCGAATCCATGAAAAACGGCCATCCCGCAGCGTTTCAATATGATAAAGAGGCTCCAGCTTGGGTCAGGGCTCCGAGGAGAGTCACGATTGCCCGGTTTGGCCATGGATTTGACCAGGGGATGCGCTGATCTTCCGTAGTGCCGCGGTCATGGCGTCGTCATGGCATACAGCGGTCAGAACGAACATCCTGCCACCCTCGGCAGGGACTGCTCCTCGCAGGCACTTGCCGTCCACGGCGAAGGCATGGCGGCGCGGCAGACGCACTCCCTCCTCCTCCTCCTCCGCCTCCTCCGCGGCGCGGGTGACTGTCCGATGGACACGGTGCTGTTCGCGTTCGAGGACGTTGTCCGGGCGCTGTGCGCCCACGGCCCGGGGCGTGAACGCGGTCAGGCGGACGAAAGGGTGACTGGTCGGCGCATGGTGGGTTGCTCCGGCTCACGGACACCTGGCGCTTTCAGTGGTGAGCGTCACGGTGATGGCCATGTTTGAACTTCCCGCGAGTGAAACCTCGTTCCTGAACTGGATGCCAGATGCGCTGGCTTCCATCGGTATGACACAGCCACTGACTCAGGGAGTTCTTGGTGCCGGTTGCCCCTGCTTCTGGCTTCGCCAGCCTTGCCACCGGCCCGGATTCGGCACCACTGCCAGGTGATTGGCGGAAGTTGGGTTTCGACAGCGACCCGCTGCCCGGGGATCCGCGGGTGCTGCAGCAGATCGTGGAGGACTTCACCTTCCTGCGGGATACCGCATGGTCGGTGCACCAGCGCTGGTTGGTCAGGACCGGGGTCACTGCGCTCGACAACCTCCTGCGGCCTGCGCAGATCCGAATCTCAGACACAGTCCGGCGGGCCTTCGACCTGCATCGATCCCGGTTCTGACCAACCAGCGCTGGGCAGCCGGGCAAGCCCGAACCCGAGCTCCTTGAGAGCGTCCCGGACCACGGGCCGCAGCCGGGTGCCGTAGCGGGAGACCGTGGGCTGGGAGATCTCGAACAACTCCGCTGCCAGGACCTGCGCGTCGTTGTGGCGCAACAGGAAGCAGAGCACGACCACCGCCTTCCACAGCGGCAGCGCGTGC
>JAFAUH010000102.1 GCA_019243445.1 Streptomycetaceae bacterium | reverse complement strand
ACAGCGGCAGCGCGTGCGGTCGGCCGGTCGGCTTGTCCCAGTGGGGGATCTTCCGGACCACACGGGACACCAGAACGTCAAGCTGATGTGGACTCAATCCGGTTGTACGGTGGAAGTGCATCGGTCCCCCCGCACGTTCGTGCCGGTAGCGACACCTCGCACGCTACGCCGAGGGGGCCGATCCCACCTCCTGCGATCACGCCGACAAGATCACCACGAGGTTCTGAATAACCTTCCCGGACGATGCCCCGTGGTATCTCGATGAGCAGGAGGCGGCCTGCGTCGTCACCGAGCTGCTCGACCGCCCCGACTGGACCGTCGACGACGACTCCGCCCCCGCCACCTACACCAGCTCCGGTGGCCACCTCCAGGTCCGCCTCGACGGCGGCGGCTGGCTCTACGAAGCCCGCGATGCCGCCGACGCCGATCCACTCTGGCACGCCTACTTCGCACCCGCCGTACCCGCCGAGGCGATCCGCGCCTTCACCGCCGCGCTACTCACCTCGCCCTGACCCCGCCCGCATCCATGCCGCCCGAGACGCCATGCGCCTCGGGCGGCATGTCCTTTACACCGGCCCCGACTCACCGGCAGAGCATGCCTCGCCGTACTGAGCACCGAGCCCCCGGCTCGACCTGCGTATGCCCAACCTCCCTGCCACACCTCGGAATTGGCGAAATTCGAGCATGTATCTGATAGTTTGAAGCTCTCACAGATGACCGCCAGGGGGACGTATGGCCGATCTGAAGGCCGACACACAGCGACTGCGCGACTGCGCGAACGGACTGTCGCGGGTCTACGCCGAGTTCACCGACCATGCCAACCCGGCCGACGGCTACGACGCCCGCGAGCTCGGCTCCTCCAAACTCCTCGACGTCTTTAACGACTTCGGCGACGACTGGCGGATCCACCGCGAGAAGCTGGCTGCACAGATCGAGACCCTCGGCAAAATCACCGAGTCCGCCGCCGACGCCTACGACGGGACGGACCAAGCGCTTGCCAACGCGCTGCGCAAGGTCGACGCCTCCTACGGCGGGAGCAACGGGTGAGACGACCGCCAGCCGCCGAGTGGGCCGTGCTCGGGGAGACCGGCGATCCGGTACCCGGAGAGCCTGACACCGTGGCCTGCCTCGGTCAGGACCTGCGGACCATCGCCGACGCACTGACCCGGCGGGCCGATGAGATCCAGGCGCTGTCGTCGGTGGAGACGTGGAAGTCCCCGGCCGCCGACAAGTTCCGCGACACCGCCGGCGAGACGGTGCAGAACCTACGGAAGGCGTTCCACCGGTACGACGAAGCCGCCGACGCCGTCGGCACCACCGTCATCGAAGGCAGCGAAGAAAACTGGGCGAGCGCGCTGGAGACCGCGCAGCAGGCAGCCGCCAAGGCGCTGCGGGACGCCCAAGCCGCCGACGACGAGCACCGGGCCCTGCAACAGCAGCTCGACCAGCTGCCGCCGAACACCCCGCCCGACGACCCCACCGCGCGGAGCCTGCACAACAGGCAAAGCGCTCAAAGCGACGCCCTGGGCAAGGCCAAGCGGGAGCTGCAGGCTGCCAAGGATCTGCGGGACAGGGCCGAGCAGCACGCGGTCGACCGTATCCGGCACGCCATCGACCACGACGGCCTCACCGACGGGTTCTGGGACGAGGTCGGGGAGGTCGTCGACGACGTTGTCTCGGTGGCCGGCGACGTGCTCAGCGCGGTCGGGAACTTCCTCGAAGATCTCGGATACACGCTCGCCAACATCCTCCAGGTGCTGTTCAGCCCGCAATCGCTGCTGGGAATGGCAGAAACTGTCGGCGGCCTGTTCCTGATGGTGCTAGGCGCCGGCGGGGAGGTCGGCGGTTTCGCGCTGGACCTCACCGTGGTCGGGGGCGTGATCGGCGTCCCGGTGAACGTCTTGTCCGCCGGGGTCATGGCCGGCGGCGGGGCGCTGGCGTACGAGGGCCTGCACACCTGGATGGCGGCCATGGCCAATGGCGACTACAACGCCTGGCCCCGCAGCAGCCGCAAGGGCCCGCAGCCGCCTCAGCCGCGCGAGGCCGACCCGCTCGGCGACGAGGGGTACGGCGGCCACGGCGTCACCAAGCACGTCGGCCGCAGCGACCAGCAGCTCGGGGACCGCCTCGCCAACGAGCCCGCAGTGCAGGACGCCTCCACGTACGAGAACCTCGGCGACGCCCAGAAGTTCTCCCAGCAGACCATCAACGCCAACAAGCAGCAGATCAGCAACTGGCTGAACAACGCCAAGACGGGCAGCACCAAGGAGTTCGACCTGGCGGACACCGGGGAGGTCACCGGCCGGTCAATGTCCCGCAGCGACTGGCAAAATGGACTCGGCTCCAAGCCGGTGCACGGCGCCCGCGTCGTGCTGCGCGCCGACCCGGACGCGCCGGGCGGCTACTACATCCTCACCACCTTCCCCTACGGCTGACGGCGGCACGGGAACCATGGACGCGGGAATCATGATCGACACCAGTGACAGCGCGAGGCCCAGACGATGACACAGCCAGATATCTTCGACGATGACGCCCCGTGGGCCGAGCGACTGCCGGAACTGCGGCTCCTGCTGGAGGCCTACGCATCGGTGCCGCGCCAGGAGCGGTTCACCGACACCGCGGAGAGGCCGTCGAAGGCGATGCGCTCCTACCTGCGGATGGCCACCTACTACCCGGGCCGGGCCTTCAGGGCCACCGCAGAGATCCTGGACATGCTCAAGCAAGGCCTCGACGAACCCGACGTCGCCTCCCACCTGGCCTCGATGCCACCGATCATCCCCCCGACCGGCCGCACCCGCGAGGACTGCCTGCGGCTGACGATCCCGCACCTGGTCGCGTTCACCGAGGGCGGCGAACAGGCCGAACCTGCAGTGCCCGAGACCCGGTGGGAGTGGCGGGAGCGTCTGCCGAACCTGTCCACCCTGCTCGGCTACTTCCACCAGGACGCCAGCGATGTTCATCCCGGCGCCGACGGAAGCGGGTACCCGGACTACGAGGCCATCATCGCCGACTACTTCGCCACCACCTGGGAGTACCAGGCCGCCGCCGCAGTCGCCGAAATCAGCGAACTGCTCCAGATGCACCTGCCAGAGGACCGACTCACCGAGGCGATGACCGCACTCGGCGCCGGACTGCTCCCGCCGCCAGGGCTGTCCCGAGAAGGCTGGCTGTCGGAGATGGCCACATACCTGACCCGGCGCCTAACGGAGGCGGACTACCAGCGCCCGGAAGGCCCGAACCCCGCCTACCCGCCGCACGACAAACGCGCATTCACCCAGTGACACCAGTGACACCATGGCGAAGAAGAAAGCCCCACTGAAGAACCGACTGGCCCGGCACCAAACCACTACAAACATGGGCGTGGTGGCCGCGACACTGCGACCGGCAGACAAAAACCGCTCCCTGTTCGAGGTCTGCTGGGAGATCCTGAACCCGGTCTGCCCCCTGGCCGTCACGGACGCCGACGAGCTGATCGAGCGCCTCACCGAGCGGCCCCCGTTCGGCTCGGCCCAGGCCACCGGCTGGATCGCCGGCCTCCTCGGCACCACACTCGCCTACCCATCCAGCAATGATCCGCTCGCCGACCCGAAGCTGCGGGCCCTCGAAGACGAGGTAATCGCCGCCCTCGGGCCGGACGCGCTGTGGTACACCAACGGCGAGCATCCACTGCCGGCTCTCCGTCCGCCCCGGTCGGGGCACGGCTGGAGCCCGATCACCCGCGCGACCTTCGACCTTGTGGTCACCGCGCGCGGAAACGGGCTCGACCTGGTACTGGCGCGGATCGACGAGGACTGAGGCCGGCGGCGTTCGGACTGTACCGATGCGCCTTGCGGCAGAAAGCCGTTCTCATGCCCAGAGAACCTTCACGCCCAAGGCGCTTTCTCCTCCCGTCAGGAAGGGTAGGGGTCTGATTGGCTGTCATCGTCGGTCGAGGGGTGCGGATGATGGGCGTGGAGATCGCGGTCGGGTACGTGTTCGCATGGTTGGTCCGCAAGGTGAAGCGGGTGGCCGACCGGGCGGATGAGGAGGTCGACTACACGCTGGATGCCGCGATGGGTCATCTCCACGACCTGGTCAGGCGCAAGTTGGGCGAGGACCCCGCGCTGCGGAAGCTGACTGAGGAGGCCGAGGCCGGGCAGGAGGAGCCCAGTGACCGCACCCGGCAGCGGGTGCAACTCGCCCTGGAAGATGCCGCAGAGCGCGATTCCGGCTTCGCCGAGGCATTGGAGCGTGCAGTCGGGCGGCTGCAGACCCTGTCTCGCACAGCCAGCGGAGTATCTGCGGGGGACAGCGGGCAAGCCATCGGCGGGAACGTGGAAATCCGGGCCGACCGCGGATCCGCTGCTGCCTGGAGCATGGGCGATGTGACCGTGGGAAACCCTCCGCTGCCGGGACCGATCCAGGGCTGAACGGGCCCGGCACTCCTTCAGCCTCAACTTCCGCTCCTCCTCCCTCGGTCCAGGCCACAAACCGCGCGGTCGCCGCCTACAACATCGGGCAGTTCCATCAGCACATTGCCGACAACCAGGTGCTCCGCCCCGGCAAGAACGGACCAGCATCGGCCCGGCTGGAGGGCGTGGCCGACCTCCTGGCCCAGGCAGTGCGCCAGCAGTGGGAAGCCGAGGCGCAGGTACGCCGTCTCAACGACCCTTTCCCTCTGCCAGTCGAATGGGAAGC
Organism: Streptomycetaceae bacterium; assembly: GCA_019243445.1. Lineage (GTDB taxonomy): Bacteria > Actinomycetota > Actinomycetes > Streptomycetales > Streptomycetaceae > Streptantibioticus_B. Next base: position 5,504 of record JAFAUH010000102.1, on the reverse strand, counting down.
GGCGGATGCGGATCTGGTGGAGTCGTGGCCGCACTTGAGGGAGTTGGCCAGGGACTGGTCTGGCTTGTCCCCGGCCAACTCCACGTGGGCTGCCGACCCGGAAGGGCCGGCCGGTAAAGGGGGCGAGATCGCTCAGGTCTTCGAGCGCATCCCCACCCGCCGCCTGGTAGTCCTCGGCGAGCCCGGTGCCGGCAAGAGCATGCTGCTCATCCGCCTCCTGCTGGCCCTGCTCGAACACCGCTCACCCGGCGGCCTTGTTCCGGTTCTGTTCTCCCTGGCCTCGTGGAACCCAGCCCGGCAGGATCTGTACGCCTGGATGGCCGACCAACTCACCCAAGACCACCCCGCCCTACGCGCCCCCGCCGATCCCCCACAACCCAGCCCCGGCACCCAGGCACGTGCACTGCTGGAGTGGCGGCTGATCCTGCCCGTCCTCGACGGTCTGGACGAACTCCCCCAAGCAGTACGCGCCCTCGCCCTGCACGCCATCAACCAGGTACTACCAGCCGGGCAGCCGCTGGTGCTCTCCAGCCGCACCGCCGAATACCGCAGCGCCTTGACCCCACCGGCGGGGGTCACCGTGCTCTTGAACGGAGCCGCGGGCATCCGCCTGCTTCCCCTGGACCCCGCGAAAGCAGCTGCCTACTTGGAGCGCGACGCCGGCGGTATCGGTACCCGGGCCGCGGCCCGTTGGAGCCGGGTCACCGCTTCGCTGGGCACCGGCACTCCCACCTCCCAGGCACTGAGCACCCCGCTGGGACTATTCTTGGCCCGCACCATCTACAACCCCCGCCCCGACGAGCACCCCGCCGACCTCGCCCACCCCGACGAACTCCTCGACCAGTCCCGCTTCCCCACCCGCGAGGACATCGACACTCACCTGTTCGCCGCATTCATCCCCGCCGCCTACCGCCCCCCCCCCCCCCACCCCCACCACCCCAACCGCTGGACCGCCCAACAGGCCCAGCACACCCTCATCTTCCTTGCCCACCACCTTCAACATACCCTCGACGGCACTCCCAACCTCGCCTGGTGGCAACTCCCCAAAGCCCTCCCCAAAGGTGGGCTAGCGCTCGCGGGCGGGCTCGCGGCCGTGCTCATGGGCGGGCTCCCGTTCGGGATCGCGAATGGGCTCGGGGCCGGGCTCGCGTTCGGGTTCGCGGCCGGGCGGCCTGCGACCGGGCTCACGGCCGGGCTTACGGCTGGGCCCACGGCCATGCTCATGGGCGGGCTCAACTCGGTACACCCCGACCTGGACAAGGCAGTGGGACCAGGCGCGGTCCTGGCTCGCGACCGCCGCACCTTCTCAGTCATGACATTCGCGGGCGGGCTCATGGGCGTACTCGCGTTCGGCCTCGTGCTCGCGATCGATCCTCTGCTTGGGAACCCGAGGGCCAATCTCCCGCCCACGCTCGCGTACGGATTCGCGTTCGGGCTCACGTTCGGATTCGTGCTCGGACTCGTCCGGTCGGTGTGGATGGAGTTCCTGGTGGCGCAGATCGGACTGGCGGTACTCGGGCGTGTGCCCTGGCGTTTCATGGGTTTCCTCGCCGATGCCCACGAGCGGCGAGGCGTACTGCGGCAGGTGGGAGCGGTGTACCAGTTTCGGCACCTCGATCTCCAGCGTTACCTCGCAGAACGCCAACCCTGATCGGCTGGTGCCGAACAAGAGCGTTAAGGAAGATCGAAAACGGGCACCCAGTAGGGCGGTGACCGGCGCGGGGGCTGCCGCTCCGTTTCCGGTCCCCGACCCTGCTTACAGCAGGTAGATGCCTGCCAAGGCTCCGTCGAACCCGGCGGCGGCGATGGCCTCCTCGACGCTCGGGTAGATGGTCATCTCCGGTGTGTGGACCAGGGCGTCGAAGTCGGCCCGGGTGATCTCGGGTTCCGTCCATTGGTTGCCGCAACGGCAGCGGACCCAGACGGTGCGGCCCTGGTTGATCAGCAGCCAGTCCCGTCTGGCGCGGCAGGCCGAGCAGAGTACGGGGATGCCGCGGAGTGAGATTTCCTGCGGGTGGTTTATACAGCGGATCGCGAGGGGGCCGGTCGGCAGCTCGGGCTCGTACTCCAGTTGCCGCAGTGGGTCATCGCCTGCGGCGGGCACGGTGGTCGTCAGCGCTGTGTCGCGGTCGGTGGTGTCGAGCACGGGCATCTCCCGATGGTGGTCCTGGGTTTCATCCGTAGCAGCCGGTGGAGTGGTTGTCCAGCGGCTTTGTTGTCGCTGGCCTGCCATTTCAGCGGCGTGGAGGGCGGGTGCGTGGGTCGGCGGCGGTGGGGGCCGCAGGGGTCGGCTGGACGTTCGCGCGCGCCGTCGCCGTGGTGCGGGCGCGGGTCGGCGTTCGGCCGGTGTCGGGCTGGGGGTGTGCGGGCAGGTTCGCGAGGCGGCGCAGGCGCCACACCAGCACGTCGTTGACGCTCTCGGCGGTCTCCAGCTCGCGCATGGCAATGGCCTGTTGCAGCAGCGCCTCGGGGTCGTGGCCGGCTTGTTCGACCTGGGAGAGGGTGGCGGCCAGGGCGTCGCGGTTGGCGTCCTTGGCGGCTGTCGCGACGCGGTCGGGGAGCGCGGTCGAGATGCTCGCCTCGTAGCGGCGGCGCTGGTCCGGAGGCAGGGCGCGGCCTTGGGCGCGCAGGGTCTGCAACGGTGCGGCGGCGGCCTGGTGGTAGGCGGCGCGCAGGTGTTCTGCGGTCTGGCGGGCGGCTTCGGCCTGCTGGGCGTGGTGGCGGGCGGAGTGCCAGCGGGCGGCGGCCAGGGTGACCAGGACGAGGGTGGACAGGAGCATGGCGGTCGCTCCGCCGTCTTCGCCTCGGCCGAGAGCGGTGCCGGCGTGGATGATTCCGCGAGCGGCGGCGCGCAGGGCGCGATTGTCGGCGCGTTCGGCGCGGATGTGAGAGCGGGTGGCGCGTTCGAACGCCTGGGCCGCTGCGCGCAGTTCCTGGCGGGTGGCTGCCGGGGAGGTCTGGGCGAGGGAGTCGAGGAGTTCGCCGACGCCGACGAGCTGGGCGGCGGCCTCATCGCCGTCAGTGTCCAGGCTGCGCGCGGCGTGGTCGGCGACGTCGGCTGTGTGGCGGCGCCGCTCGGCAGCCGGGGACCAGCGCCCCGATGGAGAAGGCTTGGCCTCCTCGGTGGAGTCTGCCGGTGGGGTCGAGAGCCGCTGGCGGATCTTGGGCAGGGACAGGTCGGGGGCGAGGGTGGAGCCTGCAAACCAGACGGGTTCGCGGTTGCGGTCTCGGTCGCCGGGCAGGGCTACGGTGTAGCCGAGGATGTCGCCGGAAGGCGCATGTCGCATTTTGACGCGAAGGCCCGCCTCGCGGAGCCAGGTGAAGAACTCTGCTTCATCGGCGGCTCCGGCGACGGCGCGCCGGACGGCCTCGCGCAGCGCTTCGCGCGGAGTCTGGGAGTGGCCGATGCGTTCGGCCTTGAATTTCTCGGCGCTGGTGGGCATTTTTGCGGCTGTGCCGTCGCCGGGCTTGAGCTGGCGCAGACCCATCTCCTTTTCGATGAGGCGGCATTCGGCTTGGGCCTTCTTCTTGTCGTAGTTCAGTCGGGGGCGGCGCAGGTCGCCTCGGACCATGGTGGCCAGGATGTGGATGTGGTCGTCTGCGTGGCGTACGGCGACCCACCGGCAGCCGTCCGGATCGCCTTCGGGTGCGAGACCCACAGCTTGGACCAGGCGGCGTGCGACGGTGCCCCATTCGTCGTCGCTGAGGTGACGGTCACCGGGGGCGGTGCGCACCGAGCAGTGCCAGACGTGCTCGGCCGGGGCCTTGGCACCGGCCTGTTTGACGCGCAGATCCAGTGCGGCGGCGAGGCGGGAGAGAGTGGCCTCGGGATCACGGCCGGGGTCGGGGGCGAAGCCGTCCCAGGAGCCAACGAGGTGAGGGTCGGTGTGCTCGTCGCGCTTTCCGGGACCGTACAGGTAGGCGAGCAGGCCGTGGGTGCGCGAGCCGTACCGGATCTTCGGGACCATCAGGTGCGCTTCTTCACCAGGGCGTCGGCCGCGTCGTCGACGCGGGCGAGGGTGCGGGTCAATGCGGTGAGCACGTAGGTGAGTTCGCCAGGGCGAAGCTGGCCTCCGGAGTTGTAGATGTAGGCGATTTGGTTGATGTTGTTGCCGATGCGGGAGATCTGAGCGCGCAGGGCGGCCAGTTCGTCAATGGCGGCGTCGAGCTGCGCGTTGCTCTTGATGGTGGTGGCACCACGGGCGGCGGCGAGTCCGGCGGCGGCGAGGTAGCCGGACGGGTACATCTCGGCGCGTTTGGCAGCAGCGATGATCTCGGCTTTCTCGTCGGCGGACAGGCGTGTGGCGATGACGTCTTCACGGTGGCTCGGCTGGTAGGCGCGGCGGCGGGGTTCGCGATCGGGAAACGCGGGCGTGGGCGGCGCGTCGGCTTCGATGTCGCGGTCAAGGTTGGCGGGCGCTTCTCCCCCGAGCGGCGCCTCCTGGTGCCGAAGGCTGTGCTGGTCTTCGGGCGCCCTCGTCCGAAGACCAGCACAGCCGTCCTCGCCCCCCTGGGCAAGGACATACGCATTGGATAGCCCCTTGGGATATCCAATGCGACAACTCGCTCCGCCAGGAGCCGTCGTGACTTCACGCTGCGGTCGAGGGGTGGTGCCCTCCGTGTCGTTGACAGTCATCGGTTCCGTCCGGCTTCGCGCTGGCGAAGGTCGTGCAGGAGGTCCTCGATCCAGTCCATGGCCAGGACGGGATGGTGCAGGGTCCATGGGCGGCTGTGGCGGCGTCGTTGCACCGTCCAAGTGCCGTCAGGCTCGTTCTCGGCCCGGTAGAGGTGGCCGGCCTGGTGCAGGGTGGCGATCCAGCTGTTCACTTCGGACGAGGTGGCGGGGGTGGTGCGCATGGCGGGGGCTCCAATTCGGGATGTGAGGGAGCATTTCGGAATGGATGAGGTGGGTGACCGGTCGGGGTGACCGGCCCGGTCACCCACCTCGCGCTCGGATCAGCAGTTGTTGGCGTGCTGTCCGCGCTCGTCGGTGTTGTGCTGTCCGGCGGTCTCTCGCAGCCGAACCATCAATGTGGTCAGCCGGTCGTTCGACAGGGAGATCTCCTGTCCGCGGATCGCCTCGGCGACCACCTTGCGGGTCAGCTTGTCCTGGGCCTTGACCGCCTCGCGGGCAATCCGAAGCAGTCGCTCGGTGTCCGAGTCAGCCCTGCGGTCACCGGCTGTCCGGCTGCCCCGGTCAGTGACAGGCGGCATGGTCTCCGGTCGCTGCTCAATGACCGGACTGCCGGTGACCGGCCGGTCAGCGACCGGAAGAGCGCTGACCAGCCGGTCAGTGTCCGCCGCACGGGTGTCCGGCTGTCCGCCCTGGTCGGCGCCACCGGACACGGCAGAGTGCGGGCCGGACTCGGCGGCGTTGTCCGGGGCGGTGCTGTCCGCCGACGCGCTGTCCTCGGTCACTGTCCGGGTGACCGGATGCTCGGTGGTCGCGGACAGGGCTGGCCGGTCACTGTCCTGACTGGGCGTGCTGAGCAGCGCGGTGACCG
>JAFAUH010000382.1 GCA_019243445.1 Streptomycetaceae bacterium | reverse complement strand
GGGGGTGCGGGTTTTGGGGGTGCGGGTTTTGGGGGTGTGCGTTTTGAAGATGGGGCGAGTGCGGGTGGTGCGGGCAGTGTTGATGATGCCAGTGATACTGACGATGCCAGTGGTTCCGGTGTGCGGTTCGTCGGCAGTGATGCCTGGTCGGGTATCCGCGGATCAGTGTCGTCCACCGGATGACGGAGTGCCGGAGGGCGCGCGCTTCTCCCACGGCCTCGCCAGCGTTGGAGGTCACGGCAGCGTAGAGCCCGATCCGTCGCGAGCAGACCGGCCACGCGGTCGGTCCCTGGTCAGCGAGGACACGTTCGGCGATGTTGATCTGCTCACCGCGGCTGGCCTCGTCGGCGCGCGGGGCATACGCGGTGCCGCCGTGCGCAACCCATGTGGAAGCGCTGAACTGCAAGCCGCCTTGAAACCCGTTGCCGGTGTGCGCGTGCCAGTTCCCACCGGACTCGCAGGCCGCCAGGGCATCCCAGACAGGGTGGGCAACCGCTTGGGCGTCGGTGGCGGACAGCAGGGGAAAGAAAAGGGCCCCAGCGGCCCCAGCGGCCGTTGCCGCTGCGGTGCGCAGCCCATGCCGGTGGTGACAGATCTGGACCATCCGGCTTGCATGCCAAGGATGCATCTCAGCCTCCAGGGCGCGGTCACGGATCCGGCTCCGTGTCGTGGACGAGTCGCCGCGCCCGAGCAGAGCAGAACGCGGTCTGCAAACGCGCGCACGTCGAAGTGAGCTTGTCGATGGGAGTTTCTGAGGCTGTGTCAATTTTTCTTGAGTGCGTTACCGCAGGTCAGAGCGGATTTATCCGCTGGTGGGAGAATCAACAACCCCTTTTGCGCCCAATGGGGTGACGTATCCATATGACGTATCGTCATGCAGGGGATGAGTGGCGCGTGATGGGTAGCTCCACCCTGCGGCGAACGCCAGTACGGACAGGAGCAGCAGTCCGATGCGCAGGCCACGGACCTTAATACTGTGCAGGCCACGGGTCTTCATATGGTGTCTGCGATGAACTGACGCTGCTGTCGGCCCGCGGTGTCGAGACGGGTCAGCAGATCGTTGAGCGTCGCGGCACGCCTCCCCGTAGCACCCATCCGACAGCGGTGAGCAGCGCGACGACTACGGGCGCGTCCACGGCGGGAGCGGTGGTGAGCTGGGCCGGGCCTGTCGTCCCCCGACCGCCCCCGCACGCCGACCCGAAGAACCGGCTCACCGCAGCCTTGGGGCACGCACGGTCGGGATGCGATCAGCACACGGGAGGAGTGCGATGGAGGCGGAGGAGGTGAGGGGCCATGGCACGTGCGATGTGGAGTGGAGCGTTGTCGTTCGGGCTCGTCTCCATGCCCATCCAGCTGTACCCCGCGACGCAGAGTCACGCCTTCCGCTTCTACCAGATCCAGCGCGGAACCTCTGATCGGATCCGGAACAAGCGGGTGAACGAACGCACGGGTGACGAGGTCCCCATGGACGAAATCGTCAAAGGTTACGAGGTCAAGGAGGACGAATACCTGATTGTCGAACCGGAGGAGCTCGACGAGATCACCCCGGGCAGATCGAAGTCGCTGGAGATCACGGGGTTCGTCGATCTCCATCAGGTCGACCCGATCTTCTTCGACACCACCTACTACATAGCCCCGCGCAGTGAGCGGTACAGCAAGGCCTACTTCTTGTTGCATGAGGCGCTGCGGGAGTCGAACAAGGCTGGGATTGCCACCGTCGTCATGCGCAACCGTGAATACCTGGTCGCAGTGAAGCCCGAGGGGGAAGTGCTGGCGTTGCACACGCTGCATTGGGCCGACGAGGTGCGCGACCCCCGTCGCGAACTGCCGAATCTCCCGGAGAATGTGCACCTCGCGGAGCGGGAGCTGAAGACGGCGCATCAGCTCATCGACGCGCTCAGTATCGACTGGGACCCCCGGGAATATCGGGACACCTACCAGGAGAAGGTGGCGGAACTGCTGCAGGCGAAGCGCACCGGTGGCGAAGTGGAGAAGGGGTCGCCACCTCCGGAGTCCACCAATGTCATCGACCTGATGGGCGCCCTGCAGGCATCCGTCGAACAAAGCAAAAAACAGAGCAAGAAGAAGGGCGAAGTGAAAGCCGGCCCGAAGAAGTCCGCACGGCAGCCGAAGAAGCCGCAGGGCAAAGCCGCCGAGCCGCGGTTGCGTGATCTGAGCAAGACCGAGCTCTACCAGCGTGCATCGGATGCCGGGATCCCTGGCCGGTCCTATATGAGCCGCGACGAGCTGATCAAGGCGTTGTCCGGAAAATCCGGAAGTCGGCGTACTGCCAAGGCGTTTTGAAGTTTGAATGCGCTCGGCCCGCCCCGGCTGCACGGCGGGGGCGGGCCGAAGGCGATGATCAGTGGGCCGTGGTGCTCATCGTTTCCTGGAAGGCGGTCATGCACGACAAGCAGTAACGTTCTGTCGCCTCCTCCTCACAGGCCGCCTCGGGAGGCGCGGCCTTGGGGCTGAGTTGGCGCCCGCACAACGTAGTGCGAGCGTCATTTTTGACGAGAACATGCCAAACGAATCCAGAACTGCCGGTCGACGCAGGGCCGGCGCGCATCTCATACATCGGCCACTCTCCTGGCTCGCGCCCCAATAGGGGCGGTGGATCCCCGGTCCGGACGAAGCCGCCTGTCGCGGAAAGTCATTGACAAGGCTGTCGATAAGGGTTGTTTGCCCGATTTCGTCCGCTCGTCCATGCAAACCCAATCCACCCGGTCGGACCAGCGGAGATAGCCCAGGAGGGTGAACCGGTGTGCGCCTGGGTCTCACCATAGGTCGCTATGTCCGATTTGCTCTGTTTTGTTATTGGTTTTGAGTTGCTCGGGAGCGGGGGCATCGAAGGTCGTTGAACCTGATCCCAGCGGCCTCTCTGTGTGACTCCATGCATATGGCGGGTGTCACATACGAAGGCGCCTAGTGGAGGCGAATTGGGCATGCCTCCAGGTCAAAGGCGTCAAACTGGACAGATTGGTACTATTGCGGTCGTCCAGTACTAGAAACGGTAGTAAATAGGGCTATTGCGGACTTAATTCCCAATCCGTTAGACATTTCCTCGTTGCTCGGCGCCGCTGATCGGAAATGCAGCGCCCCCGCCGCAGGGACCAACAAGCAACGTCACGAGTTATCCGGGAGAGGTCCGCACCCCCATGTCTTTTTCTGCCACCAAGCGTCTGTCTGCCTCCGTCCGCAACCGCCTGCTCGCCGCCGGCGGTGTCACCACCGCCGCGCTCGCCCTGAGCTGCGCAGTCGTACCGAGCGCACAGGCCGCCGCGGCGCCGGCCACGGCTCATGCCGCGGCCCACACCACGGTGGTGTCCAGCACCGCGGGCGCACGGGGCAACCTGAACAGCTGGATTCGCCGGGCGCTTTCCGTCATGAAGCAGCACGGCATACCCGGTAGCTACAACGGCATCTACCGCAACCTGATGCGTGAGTCGGCCGGCAATCCGCATGCCATCAACAACTGGGATTCCAACGCCAAGGCAGGCATCCCCTCCAAGGGGCTGCTGCAGGTGATCGACCCGACGTTCAAGAGTTACCACGTCGCCGGTACCTCATCGAACATCTACGACCCGGTCGCCAACATCACCGCTGCGTGCAACTACGCGGCCCACCGGTACGGTTCGATCGACCACGTCCACTCCGCGTACTGATCGCTGATCGCCCCAGGGCACACCGACGCCGAGGCCGGCCACGGTACATACCGTGGCCGGCCTCGGCGTTTTCGCCGTAGCCGAGGCCGTAGCCAAGGCCGCAGCCAAGGCCGTACTCAGGACACTCCTCGAGCTCGCGTGACGTGATGAGCGGCGAGCCCTTTCTGTTTTCGGGGATTGCCTTCTGTCGAATTCGGGGTGAGCCGTCCTCGCGAGTGTGACCCAGGCAATATGACGTGGGTCACTTCATGGGCTTGCGATGTGACGCCGCCTATATGACCTGCGTCACATACGAAGCAACTTAGGGGAAGAGTTGGCCGCTGACCAGGGCTGATGGTGCTGAACCCCGGCCGTGTACGAAAGAACCCCATAGCATGAGTCCAATATTTCTCCTTGTTTTTCCCCATTTGTCCAGATAGGACTTATGGAGTCCCCGATGAAAGAGGTAACTCTCGTATGCAGCGCCCCACCATGCCCACGACCGGCCGTCTGGCCAAGGCCCGCAAGTACGCCCTGGGTGGCATCGCCGCCGCTGGCCTGGCCATTGCGGTCACTACCGTCGCAGCGCCGAGCGCCTCCGCCGCTCCCCGCGCTCACGGTAATGTGGACATCTGGATCAAGAAGTCGCTTGCAGTCATGCATAAGAAGGGCATACCCGGCAGCTACGACAGCATCTACCGCAACCTGATGCGTGAGTCGGCCGGCAATCCGCATGCCATCAACAACTGGGATTCCAACGCCAAG